>NZ_JAATJI010000001.1:2100000-2395000 GCF_011927825.1 Polymorphobacter fuscus | reverse complement strand
GACAACAAGGACAGCGCCGATTCGGTGTTGATACAACAGCGCCGCGATGGCGCCGATCACAGTGTCGCGCGTTACCGACACCAATGGCTTTTTGCCGTTCAGGATCGTACCGATCATGATGAGTCTCCCCGGGCAGGCGGCATTTGTCGCTCAGGGACGTGAGTGTTGCGCGATTCGCCAAGGAAGGCAAAGCATGAACCCGGCGCCGATTCCCGAGCCCGTTCGCACGCCAGTCCCCTCCGTCGGGCGCGCACCTGCGGACCATTGGCGACGTTTTCGCCGGCTGATGCTGTTGATGACGATCGTTGCCATCGGCACTGCGGGGTTTGCCATCTGGCAAATGCGAATCGCCGGCGTGCCGTTTCATCTGCATTTCGTCATCGCGATGGGCGGCGGGATCGTCATCACCCTGCTTCTCGCCGGCGTGTTGATGGGGCTGGCCTTTGTCTCGAATCGCTCGGGACACGATGAGCAGGTCAGCATTTCCGACGATTGATCGGCCGAAGGCGCAAAAAAAGGGGCGGGATCCGGTGATCCCGCCCCTTTTTGTGTGCTGACGCCGATCAGCCTTCGACAGGTTCCGATTCGACGATCTTGCGCGGCCGGCCGCGGCGGCGCGGTGCCACTGGCGTATCCGATGCAGCCGCGTCACCGGACACCGTCTGCGGAATCGCAGTCGGGGTTGGCTCGATCGCCGTGGCCTCGACCACCGCAGACTCGATAATCGGTGCTTCGAACGTTTCCGCTTCGGCCGGGGACTGGCGCCGCGTTCCACGCGGTGCACGCTCCGCACGTGGCGAATCCGTCTCCGCCGCCGGGCGCCGGGCCCGCAAGGTGGCCGGGCCAGGCAAGCCCGGAATCGGTCCTTCGTCGCTTATGGCCATATCAGTGGGTGCCGGCCGCGATTCGGGACGCCGCTCGCGATTGGCGTTGCGCTCGCTCCGCGATTCATCGCGGCTGCGTTCGGAATGATCGTTATCGCGCGTGCGCTCGGGACGGTTTTCGTCGCGCGTGCGCTCGGAACGGTTTTCATCGCGCGTACGCTCGGGACGGTTCTCGTCGCGCGTGCGCGACGGATTGCTCCCGGCCCATGATTGGCGATCGCGGCTCTCGGTGCGATTTGGATCATTGCGAGGCTCCCGCGGCGCGTCCCGGTTGCCGTCACGATTGCCGTCACGATTGCTCTCTCGCGCCCGCGGTGCATTCTGTCCGCCGCGATCATCGCGCCACTGGCTTCGGCCTTCGTCACCGCGCGTGTCGCTTCGGTCCTGGCCGCGCGCATCGTTGCGGTCGCCGTCCTGGTCCTCGTCGTCGCCGCCATCCGAGTCGTCGCCACCGGCAAAACCAGTTGCATCGTCCTCATAGAATTCGCGGCCGCGTTGCCGACCATCATTCGGCGTCTTGTCACGATAATCGCCGAGGACACGGTAATAGTGATCGGCATATTGCAGATAATATTCGGCAGTGACCCGGTCACCGGCCTGTTGTGCATCGCGCGCCAGCGCCCGATATTTTTCCAGCAGCTGGCTGGCATTGCCGCGCTGACGATTGTCCAGACGGTTGCCGTAATTGTTACCGCCATTCATCTGCTGCGGACGCGGGCCGTTATTGTTGTTGCCGCCGCGGCGACGCCGATTCTGGTTGTTTCTGATCAACTTCGCGTCCCCGTATGAACGGACGGCGTTAGCCGTGATGCTGGCAAGGTTCGACCCTCAGTCCCGAAGCTTCTCCGGTTGCAAGGCCAGCATGGCCAGAAGCGGGACAATCTCTGCGGGATCTGCACTGTCGAAGGGTAAGGGACCTGATCCACCTCACCTGAATATTGCTCTAGCGGTGTTTGTGGCAGCGTCCAAGCGAAAAACGGTTCCGGCGACGCCGCGTCAGGCGCGCGGCACCTTGGGCGCCATGCCCGCCATCATCGCGAACAGCTGCTCCGGATTCTGCCGCTTGAAGTCGAGCAACTGCATTTCGGGCGCCCCGTCGCGCCCGACCGGAATCTCCGGCCGGTCGGCGATCATTGCATCGATGATGATGGTCGCGGCGTCATCCGCACTGATCCCCTCGTTGACCGGGTCGCTAGCATCATGACCCTTCACCGACCCGTCACCCGTCAACGCATTGTCGGCGATGCCGGTGGCCACGAAACCCGGCGTGACGACGAAGACCGAAACACTATATTGATCGATTTCGGCACGCAACGCGTCGGACCAGCCGACCAGCGCGTGCTTGGCGGCGCAATAGCCCGTCCGCAATGGCGAGCCGACCTTGCCGGCAACCGAAGCAATGTTGACCAGGGCGCCCGACCGCCGCTTCACCATCGCCGGCAGCACCAGCTGGGTCAGGCGCAACGGCGCGAAGAAATCCACCTCCATGACTCGCCGGTACACGTCGAAGTCGGTGTCGAGCGCCAGGCTGCGCTGCGAGATGCCGGCGTTGTTGACGAGAATGTCGATCCCCCCGGTCATCGCCTGGGCGCGATCGACGATGCTCGGCAGCGCGTCGAGATCGGTCGCTTCGAACGGCAACAGGATGCTGTCGCCCTGGCAGCGGCCGGCGACTTCCGCCAGCGCAGCTTCACGCCGGCCCGACAACACCAGCCGCGCGCCGGCGCGGGCGAAGCCGGTGGCGAGGCCGGCGCCGATGCCGGACGACGCGCCGGTGATCCAGATCGTCTTGCCGCCCAGGTCCATCGTCCGTCTCCCCTAACCCAACACCGGCAGCGCCGGCACGCCGACGACCAGCGGGTGCGCCCAGAT
Source organism: Polymorphobacter fuscus (assembly GCF_011927825.1). Taxonomy (NCBI): domain Bacteria; kingdom Pseudomonadati; phylum Pseudomonadota; class Alphaproteobacteria; order Sphingomonadales; family Sphingosinicellaceae; genus Sandarakinorhabdus; species Sandarakinorhabdus fusca. The sequence continues at coordinate 2,392,244 of NZ_JAATJI010000001.1, read as the reverse complement.
CATCACGCCCCACAGCGCCAGCCCGCCCAGCGTTGCAACCAGCCCGGGCACGCCATCCGCCCATTTCGCCCGGCCCCGGAACTGGGCTCCGAACGGGATGAAACCGGTGGCCGCCATATGCTCGCCATAGGCCGGGTTCTGCGCCTTTTTCTTGCCGTCCTGCATGGCTGCCCCGAACAGGGCCAAGGTAACGATTCCCGATGCCAGGACGATCGTGCGGCTGTCGGCGCTCAAAATGATATGGACCACGCCCCAGATGGCAAAGCTCCACATCATCGGGTGGCGGGTGATGCGTTGCACGCCGCGCGGGCGGCCACCGGCGGGCATGCCCATCAACGCCGGATTGGGCGCCGTGACCGAGCCCACGAACAGGATCGCGGCAAAGGCCATCGCGACAACCGCGATACCATGCACCCAGGTCGGCGCCTGCCACAGCCGGTCGGGCGGAATGGCCTTCCACAACTGCCCGGCGATCCCGAGCGTGGCAAAGGCGACCAGCGTATAGACGATGAGGAAGCCACGCTCGCCGAGCCGTGCCACAAGCGGCGCCCGCAGCGGGTGGGACAGGAGTTCATGTCCGGCAACAAAGGCCGAGATCGCGACGATCAGCCAGCCGAGATCGGACATGCCCCTTGCCCCTTTCTAATGCGGATATTGCAGCGGCAGATCACGCCGCGTCAGGTCACGATAGCGGTCACGCAGCTGGGTCTGGCGCGACGTCGTCGGCTGGACCACACCATCAATGAGCACCGCGGTCGGCGCCGAGCTGAGTTCCAGCGGGTCACCATCCCACACGACGACGTCACCACGCTTGCCAACTTCCAGCGTGCCGAGATCGGTCATGCCGAAGATCTTCGCCGGGTTGCGGGTGATGGTGGCGAGCGCCTGGGCGCGGGTCAGCCCGACACCGCCCGGGACCGCAGCTTGTGCCACGGCGTTGCCCGCGAAATAGGGCAGGTTGCGCCCCTGGGTGCCCGAATCGCCCCCGAAAAGCCCGAAACCGACCGTGACACCCGCCGCCGTGAGCCGGCCGACATTGGAGCGCGTCGAAGCGATGGTTTCGAAACTGTCAGGCAGGTTGAACAGCGACAGGGTGATGACCGGCACATCGGCGGCGGCGATCTGGCTGGCGACCTGCCACCCTTCGCGTGCGCCGATCAGGATGAGACGAAGCCGGGGAAATTCCCGGCGCAAGCCGAGCACCGCAACGATATCGCTGGCGCGCTCGGCGTGCACCACCAGCGGCATGCGCCCGTCCACCACCGGCACCAGCGCTTCGGCGTCGAGGCGTTTGACCAGCGAACCCCTGTCGCGCCCCGAATCGAACGCCGCCGGATTGCGGGCAAAGCGCTGCGCTTCGGCAAGGCCGTTGCGCAGGTCGAGCCAGGCGGCCGGACGCGAGCCCCCGGCGGCGCGGGCGCCATCCTCGGCGAGATCGGCGAACTGGAAGACCCGGCCGCGCATCAGGATGTTGCCGCCGGGACCGACATCGGCAAGGCTGATCGTCGCCCCCTGCCCGGCAAAGACATTCCCGGCCAGCGACGGGCCGATGACCGCGCGGGTAACACCGCCCAGCCGGTCGATGGCAAGCGGCGGCGACACCGGATTGATCGCCGGCGTCACATCGATCGCGGCAGAATAAGGCGAGCCGCGCGCCCCGGCGTCGTCGGTCTGGCGGACGCCTTCGACCTCGACGATGCCCAGCGTCGACATGCCCGCGATCAGCCCGGGCGTCACGGTCTTGCCGCGCGCATCGATGACCGTGGCGCCCGCCGGCACCGGCAATCCGGCGCCGACCGCGGCGATGCGGCCGTCGCGGACGATGACCGTGCCGTTTTCGATGACCTGGTCACCCACTGCCGTCGCGACGGTGCCGCCGGTGATGGCGATGGTCTGGGCGTGCAGCGCGGAACCGAACGCCAGGGACAGGAGCAGCAACCGCTTCACTTCGGGTCTCCCGCGCCCTGCTGGCCAAGTTCGAAATCGGCGGTGGGGCGTCGCCGCGCGTCGGCCCAGTCATACATCACTGCCCCGTCGATCCAGACCTTTTCAGGCCGCGCATAGACCGAAAAGGGTTCCGCATTCCACAGCACGACATCGGCGGCCTTGCCGGTTTCCAGGCTGCCGGTCCGCTTGTCGATGGCAAGCCCGCGCGCCGGGTTGCGCGACAGCCAGGTCCAGGCGTGTTCCGGGGTGATGCCGAGCCCCATGCGGTTGCCCGCGGCCATTGCCTTGGCAGCTTCCTGGTTCAGCCGCTGGATGCCGTTGGCATCGTCCGAATGGACAATGGCGCAGGCACCGGCGCGATCGACGAGCGGGATATTCTCGCGAATGCCGTCATAGCTTTCCATCTTGAAGCCGTACCAATCGGCCCACATCGCGCTGCAGATGCCTTCGGCCTTCAACAGGTCGGCGACCTTGTAGCTTTCGACGGCGTGGTGGAACGCGGTGATCTTGTAGCCGAACTCGCGGCTCATGCCGATCATGTTGGTCATTTCATCGGCGCGATAACAGTGGTTCTGGACCAGGATATCGCCGTTGAGGACACCCATCAGCGTGTCATTGGCCAGTTCCCGCCGCGGCGCGTCGCTGGGTCTAGCGGTACCAGCCTTGGCGCGACGGGCGTAATCATCCCATTTGCGGCGATAGTTGCTGGCATCCGACCAGACCTGCCGGGCATAGGCGATATTGCCCATGCGGGTCTGCGGCATCTGGTTCTTGCTGCCATAGACGCGCTTGGGGTTTTCGCCGCACGCCATCTTCAGGCTGTAGGGCGCGCCGGGGAATTTCATGTCCTGGACGCTGCGACCATAGACCGGCTTCAAGGTCGTGCCGCGTCCGCCGAACAGATTGGCGGAGCCAGGCAGAATGTGCAGTGCGGTAATGCCGCCCGCCAGCGCGCGCGAAAAGCCGGCATCCTGCGGCCACACCGAATGTTCGGCCCAGACTTCCGGGCGCGACGGGCTGGTGGCTTCGTTGCCATCCGACAATGCCTCGACCTGTGGGCTGGGATAGTCACCGAGATGGCTGTGGATATCGATGATGCCGGGCGTCACATATTTGCCGCGGGCATCGATCACCGTGGCGCCGGCCGGCACCGTGACGCTGGCACCCACTTCCGCCACCAGCCCGTTTTCCAGCCGCACTGCGCCCGGCGCGAATTTGCGGCCCGTACCATCGTAAACGATGGCGTTCTGGATAACGGTGGCAACGCCCGGATAGGGGCGGTAGGTCGAGGGATAGGGATCCCCTGGAATGGTGACGACCTCCGCCGGCTTGCCGCCGGCGGATTGCGGCGGCCGCGTCTGCGCCGCACATCCGGCGACCAGCAACAGACAGGCCAGGCGCATCAACTGCATCAACGAACTCCGTGCATCCAGCGCTTCAGGAAGGGCGACAGCAGCAGCAGCACGCCGCCGATGATCGCCGAGGCGATGCCGATGGTCTGGAAGACACCGGCATAGGTGGCAAGACTGACCGACAGGTTGGTGACTTCGCCGCCGACGGTTTCGACGCTCGCCACCTGGGCAACGATGCCGCCGACATATTGGGCGACCGAGATCGACAGGAACCACACCCCCATCATCATGCCGACGATCCGCGCGATCGACAATTTGGTGATCATGCTGAGCCCCACCGGCGAAATGCACAATTCCGCCATCGAGTGGATGAGGTAGAGGCCGGCGAGCCACCACAGCCCGACCTTGTAGTCCGGCCCGGCAAAGGTCGTGCCAAGGACGAGGAACAGAAATCCCAAGCCGACGCCGATCAGCGCGATCCCGAACTTGACCGGAATGCCGGGCTCCAGTCCCCGCGCCGCCAGCCGCGTCCACATGGCGCTGAACAACGGCGCCAGCAGCACGATGAAGAGCGCGTTGAAGAACTGCGTCTGCCCGGCGCTGATCGAAAACAGCCCGAAGACCGACAGGTTGGTATTGCGATCGGCAAACAAGGTCAGCGACGATCCCGCCTGTTCGAACAGCGTCCAGAAGGTGACGTTGAAGACGATCAGCACCATCGCTGCCAGCATCATCTGGAACTCGGCCTTGCTGCCGGCGCGATACGACCAGACCAGGATCGCCGGCAGGCCGACGATGAAGGTGAGGAACAGCGCCTTGCCGAGCACCGGCAGCGCCAGCAGATAGCCGGCAATGCCCTGGCCTTCGACCGGCGCCGGCGCATCGAGCGTGTTGGAAAACAGCAGCCACGGCACCACCACCGCCGCGATCGACAGGAGATAGATGAGCCGCGACCGGTCCGGGCCGGCAGCGGCCGGCACTTCGCCATAGCCGGCAAGTCGCCCGCCATCGAACTGAATCAGCGCCCAGGCGACCAGCATGCCGAGCGCGGCAAGGCCAAAGCCCGCCCACCAGCCAAAGGCGACCGCAAGAAACGGGCAGAGAATCTGCGACCCGAGCGAGCCCAGGTTGATGCCCATGTAGAAGATGGTGAAGCCGGCGTCGCGGCGTTGATCGCCCTTGGCATAGAGCGATCCGACCATCGTCGAGATATTGGGCTTGAAAAAGCCGTTGCCGATGACGATCAGCGACAGCGCCACCAGCATCAACGCCACATAAAAGGGCGACCGCACGGCGTCGCTGCTGAACTCCGCCTTGGGAATTGTCCGCGCGGGCGTCCCGTCGGCGGCGAGAAGATCGACGGCGCCATCGTCGCGCCCCTTGATCTGCAAGCGTTGGCCGGCGTCGGTGACGAACTGGCCATCGCTGCCATCGGCGGTGGCCGCGATCGTCACCGGGTGGCGAACGCCGTCGAAGGTCGCGAACGGCTGTGCGGTGTCGCCGCCGAAGCAGAGCATCAGATAGCCCGCCGACATCACCAGCGCGCCGAACTTCACCGCGCGCTTGGAGCCGAGATAGCGATCGGCCAGCAGGCCGCCGATGAACGGCGTCAGATAGACGAGGCTCATATAGGCGCCGTACATACCGCTGCCGACGCGGTCGTTGAAGATGAAGTGCTGGGTCAGGTACAGGACCAGCAGCGCCCGCATGCCGTAGAAGCCGAAGCGTTCCCACAATTCGGTGGTGAACAGGCGGGCGAGCTGCGCCGGGTGGCCGAACCACTGCGGACGGGTGTCGATGATCGGCAAATCGCGCGGTTCCGCGGCAATATCGACCAAATCCGAAACTCCCCACATCCACGCGGGCAAGAACGCGCCCGCGCAACCGTCGCCACCCTTAGCGAGCGTCGCAGCGATAGGCAAAGGGGCAGTGGCGAAAGCGCGCTTGCGGCCCTATCTTGGCGCCATGGACAGTTTCAACGACCTGACATCGCCCGCGTCGCTGCTCGCCACCCGTCGGTCGGGCAAGGCCCGCGACATGGTCGCCCCCGGCCCCGACGCGGCGGCATTGCGGACCATCCTGACATCGGCGATGCGCGTGCCCGACCATGGCAAGCTGGCGCCCTGGCGGTTCGTCATTGTCGGCGACGGCCGGCGCGAGGCGCTTTCCGCCGAAATGGTCGCGGCCTATGTCGCCGAAAAGCCCGATGCCGGCCGGCTGGAGATCGACGCCATCCGCGGCTTTGCCTTGCAGGCGCCCAACCTGGTCATCGTCCTGGCCCGCCCGAACCTGGAAAGCCATATTCCGGAATGGGAACAGCTGCTGTCGGTCGGCGCCGCCTGCGGCTTGTTGTGCGCCGCGGCCCATGCCCAGGGCTTTGTTGCCAATTGGCTGACCGGCTGGGCCGCCTATGCGCCGGGCGTCGCCGCGCTGGTCGCCGAACCCGGCGAGCGGATCGCCGGCTATGTCTTCATCGGAACGCCGGCACGGCCGCTCGAGGAACGGCCGCGCCCGGACTATGATGCCGTGGTGCGCCGCTGGTAGCGGTCAGCCGCAGTTGACGGTGCCGCTGCCCGATGTGCGGCTGGTGCAGCGGGCGCCGCCGGTCACGGTGACATCGCCCGACCCCGAGATGCGGACATTGGCAGTCCCGGTGGCGCGCGCCGCGACATCGCCCGATCCCGAAATACCGATATCGACATTGGTGCACGCCAGGTCGGCGAGCTGCATGTCGCCGCTGCCCGAGATCGACACCTTGGCATTGGTGCACTGGCCCGATGCGGTGATGTCGCCCGATCCGGCGGTGCGCAGCGTCACCGACGGGCTGTTGATCCGGGAAATTCGCATGTCGCCCGATCCGGCCAGGGCGGCTTCGAACGCCGGGCCGCTGCCGCTGTCGGCGGTGATGTCGCCCGATCCACTGCCGCGGACGGCGTGCAATGCGGGCATGGTGATGACGATGCGGACGTCTTCACGGTCGCTCCAGCTCCAGCCCATCCCCGACTTCTGGCGGATCCTGAGGGTCGAATCCTCGACATCGACTTCCAGCCTGTCGAGCTTCGCCTGAGGCCCTGTCGCCACGACCGAGGCGGCCTTGCCGGTGAGAATGGTGACATCCTCCGACCCCGACGCGGCCACCCGGTCGAAGCCGGTCACCGGGAAGCGACGTTCCGCGGGCGCAGCACAAGCGGCGCTCGCAAACGTCGAGGCAGCGAGCAGGGCGATCGGCAGACGGCGCAGCAGCATGTCAACTCCTTTGTGTATTGTTCAAATAATACACAAAGGCCTGCGCCAGTGCAAGACCTGTTCAGGACCGTGCCGCGCGCCGCGCCGGCATTTCCAGACGCAGCAGGTTCATTTCGATGGCAAAAAAGCACAGGATCCAGAGCGCCGCGTCGTAGAAGTCGAGCAGCGCGCCCTCGATGCCCCACAGCACCGCGAACAGGACCGTGCCCGAATAGAGCAGGCGCTTGATGGCGGTGCGGCGGCGGTGCACCGCCGTGTCGATGTGGACCGGCACGAGAACATCGAGCCAGATCATCGCCGAAATCGCCAGCCAGACGATCGAATTGCCGATATCGATCCAGATGACATCGAGGACGTAATTGACCAGCGCATAAAGCGCAAAGGCATAGCCGGTCACTTCCAGCGCCAACGGCCAGCCGAACAGCCGGCGTCGGCCATCGCTGGGCGGGCTGCGCGTTTCCCATTCGAAAACGCCGAGGATGAGCAGCCAGCCGATCTGGTCGAGCGCCTTGTAGGGGACAAGATCCGCCCCTGCCGCACGAAACAACAGCCAGACGTTGACGATGAGCAGGGTGTACACGGTGTATTTGAACACCAGTGCCACACGCTGCCGCATCGTCGCTGCGCCCGCCTCCCGGCGTCGGTCAGGCGGCCTTGAGCACCTGTTCGATCTTCAACTGCGCCGCCGGTTCGTCGATGTTTTCCATCGCCGCCAGTTCGCGCGCCAGCCGGCCGATCGCCGCTTCATAGATCTGGCGCTCGGAATAGCTCTGCTCGGGCTGGTCCTCGGCGCGGTGGAGATCGCGGACGACCTCGGCGATCGAAACCAGATCGCCAGAATTGATCTTGGCTTCATATTCCTGCGCGCGGCGCGACCACATGGTCCGCTTGATGCGCGGCTTGCCCTTCAACGTCGTCAACGCCTCCGTCAGCGTGGCCTGGCTCGACAGCTTGCGCATGCCGACCGCTTCCGCCTTGTTGGTCGGAACGCGCAGGGTCATCCGCTCCTTTTCGAAGCGCAGGACAAAGAGTTCGAGGATCGATCCGGCAATTTCGGAACGCTGCAATTCGACGACGCGACCAACACCATGCTTGGGATAAACGACATAGTCCCCGACTTCAAAGCCGAGCGGCTTGGCGATGGGCATGGAGTTTCATTCCTTTTCTGGGCACGCCACGGCGGTCTCGAACGGTTTGCTGCCGCCGCCGCATGTCGCGATGGCGGACCATAACCTACAGCCCATGGGTGCCTGCCTGTGCATGACCATGGTTCACCGCCCGCCCGGCAGGGGGCATATGACGGTGGAACCGGCGAATGTGGCGATTTTCGTCGTCACAACGGTGTCATAACAGAAAATTCGGCGGAATTCTACTGTCGCAGCGATTGGCGCGGTTTATGCCGGAAAGTTCATGTCGGCCGTGATGGCCAAAGGCTCAGGCGTCGCCGGGCTTGTCCGAAAAATATTTGTCGAACTTGCCTTCTTCGCCCTTGTGGCTGTCCGCATCCTCCGGCGTCGCGCCCTTCATGGTGATGTTGGGCCAGGTTGCCGACAGGGTCGCGTTCAGCTCCATCCACTTGTCGAGCCCGCCTTCGGTGTCGGGCAGGATCGCTTCGGCAGGGCATTCGGGTTCGCAAACGCCGCAGTCGATGCACTCGCTGGGGTTGATGACGACCATGTTCTCACCTTCGTAGAAGCAGTCGACAGGGCAAACCTCCACGCAGTCCATATACTTGCACTTGATGCAGGCTTCGGTGACCACGTACGCCATTGTTTCTCCCCCACGGGCACCGCCCGTATCCATTACACATTGCCGCGGGGACGCCCCGCCGGATCGAAGAACGCCTGCTAGAACGACGCCGCGGCGTCCGTCAATGGTGCAGCGTTGCGCGAGCCCAGGTTGCGCGTCAGGTCGGTGTAGAGCTGGCGGGCTTCCTCATAGGGGCCGCGACGCTCGGCCAGGCCTTCGACCTTGATGACGATCACCTCGTCGTTGCGCGGGAAACTGACGACCGATCCGGCCCGGACAAGGGCGGAAGCGCGATCGATCACGCGGCCATCGATCCGCAATCGTCGGCTCTCGCAAAGGGTCTGTGCGGCAGATCGTGACTTCGCAAGCCTTGCGAACCACAGCCATTTGTCGAGCCGGAGCCCTGTGCCGTAGACCAAATGCTACCTGCCCTTCATTCCTGCAAGAATGGCAAAAGGCGAATCCGAAACCGTTCTTGCATCGGCCTCGGAGTCGGGTGGAACGATGGGCCGGCGCTGCCCGCGCCAGGCAAATTGCGCGGCGCCGTCGACGAGCTGCAGCCGATAGCCGAGTGCGCGCATCAGCCGCGCCAACCCGTCGCGGGTGAGGCCGGCAGAGGCCGCCCAATTTGGGTCGGCAGCGAAAGGCGCCCGGCCTTCGCGCCGGCCATGGATGGCCCGCGCCAGCCGATCGACCATGTCGATGCGCACCGCCTCGCCGCCGATCCGCCAGAAGCCGGCGATTTCGACAAAGCCGACCGGCGCCGTGTCGTCGACCGCGATGCTCACCCGGCCCGGCGCCGGCAACGGCGGCAGCGCCGCGATATTTTCGGATACGGCCCAGAGCGCCAGCCGCCAGCGCGTCGCCTCCGGGCGCAGCAGGGCCGCCATAAACACATGTTCGACACCCAGCCGGACCCCGGCACGGGTGATCGCGGTGCGGTCGGCCCGGGTCAGCGCCATCACCTGGTCGTCGGCATCGCTGCGCCGCAGCGACCCCAGCCGTTCGACGAGCCGCACGATCAGGCCGCGCGCCACCGGCGATACCGTGTCACGCAGCGCGGCCAGCGCCACCAGCGGCCCCAGTTCGCGCGCCAGTGCCGCCGCAAACCAGCCGTCCAACCGCGCCGTCACCGCCTGGCGGTCGGCGATCGCGAGCGCGGTCAGCGACCGATCGAGTTCGATCCGGGGTGCCAGCGCATCACGGCCCTTGCGCAGCGACGCGACGCGCGCGCCGTTCCACAACAGCCGCGGCGGCATCCCGCCGGCAAAGTCGAGCGTGATGGCTGCATCATCGGCCGTGGCCAGCTGCCCCGCACGATGCGCCAGTTCCTTGACCAGCGCGCGTTCGGCCGCCGCCAGCAACAGCCGCTGTTCGCCCGCCCGCGCCAGCGGATCGGCCGTGAAACGAAAGCCGTCGAGGCGACCGATGACCTCCCCTTCCACCGCCACGGCCCCATCCGGGTCGATCTCGACACGCTGGTCCTGCCCGCGCGCCTTCAGGTCGCGCAGCAACACCGCCGTGCGCCGATCGACGAACCGCTGGGTCAGCGCCGTGTGCAGGGCATCCGACAGGCGATCCTCGACCTCGCGCGTTCGCGTCGCCCAGTGCGGTGCGTCGGCGAGCCAATCCGGGCGGTGCGCGATATAGGTCCAGGTGCGGGCGCCGGCGATGCGGTCGGCGAGCGTTTCGACATCGCCGGACAGCCGGTCGAGATGCGCCAGCTCGCTCGCCACCCAGGCCGCGGGCAGCCGGCCATCGCCTTCGGACAGATGGCGGAAGATGCGGCCGACCAGCCGGGCATGTTGTTCGGCGCCGGTCTTGCGGTAGTCGGGCAGGCCGCAGGCGTCCCACAGCCGCTGCACCCCGCGCGCGATGCCGGCGCGGTGATGCGTGCGCTCCATCACCCAGGGCTCGCCGGCCAGCCGCTTCAGCACCGCGACATCGATGGCATCGTCGCCGCGCACCAGCTCCGGCCGCGGCGGGCGCGCATCGAGCGAGGTGATCAGCCGCGGCAGCGTGCCGAGATCGAGATTGGGGTTGCGCCAGACGATCTGCGTCAGCGGCTCGAAGCGATGCGATTCGAGCCCCTCGATCTCCTCGGGCGTGAACGCCGCCGCCTCGGACTGGCCGAGCTGGACGGTGCCGAAGCTGCCGTCCTTCTGGTAGCGCCCGGCGCGTCCGGCGATCTGCGCCATTTCGGACAGCATCAGCCGACGGTGCCGGCGGCCATCGAACTTGCCGAGCGAGGCAAAGGCGACATGCGCGATGTCCATGTTGAGGCCCATGCCGATCGCATCGGTGGCGACCAGGTAATCGACCTCGCCCGACTGGTACATTGCCACCTGGGCGTTGCGCGTGCGCGGGCTGAGGCTGCCCATGACCACTGCAGCACCGCCCTTCTGCCGGCGCAGCATTTCGGCAAGCGCATAGACTTCAGCAGCGGTGAAGGCGACGATGGCGGACCGGCGCGGCAACCGGGACAGTTTCTTGGCGCCGGCATAGGCGAGGGTCGAAAAGCGCGGGCGGGTGACGATCTCGGCTTCGGGGATCAGCTTGCGCAGCAGCGGCCGCAGCGTTTCCGACCCCAGGATCATCGTTTCGCCATAGCCGCGGGCGTGCAGCAGCCGCTGGGTGAAGATGTGCCCCCGCTCGGGATCGGCGGCGACCTGGCCTTCGTCGATGGCGACGAAGGACACCTCGCGGTCAAGCGGCATGGCTTCCACCGTGCACAGGAAATAGCGCGCCCCCGGCGGCACGATCTTTTCCTCGCCGGTGATCAGCGCGACATTGGCCGCGCCCTTCAGCACCACGACCTTGTCATAGACTTCGCGTGCCAGCAGCCGCAGCGGAAAGCCCATCATGCCGCTGACATGGCCGCACAACCGTTCCACCGCGAGATGGGTCTTGCCCGTGTTGGTGGGGCCGAGAACGGCAGTCACCGGGCCGGCCGGGGTGCGGGCGCGAGGCGCCGCTATCGAGGCAAAGGGCCCGGCTTTCATGTCTCGCTATAACGCCGGACGAGCGGCGAAAGGTCCCCGACCGCTTTCGGCGGGCCTGACAGCAGCGGATGAAAACCCGACCGGCGCATCGCGTCCTTTTGCAACGTGACAGCATCAAAAGAATCGCATGGGCGTGGCGCGGTTTCAAGTGACCGTTGAAAGACAGTCGATTCGTCGCATCGTTATGCACCCCAGGCGTGGCATGATTGACACACGCCCCGCAATTCCGCCAAAGATTCCACTGTCTTGGTCGAGGCGCCACGACTGGCAGCGCGACCTGCGGGGGGACGAGCGTGTTTCAGCCGGAATATCAGCCCAGCATCGCCGCTGCCTTGCCGGCGCCGGGACGGGTCGGCAGCCGCGATGACCGCCAATGGCGGCACCGCTTCACACCGCTTCGCAACGCCGCCGGCATCGATCTCGCCGTCGATCTGGGGGACAATATCGGCAGCCGCGGCTGGTGGATCGGCCTTGGTCTGTGCGGCAGCCTCTGTGCGATGGCGCTGGTGCTTGCCGCGCGCGTGCCGACCCTGCTCGGCGATGTCCCGACCGAAGCGACGCCCGCCCAGCGCGAAGCCATGGCACCGGCCGCCATCGCGCCGCTGGCGCGCGGTGCCGCCACCGGCATCACGACGGTGCCGAACCGCCGGCTGGTCGAACCGCTCGCCGACGTGCCCGAACGCCCGCGCCTCGAACTCAGCGCCAGTATCGGTCGCCGCGACAGTTTCGAAGCGACCCTGCGCCGCGCCGGTGTCGGCAAGGACGATATTGCCGCCGTGTCGCAGCTGCTGCGGCCGGTTACCAACCCCGCGACCCTGCCGCGCGGCACCGATATCGACCTGGTCCTCGGCCGCCGCGAGACGCGCTCCGTCCCGCGACCGCTCGAATCGATGGCATTCCGCGCGGCCTTCGACATGCGGGTGGCGATCACCCGGGCAAATGGCACGCTGGCGCTCCGCCGCATCCCCATCGCCGTCGACAGCACGCCGTTGCGCGTGCAGGGCCAGGTCGGCAACGGCCTGAAACGCGCCCTGAGCGGCGCCGGCGTTCCCGCGGCCGCCGTTGCCGACGCCATTCGCGCGCTCGGCTATGCCGTCGATTTCCAGCACGGCGTCGGCAAGCGCGACCGTTTCGACATCATCGTCGCGCAGGACAAGGCGGAAACCGGTGAAGTGCGGTTCGGGAACCTCCTTTATGCGGCGCTGAGGCGCGACGGCAAGGCACCCATCGCCCTCGCGCGCTTCGACCCCGGCGCCGGCAGCAAGGCCGGTGAATTCTTCCGGTCCACCGGGGAAAGCGCCAAGAAGGGCCTGATGCGGACGCCCGTCGACGGCGCCAGGCTGACATCGGGATTCGGCATGCGCTTCCACCCGCTGCTGGCATTCTCGCGCATGCACCAGGGCGTCGATTTCGGCGCGCCATCCGGGTCCCCGATCATGGCGGCCGCCAGCGGCACCGTGGCCTTTGCGGCGCCGCATGGCGGTCATGGCAATTATGTCAGATTGCGCCACAATGCCGACCTGACCACCGGCTATGCGCATATGTCCCGCTTTGCCGTGAAGCCCGGGCAGCGCGTCACCCAGGGCCAGGTCATCGGCTATGTCGGGTCGACCGGGATTTCGACCGGTCCGCATCTTCACTACGAAGTCTGGCTGCGCGGCAAGCCGGTCAGCCCGATGCAGTTGAAATTCATCGGCGGCACGCAGCTCGCCGGCGCCGACCTGCAGCGGTTTCGCGCCCAACTCGCGCGGCTGGAAAGCCTCGCGGCCGTCGGCAACCGTCAGCCGACACCGGCGAAGCGCGGCTGACCGCCACAAATTGGCCGCAGCAAGCGGCCAGAACAGCATCCATACTAGCTGCGAGTATGGATATTGAAGCGTTTCGCCCCTTTTCTGCTGTTGCTGGCGTCAACCCCGGCGCTGGCCTTTCCGCAACCGCAGCGCGAAGTGGCGCGGATCGTCAGCCCCGCCTGGGCGAACGAAGCCAGCCGCGATCGCGCCGGCGAGGCAGCAAATGTCATCCGGCTGCTCGGCCTGGGTGCCGGCCAGACGGTGGCCGATATCGGTGCCGGCAGTGGCTATTACACGGTTCGCCTGTCCCCCGTCGTCGGCCCGCGCGGCCGCGTCGTCGCCCAGGACGTGGTGCCACGTTATCTGACTGACCTGAAGCGCCGGGTCCGCCGGGCCGGCCTGACCAATGTCCGCTTCGTGCTGGGCGCCGCAGGCGACCCCAAGCTGGCACCGGCGAGTGTGGACACCGCCTTGATGATCCATATGTACCACGAGATCGCCCAGCCCTATGCGCTGCTCGACCGGCTGCGCGGCAGCCTGAAACCCGGCGGGCGCCTCGCCATCGTCGACCTCGACCGGCCGAGCGAGGACCATGGCATGCCCAAGGCGACATTGGTCTGCGAAGTTCGTTCGGTCGGCTATGACCTGGTGTCGATCACCGACCTGACCCCGGGGTATCTCGCCGTTTTCAAGCCCGGCCGCGCCCCCGATCCGGCCGCCGTCAAGGCCTGCCGAAGCGAGGCTAGGCCGGCTGCCAGCGGCTGAAAATCGCCGTCGGCAGCAACAGCCCGCGCGCCTCCTCCCGCACCGCCATGTCGCCCGAGGTGATGACGCCGCCCAGGTCGCCCAGCACCTCGGCCATCAGCGCGTCGAGCGCCAGCGCCGACAGGCGAATGGCATAAACGGTCAGCACCAGGAACGCCGCGTCATCGGCAAGCAACTGGCGGGCCAGCTGGACGAGCTCGGGCAGGTCGCGTTCCAGCTGCCAGATCTCGCCGTCCGGCCCACGGCCATATTTGGGCGGATCGAGCAGGATCCCGTGATATTTGCTGCCGCGCCGGACTTCGCGCCGCATGAACTTGAGCGCATCATCGATCAGCCAGCGCACCGGCGCCACGCCGAGGCCCGAGAGCGTGGCGTTCTCGCGCGCCGCCGCCACCGCCTTCTTGCTGGCATCGACATGGGTGACCTCGGCGCCGGCTTCGGCCGCGATCAGGCTGCCGACGCCGGTGTAGCCGAACATGTTGAGCACGCGCATGCCCCGCCGGCCGGCAACCTGCTGGCGCATCCAGTCCCATTGCCCGCCCATGTCGGGGAAAAACCCCAGGTGCCGGAACGGTGTGTTGCTGGCATAAAAGCGCACCGGACCGCGTGCCACCGGCCAGCGCGCCGGCACGCGCGGATCGAGGTTCCATCGCCCGCCGCCTTCCTCGTCGCTGCCGCCGACAAATTCGCCATCGGCCTGCCAGTCGGCCGCCGCCGGCTGCCACATTGCCTGGGCTTCGGGACGGATGAAGCGCAAGTCGCCATAGCGCTCGAGCTTGCGCCCGCCGCCCGAATCGATCAGCGCATAGTCATCCCACGGCTGGGTGACGAGAACGTGCAGGCCGGTCACGCTGCGGCGCGGCGGACAGTCTTCACCGCCGCTCCGATTTCGGCACGCGCCGGTGCATGCGCCAGCATGGCGGCCCCCGCCGCACGCGCTGCCTCGACCGTGACCGCCTCGATCCGCTTGACGATTTCCGCCGGCGGCACATGGCGACCATGGACGAGCAGACTGCGGGCCACATAATCGCCCTGGCCCTGCGGGCTTTCCAGCGCCATCAGCAATGAAGCGACCGCCTGCGCCTTGGCCCGCGCCAGCTCCGCCGAGGACAGGGACGCAGCGGTTTCGGCCAGCACCCGATCGATCAGGTCGCGGGCCCGCGCCGCATCCTTGCGCGCCGTCGCCGCATGGACGCTCATCAGCCCGCCATCGGCATAGGCGGTGGTAGCGGCGCTGATCGAATAGGCAAGGCCGCGCGATTCGCGCACCTCCTGAAACAGGCGCGACGACATCCCGCCGCCGGCGGCCATGGTGAACAGCGCCGCCGCATCGTGCATCGGGTCGTGATGGCCAGGGGCCGGATAGCCGCTGGTCAGTTGCGCCTGTTCGAACCGCCGCGGATCGGCGAAATGGCCGGACGCGAAGGCCACCGGCTCGGGCGCCGGCGCCGTCGATTCGCCGCCATTGGGAAAGACCGCTTCGGCCAGCTGCATCACCGCAGCGTGATCGACCTTGCCGGCAACCACCAGCGTCAGGCGCGGGTTGCGATAGCCGCTGGCCAGCCACCCGTGCAGATCGTCCACCGTCAGCCGGTCGAGCGTCGCTTCGCTGCCCAGGATCGATCGGCCCAGCGCCTGCCCGGGAAAGGCAGCTTCCTGGAGGTGATCGAACACGATGTCGTCGGGCGTGTCGCGGGCCTCGCCGAGTTCCTGCAGAACGACGTCCTTTTCGCGCGCCAGGTCATCGGCGTCGAACCGCGGCCGCGTCACCAGGTCGGCGATGAGGCCGATGCCGAGCGGCAGGTCGCGGGCCAGCAGCCGGGCATGGAAGACCGTGGTGTCGCGGCTGGTCCAGGCGTTGAGGTTGCCGCCGACATCCTCGATCTCCTCGGCAATCGCCCGCGCGCTGCGAGTCGCCGTGCCCTTGAACACCATATGTTCGAACAAATGGGCGAGGCCATTGTCCTCGGCCGCTTCGAAGCGCGCCCCGACATCGGCGTGGAGGGCGACTGCGACCGTTTCCACCCCCGGGGTCGCGCAGGTCGCGACCCGCAGGCCGTGCGCGGTATGGGCAATGACCGGCGTCTTCATGCGACGGGCCGGGCGTGCGCGGCGATATGGGCCTCGATCGCCGCGAGGTCCGCCGGCAGGACGACATAGCGTTCCTCGCGGTCGAACAATCCGCTGGCGCGCAGCGGCAATTGCGGGCGCACGCCGCTGGCCCGCTCCACCGCATCGCCGAACTTGCCGGGATGCGCCGTTGCCAGCGTCACCACCGGCGTCGTGCCGCCACTCGCCCGCGCCGCTGCCAGTGCGATTCCGGTGTGCGGGTCGATCGTTTCCCCGCAACTGTCCTGCGCCCAGCGAATCGCCGCCCGCATGTCCGCGGCGTTGACCGCGGCGCTGTCGAAGATGGCGGCGGCGGCTGTGCGCTGGTCGGCGGGAATCGCCATGGCGCGCGCCGATTCGAACCCGCGCATTTCGGCCGCGGTCACAGCGCCGTCGCGCCCGCCGAGGTCGAACAGCAGCCGTTCGAAATTGCTGCTGACCTGAATGTCCATCGACGGGGCATCGGTCGGCGTCACGCTGCCGGTCGAATAATCGCCGAGCGACAATGCCCGGTGGAGGATGTCGTTCTGGTTGGTGGCGACGATCAGCCGGTCGATCGGCAAACCCATGGCGCGCGCCGCATAGCCGGCGAAGACATCGCCGAAATTGCCGGTCGGCACCGAGAAACTTACCCGGCGATCGGGCGCACCGAGGCGGACCGCCGCGTAGAAATAATAGACGATCTGCAGCATCAGCCGCGCCCAGTTGATCGAGTTGACCGCCGACAGTGCGAATCGGCTGGCGAAGGCCGCATCGTTGAACATCGCCTTCACCAGCGCCTGGGCATCGTCGAAATTGCCGTGGATGGCGATGTTGTGGATGTTCGGCGCCAGCACCGTCGTCATCTGGCGGCGCTGCACCTCCGATACGCGCCCCTGCGGATGGAGCATGAACACTTCCACCCCGTCGCGCCCGGCCAGCGCATCGATCGCCGCCGAGCCGGTATCGCCCGACGTGGCGCCGATGATCGTGACATGGCCGCCCGATCGGCCAAGAAAGGTTTCGAACAATCGGCCGAGCGCCTGCATGGCGACGTCCTTGAAGGCAAGCGTCGGACCATGGAACAGTTCGAGCAGCCAGTGGCGTTCATCGAGCTGCACCAGCGGCGCCACGGCCACATGGCTGAAGCCGGCATAGGCGCGGGTGAGGATGTCGCGCAGCTCGGCCTCGGTGAGCGAATCGCCGACAAATGGGGCACAGACGCGCACCGCGGTTTCGACATAGGACAGGCCCGCCAGCGCGGCGATGTCGGCGGGGCTGAAGCTGGGCCAATCTTCGGGCACGTAAAGGCCGCCGTCGCTGGCAAGGCCGGCGAGCGTGGCGCCCTGGAAATCGAGAATCGGCGCTGTGCCGCGGGTGGAGATATAACGCATGCGCTGAGCGATTAGGGCCGCGGCGCCCTGCCTGCAACCGCCAGCCGTTGCCGAAGCCAAAGGCCGTAGATCACCGCCAGCACCGCAGCGAGACCGAACCACTGGCCGGCATAGGACAGGTGGTTGTCCGGAAGGTCCTGCGGACTGGGCAGGCGCGATGGCACCAGCGGCGGCACCGCGGTGTCGGGGATGAGCATGAACTGCGGCCGGCCGACGGCATCGCCATAGGGCCGTTCGATGATCAGGCCGGTGAAGACGGTATCGACCATGATCGGCACGCGCGCGGCATCGGGGCGCTTCGTCCAGCCGGCGACCGCGACGATATCGGGCGGGCGGCGATGCGGCCGGCATGACACCAGGATCAGAAAGCCCGATTCGCCGGCGGCGCTGCTGCCGCCTTTCAGATCATAGGGGAGCACCCGGCCCGGCGAGCACGGCAGCTCGGCACGCCGATATTGGACACTGGTGGTACCGTTCATCGCCGCGGTGAAGTCGGCAGGTTCGAGCGGCGGCAGCGTTTGCGCCGCTTGCAGCTGGCGAACCAGCTCGTGCTTCCATTCGCGCCGCTGCAGCTGCCACAGGCCGAGGCCGATCAGCACCGTCAGCATCACGAAGGTCAACAGCGTCGGAACCAGCGGCAGTCGCTTCACAACCGGCCCTGCCGTGCCTCATGTCGATATTCGAGCGCCACCAGCAGGCCCTTGGCGATTCGCGACAGACCCAGCGTCAGCGCCAGCGACAGCGGCACCCACAGCAGCGCATGGACATACCAGGGCGGCGAGCGGCTGAGTTCCAGCCACATCGCCAGGCCGGTGACGATGGCGCCAACGATGAGAATGAGGAAACTGGCGGCGCCGTCGCCGACATTGAAGGTGTCGTAGTCGAGCCCGCACACGCTGCACCGCGGCGCAAGTCGCAGGACCCCGGCGAACAGCCGCCCCTTGCCGCAGCGCGGGCAACAGCCGGTCAGCGCCACCCGCCCCGGCGCGATCGTCGCCGAGGGGATGGGGTCAACCAAGATCCGGGTCAGCTGAACGCATTATGCGCGACGGCGGCGCCGAAGCGCGAGCCCCAGACATAGATGGAAATGAACAGGAACAGCCAGACGACGTCGACGAAATGCCAGTACCAGGCAGCTGCTTCGAAACCGAAATGCTGCTGCGGGGTGAAATGCCCCTTGTAGGCACGCGCCAGGCAAACGATCAGGAAGATGGTCCCGATGATGACATGGAAGCCGTGAAAGCCGGTCGCCATGTAGAAGGTCGACCCATAGATGTTGCCGGCAAAGCCGAACTCGGCGTGCATATATTCGAACGCCTGGACGCAGCTGAAAATCAGCCCGAGGACGATCGTCAGCCACAGTCCCTGCTTCAACCCCTTGCGATCACCATGGATCAGCGCGTGGTGCGCCCAGGTGACGGTGGTGCCGGACAGCAGCAGAATGACGGTGTTGATCAGCGGGAAGACGAAGGGGTCGAGCATTTCGACGCCCGACGGCGGCCAGGTGCCGTTGATGCCTTCATGGGCGCTGGGGAACAGCGCGGCATTGAAATAGGCCCAGAACCAGGCGACGAAGAACATGACTTCCGACGCGATGAACAGGATCATCCCGTAGCGGTGGTGGAGCTGGACGACCGGCGTATGGTCACCCGTATTCGCTTCATGGACGACGCTCGACCACCAGTAGAAGAACATGGCGATGACCAGCGCGAGACCGAGGAAAAACACCGGCATGCCCCAGGCGGCCTTGTGCATCCAGCCGATCGCGCCGGCGGCGAGCACCAGCGCCGACCCCGACATGGCGATCGGCCATGGCGACGGGCTGAGGATGTGGAAATCATGAGTTTTGCCGGCGGCCATCTGGCTTTAGCCCTTGTTGCCTGGAACGGTTGATGCGGTGGCGCTTACCGGTTTTGCTTCGGGATTGTCCACCGGGAAGAAGGTGTAGCTGAGCGTGATCTCGTCGATCTTCTTCGCGTCGGGGTCATCGAGAATCGCCGGATCGATGAAATAGGTCACCGGCATCTGCGCGGTTTCGCCGGCTGCCAGCGTCTGTTCGGTAAAGCAGAAACATTCGATCTTGCGGAAATAGGCGCCGGCGACATCGGGCGAGACGTTGAAGATGGCGCGGCCCGTCGTCGGGCCGGCGGCCAGGTTCGTGGCGCTGAAATAGGCCAGCCGCTTCTCGCCGATCTTGATTTCGGTGTCGCGATCGCGCGGGGCGAAGCGCCACGCCATGCCCGGCGCAGTGTTCGAATCGAAGCGTATCTTGATCGTCCGGCCGCCAAGGGCACGCAGCTGGTCGGCGCCGGGCACCGCCGTCGCTTCGGCACGACCGGTTGTGCCGCCGAAGCCGGTGGCCTGGCAGAACAGGCGGTAAAGCGGCACGCTGGCATAGGCGAGGCCGATCATCGCCACCGCCATCAGTGCCGCCAGCAGTCCGGTGCGGCGCTTGGCGCGCGCGAGGGCAAGATCGCTCATCGCGGCGCCGTCGCGGGACCGGCGACAGGCGTGCCGACCTGCGGCTTGCCGTTGTCGAGGCCCGGCGCCATGCGCACGACCGTGATGCCGAAAAAGAGCAGCACCAGCGCCCCGAGCACCAGCCCGAGCGCGATGTTGCGTGACCGGCGCTTGGCCTCGAACGCAGCGCGCTCGGCGGGCGTCCAGGCAGCGGTAGTGTCGGGGATCATGCGAGGAGCAACCTGTCGGCGACCAGCGCGCCGAACAGACAGGCGAGGTAGAGAAGGCTGAATTTGAACAACTGCTTTTCGGCCGCCATGTCGCTCGCGCGCGCGCTGTGGCTGCGCGCGACCTTGACCGCCATCGCAAGGAAGATGATGCCCAGCGTCACCGCGGTTCCGCCATAGGCCCAGCCGGTCAGCCCCAGCACCGCGGGCGCGATGGTGATCGGCACCAGCAGCGCCGAATAACCCAGGATCTGCTTTCGGGTGTGGGCAAGGCCATGGGTAACGGGCAGCATCGGCACGCCGGCCTTGGAGTAATCGGCCTCCATGAACAGCGCCAGCGCCCAGAAGTGGGGCGGCGTCCACAGAAAGATTATGGCGAACAACAGCCAGGGCAACAGCGACGTGTCGCCGGCGACGGCGGCCCAGCCGACGATGACCGGAAAGGCCCCGGCCGCACCGCCGATGACGATGTTCTGGGGCGTGCGGCGCTTCAGCCAGACGGTATAGACGATGACGTAGAACAGGATCGACACGGCAAGCCAGAAGGCCGCGACCCAGTTGGTTGCCAGGCCCATCATCGTCACCGACCCGACGCTGAGCGCGATGGCGAAGTTGAGCGCCTCGCGCGGCTCCATCTTTCCCGCCGGCAGCGGCCGCGACGCGGTGCGCTTCATCAGGGCGTCGATATCGGCTTCATACCATTGGTTGAGCGCCCCGGCGGCACCGGCGGCGACCGCGATGCACAGGATCGCGACAAAGCCCAGGAACGGGTGGATGGTGCCGGGGGCCACGGCCATGGCACAGGCGGCGGTGAAGACGACCAGGATCATCACCCGGGGCTTCAGCAGCGCGAAATAATCGCGCCACTCCGCAAAGGCCGTGTCCGGCGCAGTCGCGATCAAGGCATCGGGCTGGTTCATACTAAATATCCCCTCCCGCGCACGGGAGGGGACCACACCTTACTTTATGATGGGCAGCGTTTCGAACTGGTGGAACGGCGGCGGCGACGACAGCGTCCATTCCAGCGTCGTCGCGCCTTCGCCCCAATAGTTGCCGGCGACACGCTTCTTGGTCGACAGGCTGACCACCAGGTTGAGGAAGAAGATCAGCATGCCGACAGCCATGATCGCATAACCGTAGCTCGCGATCTGGTTGTAATAGGCATATTGCTCCGGATAGTCCGGGATGCGCCGCGGCATACCGTCCTGCCCAAGGAAGTGCATCGGGAAGAACATGATGTTCACCCCGACGAAGAACACCCAGAAGTGCAGCTTGCCGAGGAATTCATTGTACGGCTTGCCGCTCATCTTGCCGAACCAGTAATAGAAACCGGCGAAGATGGCGAACACGGCGCCCAACGAGAGCACATAGTGGAAGTGCGCCACGACATAATAGGTGTCGTGGAAATAGGTATCGACACCGGCATTGGCCAGGATAACGCCCGTGACACCGCCGACGGTGAACATGAAGATGAAGCCGATCGCCCAGAGCATGGGCGTCTTGAACTCGATCGAGCCACCCCACATCGTCGCGATCCACGAGAAGATCTTGATGCCGGTCGGCACCGCAATGATCATCGTGGCGGCGGTGAAATACATCTTCGTATTCACGTCGAGCCCGGCGGTGAACATGTGGTGCGCCCACACCAGGAAGCCGATGAAGCCGATGGCGACCATCGCATAGGCCATGCCGAGATATCCGAACACCGGCTTCTTCGAGAAGGTCGAGATGATCTGCGAGATGATGCCAAATCCGGGCAGGATGAGAATATAGACTTCGGGGTGGCCGAAGAACCAGAACAGATGCTGGTACAGAACCGGATCACCACCGCCATCGGACGTGAAGAAGTGCGTGCCGAAATTGCGATCCGTCAGCAGCATGGTGATCGCACCGGCCAGGACCGGCAGCGACAACAGCAGCAGGAAGGCGGTGACCAGCACCGACCAGACGAACAGCGGCATCTTGTGCAGCGTCATGCCCGGAGCACGCATGTTGAGAATGGTGGTGATGAAGTTGATCGCCCCCAGGATCGACGACGCCCCGGCGATGTGCAGCGACAGGATCGCCATGTCGACCGACGGCCCCGGATGACCCTGGGTCGAAAGCGGCGGATACATGGTCCAGCCGGTGCCGGCGCCGTTAAAGCCGGCCGGCCCTTCGACGAACATCGACCCGATCAGCAGCAGGAACGCCGGCACCAGCAGCCAGAACGACACGTTGTTCATGCGCGGGAAGGCCATGTCCGGCGCACCGATCATGATCGGCACGAACCAGTTGCCGAAACCGCCGATCATGGCCGGCATGACGGTGAAGAACACCATGATCAGGCCATGGCCGGTGATGAAGACGTTCCAGAGATGGTAGGAGGCGTCGAGATTGCCTTCGGTGAACCAGGTCAGATACTGGATGCCCGGCTGCGCCAGTTCCAGCCGCATCACCCCCGAAATCGCGCCGCCGATGGTCCCGGCGATGATCGCGAAGATCAGGTAGAGCGTCCCGATGTCCTTGTGATTGGTCGAAAACAGCCAGCGCTGAACAAAGCTCAGCGTGTGGTCCGAATGGTCGTCATGGGCATGATCGGCAGTGCCGACGAGTGCGCTGGGGGTTGCCATGGGTCGGGCCCTTTTAAGCGGCAGGAGTTGGGGCGGCAGCGGCGGCGACCGGCGTGGTCACATTGCCGGCGGGAGCGGTAACACCGGGAGCAGCCGGAAGCGGCGCGGCGCCGGTGACGGGCGGCGCCTGGCCGGCCGCTGCGGGCACGGCGGCTTCGGGCGTGATGCCGTTTTCCGCCTGCTTGGCGGCAACCCATTCCGCAAAGCGGGCAGGCGTCACCACTTCCACGGCGATCGGCATGAAGGCGTGCTTGGTGCCGCAAAGCTCCGAACACTGGCCGAAATAGACACCCGGGCGATCGACCTTGAACCAGGTCTCGTTGATGCGGCCGGGCACGGCGTCCATCTTCACCCAGAAGCTGGGGACGGCAAAGCTGTGGATCACATCGGCCGCAGTCGTCAGCACCTTCACCGTCGCGCCGGCGGGAACGACGATGCGATTGTCGGTATCGAGCAGCTTGGGGCTGCCGCGCTTGGCCGATTCCGCATCGGTCAGCATCACCGAATCGAAGCTGAAACCACCCTGGTCGGGATATTCATACTCCCAGTACCATTGATGACCGATCGCCTTGATGGTGATGTCGGCCTTGGGCGGGCTGTACTGGTTGGCAAGCAAACGGAACGACGGCACCGCGATCCAGACCAGGATCAGCACCGGAACCAGCGTCCACACGACTTCGACAACCGTGTTGTGGCTGGTCTTCGATGCCACCGGATTGGCGGCGGCGCGATAGCGGAACACCGTCCAGGCCAGAAGAATGAGCACGAACACCGATGTCGCCGCCATCAACGGGTTGAGGACGCCATTGGCCAGATATTGCGCCTCCACGCCGATCGGCGTCACCGGCGTCTGCAACTGGATGCCGCCACCCGGCTGGCCGATGCCGGCCGTGGGTGCGGTGAACTGCGGCGTCGCCGTCGGCACCGGCGCAGTGGTTACGGTTTCGACCGGCGCTGCGATCGGCGCATCGGTCTGGGCGAAAGCCGGCAATGGTGCCAAGGCGATCAGCAACGGCAAGAACAGGCGCGACAGGTTGCGCATCATGGCCCCGTGACAAGAGACGCCGGGGGATGCCCCGGCAGAGATTGCCGCCCGTATGACGCGATGCAACGTCGGGGGCAAGCGGGTGATGTGTCGCGGTGGCAATTCGGAAGTTTACGGAGGGCAAGGCGCGAACCGGGTCAACCGATCAGGTCGGCGAACACCGCGGGCTGCTTGGCCATCTGGGCCTTGACGGCATTGGGCACGTCTTCGCCCTGCAACATGCCGGAATTCCAGACCGCGACATATTCCAGCCCTTGCGCGATCGTCAGGTCGCGGCCTTCGTTGAGCACCTGCTTTATCCCGGCGATGACCAGCGGCGATTTGGCGGCAATCTGCTGGGCCAGCGCATCGGCAGCGACCAGCGCCGCGGCGTGATCGGCGGCGACGCTGTTCACAAAGCCATATTGCCGGGCCTCTGCCGCCGGAAAGCGCCGTCCGGTATAGGCCAGCTCGCGCACCAGCCCCTGCGGCAGCAGATAGGGAATGCGCTGCAGCGTGCCGACATCGGCGACGATGGCGATGTTGACCTCCTGGATGGTGAAGAACGCATCCTCGGTGCACAGGCGCAGGTCGCAGGCGGTGACGAAGTCGACCCCGCCGCCGATGCAGCCGCCCTGCACCACCGCGATCACCGGCACGCGGCATTTGTCGACGACGGTGAAGCTGTCCTGCATGTGCTTGACGTGGCGGCGGAAGGACTCGCGGGCCCGGCCGGGGTCGCTCGGCACCGCGCCGATGCTGGCCGATGCCATGCCGAGGTCGAGTCCGGCGGTGAAATGCCGGCCGGTCGAGGCGATGATGACAACGCGCACCGCCGGATCGGCGTCGATCGCTGCGAACACGTCGATGATCTCGGTCCAGAACGCCTTGTTCATGGTGTTGAGTTCCGCCGGCCGGTTCATCGTCACCCGGGCGATGGCGCCGTCAACGACATAGTCGAGCGTGGTCAGTTCCATCGGGCGATTCCTTGCGCTATTGCCTGCCTTCGATGACCAAATTCACCGTCAACGGCAATCCTGTGCATTTCAAGATGCCGCCCGAGACGCCGCTGCTCTGGGCGCTGCGCGACGCGTCGAACCTGACCGGAACAAAATATGGCTGCGGCGCCGGCCTGTGCGGTGCCTGTACCGTGCATGTCGATGGCAAGGCGGCGCGCAGTTGCCAGGTGCCGATCGGCAGCATCGAAGGCAGTTTCGTCGTCACCATCGAAGGCCTGAGCGATGACCGGTCCCACCCCGTCCAGCAGGCATGGATCGCCGAACAAGTGCCGCAATGCGGCTATTGCCAGTCGGGCATGATCATGGCGGTGGCGGCGCTGCTGAAGGAGAATGCCGCCCCCAGCGACGCCGATATTGATGGCGCCATCACCAATATCTGCCGCTGCGGCACCTATCCGCGCATTCGCAAGGCCATCCACCGCGCCGCCGCCGGCGCCGCCGACAGCGGCGTTCCGTCCCCCGAATCGACCGCTGCCGAGGCAGCGCGCATCGCCCCCAGCCTGAAACCGCGCTGACGCACCCGCTTGCCGGGCGCCAGGGCAAGGCCTAGAAAATTGGGCAGGACTCAATTTTCCGGGGGCGACGACGATGGCATCCTTTCCACTGACGACATTGACCATCCTGGTCGCGCTGCTGATCCTGTTCGGCTTCAGCATCGTCGCCGGCCGGGCGCGGATGACCTATAATGTGCCGGCACCGCAGGCCGGCGGCCATCCCGAGTTCGACAAGCGCAACCGCGTCCACCTCAACACGATGGAACAGATCGTGCTGTTCCTGCCGGCGATCGCGCTGGCGGCACCGGTGCTCGGCGACGCCATCACCGCCATGGTCGGGCTGGTCTGGTGCATCGGCCGGCTGCTGTATGCCCGCAGCTATTATGTCGATCCGGCCAAGCGCAGCCTGGGCTTTGCCTTGACCATGTTGCCGACCCTTGTCCTCATCGGCGTCGCCGCCTGGGGCGCGCTGCGCAGCCTGTGACGCCGGTTCCGGATCCCGTCGCCCCGGGGCAGGAAAGCGTCTGGGATTATCCGCGGCCGCCGCGCCTCGAACCGACGTCGCGCCGCATCCGCATCGTCCACGCCGGCGCCGTCGTCGCCGATTCGGTGCGGGCGCTGCGCCTGCTCGAAACCAGCCATCCGCCCGGCTATTACATCCCGCCCGCCGACATCGACATGGCGCTGCTGCGCCCGGGGCGCGGCAGTTCTTTTTGCGAATGGAAGGGCAATGCCGTTTACTGGGATGTCATCGCCGGCGGCACTCCGCTGCTGGCGGTCGGTTGGAGCTATCCGACCCCCGTCGCCGCCTATGCCGCCCTGCGTGATCATATCGCCTTCTACGCGGGGCCCTTCGATGGCTGTTTCGTCGACGATGAACAGGCCCGGCCGCAACCCGACGGCTTCTACGGCGGCTGGATCACCGCCGATGTCGCCGGGCCGTTCAAGGGCATCGAGGGCAGCCGCTTCTGGTAGTCGTTTCGGGTTGCGTGACCGGCGCAAGAGGCAGAGAATCGTGTCCGTCGTTTCGGGGGAGGCTTTTGCCATGTCGTTTGCCACGCGCCTGCGGTGCCTCGGATTTGCAGCAACCCTGGTTGCCGCGCCGGCGCTCGCCGCTCCGGTATCGCCGGCGCTCATTGCCAAGGCCAGCGCCGCCATCGATGCCGATTCGGCGCGGCTGACGGCAATCTTCAAGGATCTGCACCAGCATCCCGAAATCGCCTTCACCGAAACCCGCACCGCCGGGATCGTCGCCCGCGAACTCAAGGCACTCGGCTATGCGGTGACGACCGGCATCGGCAAGACCGGCGTCGTCGGTGTGCTGCGCAACGGACCCGGCCCGACATTGTGGTTCCGCGCCGACATGGATTCCAATTCCGTGCTGGAAGCGACCGGCCTGCCCTGGGCGGCGACCACCCCGCAGCGACTCGCCGATGGCTCCGAGATTCCGGTGATGCACGCCTGCGGCCATGACGCCCATGTCACCTGGCTGCTCGGCCTTGCCAAGGCGATGACGACGCTCAAGGCGGATTGGTCGGGAACGCTGGTGGTCTATGCCCAGCCGGCCGAGGAAATCGGCATGGGCGCCCAGGCGATGGTCAAGGACGGGTTGCTGACACGCGGCTTTCCCAAACCCGACCTGGCCCTTGGCAGCCACGCCGTACCCTTGGCAGTCGGCGTCGCCGTCAACGCCCCGGGGGTGCGCATGGCCGGCACCGACCAGCTCGACGTCACCTTCACCGGCGTCGGCGGCCATGGCTCATCGCCGGAACTCGCCATCGATCCCGTCGTCATGGCGGCGCAGGCGGTGCTGGCGTACCAGACCATCGTCAGCCGCTCGGTCGATCCGCAGGCGCCTTCCGTGCTGACCGTCGGCGCCGTCGAGGCGGGACGCGACAACAATGTCATCCCGGCCAGCGCCGAACTGCGGCTGAACCTGCGCTGGTTCGATCGGGCGACCCGCGATCGGCTGCTGACGCGGATCGACGAGATCAACAAGGGCATCGTGCTCGGCGCCGGCCTGCCCGAAGCCAAGGTGCCGGTCCGCGAGATGAAGGGCAGCGCCGGCCCGCTGCGCAACGACCCCACGCTCGTCGCCGCCGTCACGCCGGCGCTGACGACGCTGCTCGGCGACGGCAAGCTGTTGACCGATTTCCCGTCCGTCATGGGGTCCGAAGACTTTCAGGAGGCGTTTGCCGGCACCGATGTGCCCTATACCTTCCTGCTCATCGGCATCGCCGAACCGGCGCGTTTCGCCGCCGCCAAGGCCGCCGGGCGGCCCTTCCCCTTCGCCAACCACAACAACGACTTCGCCATCGACCTGCCGGCTATTCCGCTCGGCGCCAAGATCGACACCGTGGCGGCACTGGCGCTGCTGGCGAAGTAACCGGCGTCAGAACGGGATCAGCGTATAGCCCTGCATGCCGAGCAGGGCATGCGCGCTCGATGCCGAGATCGCCATCTTCACCCCGGGCAACAGGTCGGCGTTGGCGACCCCCTGCGCCGCGGCGCTCTGCCCGCACACATAGAAATCGACATTGTGCGCGAGCAGCTTTGCCACCAGCGCCGCCGTGGCGTTGGTCTTGCCGCCGGTGCGCGCCGCATAGGGCGCCGGGCGCAGCAGGTCGACGATCGCCTTGCTGTGGACGACATAGGCGACATGGATGTCCGCCTCCGGCACCCCGGCCTCGACATGGGCGTTGAGAAAGCGCGCCGCCGATTCGAAGCGGGTGTTGACGGTGCCCGGCGTCGCCTGGCCGGTCACATCGAAGGTGACCTTGAACACCGTGCCCTTGGGAATGACCATGTCGCTGGCGATCGTCGCCACCGGCGCGACGTCGGGCAGGACCGGGCCGGGGTGGAATGCGGGTGTCTGCGCCGCCGCCGGCATCGCCAGCAGCAGCGCCGCCCCGAACACCGGCCGCATCATGCCGCCCTGGGCATACGGCCGAGAACGGCTTCGGCTTCCGCCACGATCTGGTGGACGATCTCGCCGGCCGGCAGGATATTGTGGATGCCGCCGCCGCCCTGGCCCGCCGCCAGGCACTGGGTTGCCGGATCGACATTGTCGACGACACCGGCGATCGGCCCCAGCCGGTTGAGCTGGACCGATTCGGCGACCTGGGCGGCAAAGGGCTTGGCGTCGCGGTTGTCGAAATCGCGGTTGCTGTCATTGACGATGGCGCGCAGCGTCTTGCCGGTGAACACCTTGCTGATCATCGTGTCGCTTTCGCTCATGGCGACGATGGCGTCCTTGTACGGTTGGCCGGCATGGGCTTCCTCGCTGGCGATGAAGCGCGTGCCGAGCCAGACGCCGGCACAGCCGAACGACAGCGCCGCGACCAGCCCGCGGCCGTCGAACAGCCCGCCCGCGGCGATGACCGGAATGTCGACGGCGTCGACGACCTGCGGCCACAGCGCGACACTCGCGACGGAACCGGTATGGCCGCCGCCTTCCGTCCCCTGCGCGATGATGACGTCGCAGCCGGCCTCGGCGGCCTTTACGGCATGGCGGACATTGCCGGCCATGCACATGACGATGACGCCGGCGGCCTTCAGCTCCTCGACGATCGCCACCGGCACCCCCAGCCCGGCGATGAACGCCCTGGCGCCGCCCTTGATGATGACATCGACACTGGCGGTCAGCGATTCGGGCTGGGCGGTCAGCAGGTCGACGCCGAACGGCTTGTCGGTCAGATCGCGCACCCGCGCCATCTGGTCGGCAATGCCGCGCGGCGACACCCCCGCCATGCCGAGCGAGCCGAAACCACCCGCCGCCGACACCGCGGCACAGACTTCGGCATAGGACACCCCGCCCATGCCGGCGAGGAGAACGGGATGCTCGACACCGAGCAGGTCGCAGATCTTGGTGTGGATGGTCATGAAATCTTCTCCTTCCTTCCCCTCTCCCCTTGAGGGAGAGGGGCGGCGCGCAGCGCCGGGGTGAGGGTACGTAACGCCGTCAAAATAGTCACATAAACTTGCGCCGGCCGTTCCAGCACCTCGGCATTGGCGAAGCGCAGCACCGTCAACCCGCGCTCGCCGAGCCAAGCCGTGCGGCGCGCGTCATCTGCCAGAGGTCTTTTTCCGCCGGCGTCGCATCGGCCCGCAGCAGGCGCGCCCGGGGGACCAGTGCTTCGGCATCATAGTTCGGTCGATGCGGCACTCGCCCTCACCCCGGCTCGCTGCGCTCGCCACCCCTCTCCCTCGCGGGGAGAGGGGAAGCCCGGATTATTCCGCCGCTTCCGCGGCACCCCAGCCAAGAATCGCCTTGGTCTCGAGGAAGTCCGTAAAGGCGTGGTCGCCCCATTCGCGGCCATTGCCCGACTGTTTGTAGCCGCCGAACGGCGCCATCATGTCGGGCGCGGCATAGTTGATCGCCACCTGGCCGGCGCGCAGCGTGCGCGCCACCTTGCGGGCGTGTTCGGCGTCGCCCTGAATATAGGCGGCAAGGCCATAGACCGTGTCATTGGCGATCGCGACGGCCTGTTCCTCGCTCTGGTACGGCAGCATGGCGAGAACCGGCCCGAAGATTTCCTCGCGCGCGATCGTCATGTCGTTCGACACATCGGCAAAGATCGTCGGCTTGACATAATAGCCTTTGTCGAGCCCTTCCGGCCGCCCGGTGCCGCCGGTGACAAGGGTCGCGCCTTCATCGATGCCCTTCTGGATCAGCCCCTGGATCTTCGTCCATTGCGTTTCGCTGACCACCGGCCCCATCGCGGCATTGCCATCGGGCGAACCCACGGTCGTTGCTTCGGCGGCGGCCTTGGCGATCGCCTTCGCAGCCTCCATCTTGGCCGCCGGGACCAGCATCCGGGTCGGCGCGTTGCACGACTGGCCGCTGTTGGTCATCACCGACTTGACGCCGCCGGCGACCGCGACTTCCAGATCAGCGTCATCGAGGACGATGTTGGGCGACTTGCCGCCCAGTTCCTGATGGACGCGCTTGACCGTCGGCGCCGCATTCTTCGCCACCTCGATGCCGGCGCGGGTGCTGCCGGTGAAGCTGACCATATCGACTTCCGGATGCGACGACAGCGCCGCGCCAACCGTCGGCCCATCGCCATTGACGAGGTTGAACACCCCGGCCGGGACCCCGGCGGCATGCATCACCTCGGCCCACAAAATCGCCGAAAAGGGCGCGATTTCCGACGGCTTCAGCACCATCGTGCAGCCGGTGGCAATGGCGGGGACCACCTTGCAGGCGATCTGGTTGATCGGCCAGTTCCACGGCGTGATGAAGGCGCAGACGCCGATCGGTTCATGCGCGATCAGCGTCGATCCGCGCAGCTCCTCGAACTTGTAGTTCTTCAGCACCTCGATGCCGGTCATCAGATGGCCGACACCGATGGCGGCCTGCGCCTGCATGGCGAGCCAGCCCGGCGCGCCCATTTCCTCGGTGATCGCCGCGGCGATCTCGGCAAACCGCTCCTGATACTTGCCGAGGATATTCTGCAAAAGCTCGATCCGGTCGGCACGGCTGGTCTGCGAATAGCCGGCAAAGGCCTTGCGCGCCGCCATCACCGCACGGTCGGCGTCCCTGGCGCTGCCCATCGAAATGACGCCGGCGACGGCCTCGGTGGCGGGGTTGATGACGTCGACCTGCGCCGGCACGGCCGGGTCGACCCACTCGCCATCGATGTAGAATTTCAGATATTCGCGCATGGTGATGCACTCCCAAGGATCGTCGGCGGCCTTTTAGCACGCCCGACCCCGGCTGCACCCTGACGTTTTCAGCGAGCCGGCTGCAACGCCTGGCGCCCCTGCCGCCACGTCGCCCAATCGAAGCGCCAGGCGCGCTCGTGGAAAAAGAACGCCACGGCGTTGATGCACGGTTCGATGATGGCGATGCCGCCGGCGATCTGCCAGCTTCCGGTCATCGCATAGGCGACGCTGAACCCGATGGTCAGGTGGATGGTCAGATAGGTCAGTGTCTTGGCGATTTCCTGGCGCATGGTGCCTCCTTGGCGCCCATATTGCGAACCGTTCGCAAACTCGCAAGCCAAGCCTGTCACTTACGGCCATCGAGGGAATCGATGGTGCAGGCCGTCAGGGCTTGGCGAGCAGGTCCATCGCCGCGGCCGTCATCGCCTCGACGCCCGTGGCGATCGTCGGCGCCGGGTCGGGGGCCCAGCCGCTGTTGTGCAGCGACGGCAGCGACGTGCCCTTGGCCTGGGCTTCGTCCCAGCGCGCCTGGTTGACCCCGCCCAGCCAGAAAATCACCGTCTCGATCGACGGGTCGGCAAGGCCATAGGCGTTGAAATCCTCGCTCGCCATCGACGGGTTGAGCGTCACCACCCGGTCGGGGCCGAACGTCTTCGTGAACACGCGCGTCACCCGCTCCGCCAGCGCCGGCGTGTTGCGCGTCGGTGCGGTGCCGCGCTCGATGGTCACCACCGGCAGCAGATCGTCGGGAATGCCCGCCGCAATCGCCTCGCCGCGCGCCACCCGGGCGATGCCATCGGTCAGCCGCTGCTGCTGGGCGCTGTCGTACGACCGCACCGTCAGCTGCATCTTGACCTCGTCGCCGATGATGTTGTGCCGCGTGCCGCCATGGATCGACCCGACGGTGATCACCGCCGGCTGGAACGGGTCGTTCTCCCGGCTGGTCAGCGTCTGCAACCCCTGGATGATGTTGGCGGCGAGCACCACCGGGTCCTTCGTCGTCTGCGGATAGGCGCCATGGCCGCTGACCCCGCGGACGGTGATGTCGACCGACGACGACGAGGACAGCGCCGCCGCCGCCGGCACCGACACCTTGCCCGCCGGCATGCGGTTGTCGTCGTGCAGCGCCAGCGCGAACTGCGGCTTGGGAAAGCGCGTGTACAGCCCGTCCTTCAGCATCGCCGCGGCGCCGCGCACGATCTCCTCCGCCGGCTGCGCCACCATCACCAGCGTGCCCGACCATTCGGCGCGCCGCTTCGCCATTTCCCGCGCCGTGCCGACCCAGACCGACATGTGGATGTCATGGCCGCAGGCGTGCATCACCGGCGTGTCCGACCCGTCGGCGGCCTTGCCCATCGCCGTGCTGGCAAAGGGCAGGCCCGTCGCTTCCTTGACCGGCAGACCGTCCATGTCGGTGCGCACTAAAAGCACCGGGCCAGGGCCGTTAACCATCACGGCGACGACGCCGGTGCCCCCCACCTTTTCGGTGACGGCAAAACCGGCGGCGCGCGCCTCGGCGGCCATCACGGCAGCCGACCGGGTTTCCTGCAGACTGAGTTCGGGGTGGCTGTGAAGATCCTTGTAAAGCGCGACGAGATCACCGCCGGCCTTCGGCAAGGGCGCCTGGGCGTGGAGGGGACCGGCTGCGGTCAACACCGTCAGGGCGGCAAGCACGGCGGAACGGCGGGGGCTGGTCATGGCGCAGCCTAGCCCGGCGGGCGGCCGCCGCGCAACGCCCGGCGGCGGCCGCGCCCTGCTCTGGCGCGTCGCCGGCATCGGCGCACTGGTCGCCGCCGCCCCGGCACCGGCGCAGCTGGTGCTGCCGCCCCCCGGCGGCGACCCGCGCACCATCGACTTCGCCAAGGATCCGGTGCTGCGTTTCGTGTCGGGCGGCATCGGCGCAGACGCCTTCACCGCCGCCATCGCCGCCGCCGTCAGCCGCCACCCCGCCGTCGCCGAGGCCGCGGCCGGCACCGACACCGCCCGTGCCCAGCGCCGCGAGGTCCGCACCGGGCTGTTCCCGACCCTGTCCGCATCGCTGGTCGGCAGCCAGTCGCTGGCGCGCGATTTCGTCGATACCAGCGCCGCCGTCGAACGCTTGCTGCCGCGTGGCCGCACCGATGCCGCGATCAATGCCGATCAGCTGGTCTTCGACTTCGGCGCCACCGGCGGCCGCATCGCCGGTGCGTCGGCACGCGTCCGCGCCGCTGCGGCCGATGCCGACCGCGCCGCCACCGCCACCG
This sequence comes from Polymorphobacter fuscus, assembly GCF_011927825.1. NCBI lineage: Bacteria > Pseudomonadati > Pseudomonadota > Alphaproteobacteria > Sphingomonadales > Sphingosinicellaceae > Sandarakinorhabdus > Sandarakinorhabdus fusca. The sequence goes on along the minus strand of NZ_JAATJI010000001.1, from coordinate 2,359,165 downwards.
CCCTGTCGGCGATCACCGCCTGGTACCAGCTGGTCGCCTATCAGGCGCTGACCGAGCTGTCCGACGCGATGATCGCCCGCCACCGCGCCATCGTCGATGATACCGGCGCCCGCGTTGCTGCCGGCATCGGCGCCGGCGGCGACATGGCACGGGCCGAGGCCAGCCTTGCCGATGCGATCGGCGAGGCCGCCGGCAGCGCCCGCGCGCTGGCGACCGCCCGGGCCCGCTATCGCGAAAGCTTCGGCGCCGTGCCGCCGGCGCGGGCGCTCTATCCGGCCTCCACCGGCCTTGCACCGTCCAGTCTGGATGCGACCCGCCTGCAAGGCCTGCGCAGTCCCGACGTCGCCGCCGCCGAGGCGCTGGCCGCTGCCGCGCGTGCCGAGGCGCGCGCCGCCCGTGCCGATGCGCTGCCGCGCCTGTCGGCCGGGGTCGGCGGCACCCGCTTCAACGTCTTCGGCCAGGGCCCCAATTACGACGTGCGCGGCCAGGTCGTGCTGCGCCAGTCGCTGTCCACCGGCGGCGCCGAAGCGGCGCGCATCGCCGCCGCCGACGCCCGCGCCCGCGCCGCGGAGGCCGCCGCCGAACGGGTGCGCGCCGAAGCCGAACGCGATGCCGAAGCGGCGTTCGGTGACGCCCGGGTCCTCGATGCGTCGGCCGGGGCGCTTGCCGACGCCTATCGCGCCAACCGCCGCAACCGCGACATCACCGCCGAACAGTTTCGCCTCTCGCGCGGCACGCTGATCGACCTCCTCCAGACCGAGGCCGAATATTCTGCCGCCGCCCGCGCCCTGCTGCTCGGCAGCGTCGAGCGCGATCTCGCCCGTTACACGCTGCTGGCGCGCACCGGCCAGCTGCTCCGCCATTTCGACATCACGACCCGGAACTGAGGGACCCCCGCCATGTCCGCGCTGCCACCCCCCACCGACTTTCAGGCCGCCATTGCCGCCACGGCGCCGCCGCGGCCGCTGCTGTCGCCTGGCCCCGGCGACTGGTTGCGGGCGCCGCTGTGGGCCAATCGTGGCCTGTTCGGCCAGGTCGCCCTCGCCGCGGTCCTCATCAACCTGCTCGCCATGGCGGCGGCGCTGTTCTCGATGGCGGTCTACAACAAGGTGGTGCCGAGCGGCGCCACCGGGTCGATGGTGGCGCTGGTCACCGGCATGGCCTTCATCATCGTCTTCGACTTCGTGCTGCGCGGGCTGCGTGGCTATTTTGTCGACGTCGCCGGCCAGAATATCGACCGTGTGCTCGGCGAACAGCTGTTCGACCGGCTGCTGGCAATGAAACTGGCCGATCGGCGCGGCTCCAACGGTGCCTTTGCCGGGCTGCTGCGCGAATTCGAGACGCTGCGCGAATTCTTCGCCTCGGCCACCATCGCCGCGATCGTCGATGTGCCCTTCGTGCTGCTGTTCATCGGAGTCATCGCGCTCGTTGCGCCGCCGCTGGCGCTGGTGCCGCTGCTCGCCGTCCCCATCGTCATCGGTGTCGCCTGGCTGGCGCAACCGCTGCTCGCCCGGTTGTCGGCGGCCAACCTCGCCGAATCGCTCGGCAAGCAGGGCGTCATCGTCGAAACGATCGCCGGCCTCGAAACCGTCAAGTCGAGCCAGGCCGGCCCGCTGCTGGCACGGCGCTGGCAGTCGGCGGTGGCGCAACAGGCGGCGATCGCGTTGCGCCAACGCTCGGTTGCAGCCCTCGCCGTCAATGTCGCCGCCGTCATGCAGACCATCGTCTATGTCGCCACCATCGCGCTCGGGGTGACGCTGATCGCAGCGGGCAGCCTGTCGATGGGTGCCATGGTCGCCGCGTCGATGCTGGCCGGTCGCGCCGTGGCGCCGCTCGGCCAGATCGCCGCGCTGCTCACCCGGCTATCGAACACGCGCGACGCCTATCATGCGCTCGACAGGCTGATGACCGGTGCCGGCGAAATCGACCATGCGCCGCTGCGCCGCGCCACCCTGTCGGGCCGGATCGCCTTTCGCCGCGTCAGCTTCCGCTATCCCGGCAGCCCGACGCTGGCGCTCGACGATGTCAGCTTCGATATCGCGCCGGGCGACCGCGTCGCCATCATCGGCCGCGTCGGATCGGGCAAATCGACGATCGCGCGGCTCGTTCTGGGCCTGTACCAGCCCGAATCGGGTGCCGTGATGGTGGACGACGCCGATGTGCGGCAGCTGCACCCCGATGATCTGCGCGCCAATATCGGATCGGTGTTGCAGGATGTGGTGCTGCTGTCGGGCAGCATTCGCGACAATATCGCCCTTGGTGACGCGCGCATCGACGACGCAGCCGTGCTGCGTGCCGCCCGGCTGTCGGGGGCACATGACTTCATCGGTGCGCTGCCGGGCGGCTATGACGTGACGCTCGCCGATCGCGGCGAAGGCCTGTCGGGGGGCCAGCGCCAGGCCATCGCCATCGCCCGCGCCCTTGCGGTCGCCGACACGGCGCTACCAAGGCCCATCCTCGTCCTCGACGAACCGACGAGCGCGATGGATTCGGGGTCGGAGGAAGCCTTGGTCAGTCGTTTGGAGGCCGAAGTCGCCGGCCGCACCATCGTCCTTGTCACCCACCGCCAGTCGATGCTGCGCCTCGCCACCCGCGTCATCGTCCTCGATGGCGGCCGCATCGTCACGCAGGGGCCACGCGACGACGTCCTCAAATCACTCGCCATCGCCTGAAGGGACGCTTCGATGCTGCACTCCGCACCCACCACCGGCGTCATGACCGGCGCGACGCCACTTGCCGCGACCCGCATCATGCTTTGGTCGATCACCGGATTCCTCGTTGCCATGATCGGCTGGGCCGCCGTGGCGGAGGTCAATGAAACCGCCACCGCCCCCGGCCGCATCGTGCCGCAACACCAATTGCAGGTCGTCAGCAACCTGGAAGGCGGCGTCGTCACCGCCATATGGGCGAAACCGGGGCAGAAGGTCGCCGCCGGCCAGTCGCTGCTGCAGCTCGACCCCGCCGCCGCCCAGGCCGATTTCGGCCGCAGCAGCGCTGCCGCCAATGCGCTTCGCGCCCGGATCGCGCGGCTGGAGGCCGAAGTCGCCGGCACGACGCCGGTGTTTCCGGCCGCGCTGGAAGCGGCCGCACCGGGCGCCGTCGCCGCCGAACGCGGGCTCTGGGCCGCGCGCCGCCGCGACACGGCGAGCCGCAGCGCCGGCGGCAGCGCCCGCCGCGATGGCGCCGACCGCGCGCTTGCCGAAGCGCAGGCGGCCGCCACCGCCGCCGCCGAAGCCCGCGCCCAGGCGGCGCGCGAAGTCGCGATGCTGGCGCCGCTGGTCGACAAGGGGATCGAGCCGCGAATCAGCCTCGATCGTGCCCGGTCGACGCTGGTACAGGCCGATGCCGGCGCCGCCGGCGCGCTGCAGGCGGTATCGCGCGCCCGCGCCGCGCTGGCGGAGGCGGTCGCTGCCATGGCCGGCAGCCGCGACAGCAGCCGCGCCGATGCCGGCAACGATCTGGCGCTGGCGCGCGCCGAACTCGCCGCCCAGTCCGCCGCCCTCCCCGCCATGCAGCGCCGGCTGGAACGCACCGACGTGCGCAGCCCGATCGCCGGCATCGTCCAGCGGGTGATGCCCGCCACCATCGGCGGCAGCATCGCCCCGGGCGCGCCGCTCGCCGAAATCGTGCCGACAGGCGGCGGGCTGGTGGTCGACGTGCGGGTCCGGCCGCGCGACATCGCCTTTGTCCACATCGGCCAGCCGGCGGCGGTCAAGCTGACCGCCTATGACGCCAGCGTCTATGGCAGACTGGACGGGCGGGTGACGCAGATCTCGCCCGATGCGGTGATCGACGATCGTGGCGGCGAAGGCTGGTACCAGGTCCGCATCGCCACGGCGGCCGAAGCGCTGACCGGCCCCGGCGGCCGGCGCCTGCCGGTCGGCGCCGGCATGGTCGCCGATGTCGACCTGCTGGGGCCGCCGCGCACCGTGCTGTCGTACCTGTTCAGCCCCATCGCCAGGCTGCGCGACACCGCATTCCGCGAACGCTGAGCGCGGTCAGGACCCAGCGGTGCGCGCCGCATCGGCGTCGCTGAGCACCTGCCACGCCGCCTGGATGGCGCGAAAGCGCACCGCGGCGTCCGGGTCGCTGCCGGCGACATCGGGGTGGCTGGCCTTGGCGGCGGTGCGCCAGGCGACCTTGACGACGGTCATGTCGGCATCCGGGTCACAGCCGAGAACCGCCAGTGCGTCGAGCTCGGCACGGCTGCGGCTGCCGTCGCCGGCACCGCCCCATTCCCAATGCGCCGATCGGCGATAGCTGGTCTGCGCCGATTCGTCGGCGGCCCGCGCCGCCGCTTCCTCGGCCGACAGGCCGGCAAAATAATCCCAGTTGGCGTTGTATTCGGCGGCATGGGCGGCACAGAAATACCAGCGTTCCGGCCGATTGGCTGCCTTTGGCGCCGGGCAGTCGCCGACGTTGGTGCAGCCATGGCGGTCGCACAACCGCACCTCGGCCGCCGCGCCGCCGCTGCCATAGGGCCGCCAGCGCGGAAACCCCCAGTCATCGGTGCGGCGGGAACGGGCCATCGGGAATCGTGCCTCAGCGCTTCAGGAACTTCGACGCCATCCCCAGGATGTCGTCGAACGGGCTGCCGTCCTTATTGGCATCGAGCATCCCCAGCAAGGCGCCCGCGGCCCCCGACTGCCCGCCGCCACCCCCCAGCATGCCCCCGATCAGCCCGCCAAGGCCCCCGGCCTGCCCCGCCACAGCCCCGCCCGGTGCCGCCACGGTCCCGGTCGCATTGCCCAGCGCACTCGCCGCGATCGTCGCGATCATCGGCAGCAGCGCCTTCAACGCGCCGATATCGAGCCCGGTCTGGCTCGCCGCCTGCGCCGCCACCGCCCGCGACACATCCTTGCTTCCAAAGATATTGCCAAGGATTTCATTGCCTTGCGACACCGCACCGTCGCCCGCCGCTGACCCCGTGTACGATGCCGCCATGCCGGCAAGCTGGTCGACAATCGATGCATTCCCGGCCTGCGCCTGCCGCGCCATGCCGCCGGTAACCGCCGGAACCAACGCCGCCATCGCCGCCTGGGTCTGGTCCGGCGTCAAACCGACGCGGGCCGCCATTGCCGCAACGCCATCGGCCCCTCCCATGCGCGCGATCATCTCCATCAATTGCTGTGCCATCGCGCTATCCCCTCACGGCGCCGCTGCCATCGCTGTCAGGATAGCGGCTGTTGCCGGGCACGGCGAGTCCCGCCCGGCAGTGGCGTTCCCGGTACAAACGCGGCAAGGTCACCGAGATGTTCGCGCTTCTTGCCACCCGGCGCTTCGGGCCGCTGTTCGCCACCCAGTTCCTGGGCGCGTTCAACGACAATCTGTTCAAAACGGGGCTGATTTTCCTGGTCGCCTTTCACCTCCGTGCCGGCGACCCGGTGGCGGCGGCAACGCTCGCCACGGTCGCGGCCGGTGTGTTCATCGTGCCGTTCGTCCTGTTTTCGGGCATCGCCGGCGAAGTCGCCGATGCCCGCGACAAGGCGATGATCGCGCGGGGGGTCAAGATTGCCGAAATCGCCTTCATGGCATTGGGTGCGCTGGCGTTGGCCATCGAATCGGTGCCGCTGGCGCTGGTGGTGGTGTTTCTGATGGGCGCCCATTCGACCATCTTCGGCCCGGTCAAATACGCCATCCTGCCGCAGCACCTGGCGCCGGGCGAACTGCTCGCCGGCACCGGCCTTGTCGAAGGCGCGACCTTCGTTGCCATCCTGCTCGGCCAGATCGCCGGCGGCCTGCTGCCGACAGGCTGGGTCGGGCCGGTGGCGATCGCTGTTGCGCTTGTCGGCTGGCTGGCATCGCGCGCCATCCCGACGGCACCCCCGGCGAGCCGTGTCGCGATCGACTGGAACCCCCTGACCGCCAGCCGCCGGGCGCTCAGCGAAGCGTTCGGCCATCGCGAACTGGCCATCGCCACGCTCTGCATTTCCTGGTTCTGGGCACTTGGCGCCGTCTACACCAGCCAGTTCGTGCCACTGGCGCGCAACGATCTCGGCGGCAGCGAAGGCGTCGCGACATTGTTCCTCGCGGCCTTCTCGATCGGCGTCGCGATCGGTTCGGCCGGCGTGGGCAGGCTGCTCGGCGGGCGCGTCTCGACACGGCTGTCACCCTGGGCGGGGCTTGTCATGGCACTGGCCGGGATCGACCTGTGGTTCGCCGAACGCGCCCTTCATGGCAGCGCCGGCGACATCGCCACCTTCCTCGCCGATCCCCGCGGCTGGCGCGTCCTCGCCGACCTGACCATATTGGCGATCGCCGGCGGCATCTTCTCGGTGCCGCTGTACGGGATCCTGCAAACCGCCACCGACCCCGCCAGCCGCTCGCGCGCCATCGCCGCCAACAACATCGTCAACGCCGGCTTTCAAGTCACTGCGGTGCTGGGGATCGGCGTTGCGATAAGCCACGGCGTTTCGGTGCCGACAGCGCTGGTCGGCGCCGGGCTGACCGTCGTACTGCTCATACCAATGCTGCGAAAACTGCCGCGGTAAGCAACAGCCTTCGGTCGTTTCTACAGGCTAAACCCGCGCATAATTGTCCTCGAAGCGAACAATATCATCCTCACCCAGATAAGGCCCGCACTGAACCTCGATGAGGTGCAACGGCAGCTTGCCCGGATTGGCCAGACGATGCTGTGAGCCCGCCGCAATATAGACCGACTGGTTTTCGCTGACGATCTTCTCGACACCGTCGATCGTCACCACCGCCGTGCCCGATACGACGATCCAGTGTTCGGACCGGTGGTAATGAAGTTGCAGCGAGAGCTGTTCGCCGGGCTTGACGACGATCCGCTTGGTCTGGAACCGCTCGCCCTGGTCGGTCGTCTGGTACGTCCCCCAGGGGCGGTGCACGACCGATTGCAATGTGTGCCGGGTACTGTTGCGCGCCTTCAGTTCATCGACGATCCGCTTGACGTCCTGCGATTTGCAGCGCGGCACCACCAGCACCGAATCCCGGGTCGACACGACGACCATGTCATCGACACCCACCAGCGCGACGGCGATGCCATCGTCCGAACGCACCAGGCAATTGTGCGAGTCGATTGCCACGACTTCGCCCTGAACGGCGTTGCCATTGGTGTCACGTGCCGCGATCGCCCACAGCGCATTCCACGATCCGACATCGGACCAGCCGATATCGACGGGCACCACCGCGGCACGATCGGTATGCTCCATGACAGCGTAATCGACCGATATATTGGGCGAGGCAAGAAACGGTGCCGCTGCGGGCCGAGTGAATAACCGGTCGGTCGTCGCCGCTGCCATCGCCGCGTCGCAGGCGGCCGCGATGTCGGAGTCATGGCGCGCCAATTCTGCCAGATAGGCTGCCGCCCCGAACACGAAGATCCCGGCGTTCCAGGCATGGCGGCCGCCCTCGACCAGAACCTGCGCCTGCGCAACGTCAGGCTTTTCGACGAAGCGTGAAACCGCATGCACGCCAGCAAGCCCCGGCAGTTCGTCGCCGATCTCGATATAGCCATAGCCGGTTTCCGGACCATCGGGCTTGATGCCGAACGTCACCAGATAACCCTGTTGCGCCGGGCCGACAGCCGCAGCGATTGCCGCACGGAACCCCGCTTCATCGGAAATGACATGGTCCGATGGCGCGACAACCAGGATCGCATCGGGGTCGCTCGCCGCGGCAAGATGGGCCGCCAGAGCGATCGCCGCGGCCGTATTGCGGCCCTGGGGCTCAAGGATGATCGCGGCCGGTGCGCAACCGGATTCGCCAAGCTGATCGCTGATCAGGAAGCGATGGTCTTCCCCGCCGACGATGATCGGCGGGGCGAAACCGAAATCGCCACCAAACCGCGCCGTCGTCGCCTGCAACATCGATATTTCACCGACGATCGGCAGCAGCTGCTTGGGGTGAAGCGAGCGTGAAGCAGGCCACAACCGGGTACCGGACCCGCCCGACAAGATGACCGGAACGACGCGCGTCGACTTCAGCAACGACATACAACCCCAATGTTGAAGAAGAAGCACCGCATGTAGCAGGACGATATAGTCGCGACACGCAAAATCGAACGATCGCCACTAAGCACGCGGGCCTCGCGAGGCGCTGGCGCGGCCCCATTCGCACTGATATGGCCGCGCGGATGTTGAAACGGCTTACGCCTGTCCTGCTCCTTCTGGCCCAACCCGCGCTCGCTGCCCCCTGGGCCGATGTCGGTGATCGGCAGTTGCGTACCGACATCGAGGTGCTGAAGAGCGCCGGGATCATTCGCGGGCCGGTCAATTCCTGGCCGTTGCCCTGGGCGCAGATCGACAATGGCATCAACAGCATCGGCACCGTCCCGCTGGCGCCGCATGTCACAGCGGCATTGTCGCGCGTGCGGGCGCTGTCGGATCGGGCGCGGCAGACGACATCGATGGAAGTCACGCTGGCCGCCACCAACCGCGTCCAGCAGGTGCGCGATTTCGGCGGTGGTGCGCGACAGAAGGGGGATTTTGCCTATCATGGCGAAGTCGACACCGGCGCCTTCTTCGTCAGCTATGGTGCGGGCTATCGTCCGGGCCAGGTCGGCAAGGATTATCACTTCGAACCCGGCTATGTCGCGGTAAAATCAGGCAACTGGGCCGTTTATGCCGGTTTTGCGGAAATCTGGTTCGGCCCCGGCAATGACGGCACCTTGCTGTTTTCCAACAGCGCCCGGCCGTTCCCCAAGCTCGGCATCCGGCGGCTGTCACCCGATCCGCTCAACATCCCCGTGCTCAGATGGCTGGGCCCTGTAAAGGTGGAGGCGTTCGGCGGCGTCCTTGCCGAACAGCGGGACTATCGCAACCCGCTGGTCATGGGCATGCGCGTCGCCTTCGAGCCCGTGCGCGGGCTGGAGATCGGCTTGCAGCGCGCCATCCAGATGTGCGGCAGCGGCCGGCCGTGCAGTGCCGGCAGTTTCGGCAAGGCGTGGTTCGGCCTCGGCAATACCGACAACGGCAATCTCGGCAACGATCCCGGCAACCAGCTGGCGGGCTTCGACATCAGCTATGCCCGCATGATCGGCCAGGTCACCGCCAAGGCCTATTTCGAAGGCATCGCCGATGATCGCAGGAACCTGGGCCTCGCCCATTATGCCCGGCTTGGCGGTGTCCAGCTGGCCGGACCATTGGGCGGGCGCGGCGCGTCCTGGGCGGGGTTTGTCGAATATACCGACACGCTGGGCGCGAAGTTGTTCGGTGGCGGCACGGCGCCGGGCCTTGTCTACAACAGCTTCATCTATACCAGCGGGTTCACCTACAAAGGCCAGCCGATCGGCTATTCGCTGGATGGTGACACCCGCACGCTGACGGTCAGCGGCAGCGCTACGGACATTCGCAACCGGCGCTATTACGCCTCCTTCCGTCACATCGACCTCAACGTCACCGCCGGCCAGTTCATCGACACATCGCCGCGCAATCGCGTTTCGGCGACTTCGGAAACCATCAAGGTCTTCACCGTCGGGACCGAACTGCCGACACGGATCGGCGACTTCCGCATCGAAGGCCGGCTGCAGGACGATGCGCCGAACACGCCGGGCGCATCGAAGCTTTATCCAGCGATCGAGGTCGCGCTGCGCACGCGCTTCTGATTCACGGGTTTACCACGGTGAACAGATAGACGGCGAAGATCACCAGGTGGACGACACCGTTGAGCACCGTCGTCCGCCCGCTGCGCAGCGACAGCACGGCAAGGAACAGCGACAGGATCAGCAATTCCGTGTCGCGTGGCCCCAGCCCCAGGGTCAGGTTGAAGCCCATCGTCAGCGACACCACGGCGACGGCCGGGATCGTCAACCCGATCGACGCGAGCGCCGATCCCAGCGCCAGGTTGAGGCTGTCCTGCAGCCGGTTCGCGCGTGCCGCGCGCACCGCCGCCAGCCCTTCGGGCATCAGCACGATCGCGGCGATGATGACCCCGACCAGTGCCTCGGGCGCGCCCGCCGCCTCCACCGCTCCCGAAATCGTCGGTGCCAGCGCCTTGCCGGCCATGACGACACCGATCAGCGCCGCCACCAGCAGGGCCAGCGCCGCAATTGCCGTCTGGCCGGCAATGGGGTGCAGCGCTTCGATATCGTCGCGTTCGGTCAGGAAATAGTCGCGGTGGCGCACCGTCTGGGTGAAGACAAAGGTCAGGTAGAGGATGAGCGATACCGCCGCCACGAACGCCAGCTGGCCGCTCGAATAATAGGGCCCGGGCGTGTTGGCGACATTGGGCAGAACCATGGTCAGCACGGTCAGCGCCGTCAGCACGGACAGCGCCGCGTTGATGCCGGACTGGTTGAAGCCGGGCTCATGGTGCCGGGCCCCCGCAGTCAGCAGCGACAGCCCGATGATGCCGTTCATGATGATCATGACTGCGGCGAACACCGTATCGCGCGCCAGGGCGCCGGCCGCCGGGCCGCCTGCCAGCATCAGCGAGACGATCAGCCCGACTTCGATGGTGGTGACGGCGACGGCCAGCACGAGCGTGCCATAAGGTTCACCGATGCGATGCGCGATGACTTCGGCATGATGGACCGCCGCCAGCACCGCGGCGACGAGCACCGGCGCCACCACGAACCATGGCAACGCGACATCGGCGATGCTGGCGATCGCCAGGGCGAGACCGGTAAGCGGCGCTGCCCACGCCCAGATCGGAAGGCCCAACGGACCACGCTTCTTGCTCAAAAATCGTGCCTCATGCCATGCAGCACCCGTTCTTGCCCCATGGCGTGGCCAACGGGAACCCTGGTCGTGGCTGGTCGAACAGGGTCGGAAGGGATTGCAGCACGCCAGTCAACGGGTGTGTACCGCACCCGCAGGATCATCGACTGGCTTGCAGTCGCCAGCAGTTCGCCGGTCCGCGCGAACAGATGCACCCGGCCATGGACGAAGCCCTGCGACGCGGCATGGATGCGGATGTCGGCCAGCACCCAATCGGTCGGGACGATACGCGCAAAGCGGATGGTGTTGTCGAGGCTGTTGCCACCCGCCGCCGTGCCCAGGGCGTTGCCGATTCCCGACGGCAGGAAATCCGCCATCACCGCCAGTGCGATCCGGTCGATCGGGCCCGCCGTCGCGCGCGGCCGCACCCACAGCCGCGCCACGCCATCGGGGCTGGGGCCGCCTTCGGCCTGCGCCGCGCCGAACCGCCCCTGCGCCACGCGCTTTTCGAAACTGGCGTTGATATCGTCTTCGCGCCGCACCCAATTGTAATCCATCACCGGGCAGGCTGCCGGCGGCGGCACATCGGGCATCGTCGCCCATTGCGCCTCGGGCGCAGCCGGGCGCGCGCCCAGCGCTGCGTTGACCGTCAATATCTCGCTATCGCCATCGCGCACCACGACGCGCGCCTGGCTGGTGTATTTGCCGCTGACCGGCACCAGCACATCGAGCGTCAATGTCTTGTCGGGCCGTGCATAGGACAGATATTGCGCCGCCGCCCACACCGTCGGGCGGCCGGTCGCGGTTTCGATCGCCGCCAGCCCGGCGGCCATGCCGGCGCCGCCGAACAGGAACAGATTGTCGGGATGGCCGACGCACAGCTGCGGCGTGACGGCCAGGGTGAACTGCGTCGCGGTCGCACCGACGCCGAGCGATATCAATGTCATGCAGCCTCGATGAACGCGCGGATACGGTCGGTGAACTTGGGGTCGGCAAAGCGCGAGATCGGCGCCGGCGGTGCTCCCGCGTCGGCGAGCAACACCGTCGCCCGCGCCTTCAGGTCCGCGACATCGCCCGCCACATGCAGCCCAGGGCGCGCCCCGATGCTGGCGGCGGTTGCCAGCTGGTGGTCGGTATTGTGCTCGCCCTGCGCCTGCAGGCGCGCCAACATCAGCAACGGCTTGCCGGCCTCGATCGCCGAAATGATCGACCCCATGCCGGCATGGGCAACGAACAGCCGGGCGTCGGCGACGCGCTGCCGATACTCGACCACCGGCATCATCCGGACATATTTTGCATGGCGCGGCTCGTACTTGCCGCGGCCGATCTGGATTTCCACCGGCACATCGGGATGCGCCGCCGCCCATTCGTCCATGGCCTGCACCAGCCGATCGAAGGGCATCATCGACCCGACGGAAACGAACACGCCGTTCACAGCACGCTCCCCCAATGATCGACACCGGGTTCGGCGAGCTGCGGCCATTGGGTGACAACCGCCGTCGCCACCTTGCCGGCATGGCGCCCGGACCCCGACAGCACTTCGGAATTGGCGATGCTGTCGACCCACAGCGTGCGGATTCCCAAGCCCCTGGCCAGCGTCAGCACCACCAGCGGCGGCAGCGCGCCGGTGGTGACGATCACCTGCGGGCGCACCTTCGCCAGGATCCGCAGCGCGTCCCACAGGGTCAGCGGCAGCCGCCACCAGTCGGCGCGCGAGACATCGCGAAACGTCAGCAGCGGTGCCGGCGCGACGTCGACCGCTGAGGCGGCGTGGACCGTCGCGTAGGTGACGTCATGCCCGTCCCATGCCGGGCGCAGCCGCAGCAGCTGGACGAAATGGCCGCCGCCCGAAGCGATCGCGAGAATGCGTTTCCTGGCCACGCCGCACCTGTTTTCGTTGCAATGCAGCAATGCTACAGCGGAGGTGCGGCCCGCCTGTCAAGCGGCAACGGCGAGCCCGGTCATTGCCTGCATGGCGAGCGCGTAGCTGCGCTTGCGCGCGTCATGGTCGTGGAGGATGTTGACCAGCAGCACTTCGTCGGCGCCATATTCGGCGGCTGCCGTGCGAATTCCGGCGCGCACCGTTTCCGGCGACCCTGCCACCACCCGGCGCCCGGCGCGCGCCCGGTCGAGCTCGGGCCGGTCCGCCAGCCACGCCAGCGCCGTTTCGACGTCGGGCACCGCGATCGACCGGCCGGTCAGCAGATGCGCGAACATCATCCGCGCCGGCGCCGCCAGCCGCTGCGCCTCGGCATCGGTATCCGCCACCACCGTCCACAGGGCGATGGCGACGTGCGGCACGTCGCCCGCATGCCGCGCCACGAACTGCTGGCGATAGGCCGCAGCGATGTCGCCCTGCCGGGCATAGATGAAATCGGCAAAGCAATAGGGCAGGCCCAGGTCGCCGGCAAAGGCGGCGCTGTCGGACGATGAGCCGAGCACCCAGGGTTCGGGGGCGTGCGGCAGGCCCGGCAACGTCGCTGCATAGGCGGCAAAGGGATGGTCGGCGGGCAGGCTGTTTTCCAGATAGCCGATCAGTTCGGCCAGCTGGTTGGGGAAATCATGCGGTGCCTGCTGGCGCCGGTCGCGCTGCAACGCCACCGCCGTGCGCTGGTCGCTGCCCGGTGCCCGGCCCAGCCCCAGGTCGATCCGCCCCGGATGGAGCCCGGCAAGCAGGCTGAAGGTTTCGGCGACCTTCAGGGGCGAATAATGCGGCAGCATGACACCGCCCGAACCGATCCGCATCCGATGCGTCGCGGCCGCCACCGCGGCGATCAGGATCTCGGGCGCACTGCCCGCCAGCGCGGGGGAGGCATGATGTTCCGCCAGCCAATAGCGGTGGTAGCCCAGCGCCTCGCAATGGCGCGCCAGGTCGATCGAATTGGCCAGCGCCGCCGCCGGGGTGGTGCCCGCAGCGATCGGCGTCTGGTCGAGGACGGACAGAATCACCAGCTTACTCCCAGCCGCTTGCGGATGACCCGCGTCGGCAATTGGTCGAGGATCGCCTGCCGCTCGGCGTCATCCGCGCGCGGCCAGCGCGTGATCTCGTCGACGGTGCGCCGACAGCCTTCGCACCAGCCGCTGCGGCGGTCGATGCGGCAGACGTTGGTGCACGGCGAAACCACGGTCATCGCCGCCGATATGGGTTCGCGCTGCGGTTTTGTCATCGCCGTGCCGCCTTGATGACCAGATAGAGCAGCAAACCCACCGGCCCCGCCAGGAAGGTCAGCGCTAGGCAGGGAATGAGCAGCCAGTGCGGCACCCGCGCCGTCGGCGCGTCGGCGACCTGCCACGATCCGACAAACAGGTCGAACGCCAGATAATGGACCCAGCCGGCGAGCAGCGCCTCGGGTGTCGACAGCAGCAGCCGCACCCCGGCCAGCGTATCGAACCCCGCGCCCGCCGGCAGGCCAGGCCCGGCCAGTCCCGCCACCAGCAGGGCGAGATAGGCGCCGCACAGGATCGCCACGACCCAGCGCGCGATACCGACTGCCAGCCCGCGCCGCAGCGGTGCCGCCACCAGCGCCAGCCAGCCGAGCAGCACGAAGCTGCTGAACAGTTCGAACAGCCGGTCGGGACTCATCTGCCCGGCACGATCAGCGACAGGCAGGCGCCGGGATCGATCCGGCTGCCGTCGGGCTTGCGCGCCGCCGCGGTGCGCACATGCGGCACGCCGCCGGGCGTCGCCGGATAGAGATAGACGTCGAGAACGCAGACCGGTCGCACGAACTGCAGCTGCCGGGCGGGGCCCTCGGTGCGATCGAGCGATGCCGGTCCGAGCAGCCGTGTCACCGCCGCTGCATCCTGCCCGATCAGCCGCTGCAGGCCCGGCGGTGGCGGGGCCGGCGGCGGCGGCGCCACAACGGGCGCCGGAGTCGCGGCGCAACCCGCCAGCACCAGTGCCGGCAGCAGTTGCCAAACAACCTTCATCACTCTCTCCCTACAGCCGCCAACTCTAGGCGTTGCGGCCGCCGTGACAAGCAGGGATGACGCCGCCGCCGGCTTCCGTTAGGGACCGTCCATTCCGTCACAATGCCAAGGCCTGTTCCCGATCATGTCCGCACGCCACCACGTTCTTGCCATCGGCAACGCCCTTGTCGATGTCATCACCGCTGCCGAACCGGCTTTCCTCGAAGGCCAGGGCATCCCCAAGGGCGTGATGCGACTGATCGGCGCGGACGAGGCCGAAACCCTGTATGCCGCCATGGGGCCGGGGCGCGAGATCAGCGGCGGTTCGGCGGCCAACACGCTGGCCGGCATGGCCACGCTGGGCGCCCGCACGGTGTTCGTCGGCCGTGTCGCCGATGACCAGCTCGGCCGCGTCTTCGCCCATGACATTCGCGCCGCCGGCGTCGATTTCACCACCCCGGCGTCGACCGCCGGCGCCCCCACCGGCCGCTGCCTGATCGTCGTCACCCCCGATGGCGACCGCACCATGAACACCTTCCTCGGTGCCTGCCAGGAATTGTCCGAAGCCGATATCGACGCCGACATGGTCGCGGCGTCGGACATTCTTTATCTCGAAGGCTATCTGTGGGACCCGGTTGCCCCCCGCGCCGCGATGCGCAAGGCCATTTCCATCGCCCGCGCCAACAACCGCAAGGTGGCGCTGACGCTGTCGGACGTGTTCTGCGTCGAAGGCCACCGCGCCGATTTCAAGGCGCTGCTCGAAAGCCATGTCGACCTGGTGTTCGGCAATGAGCACGAGGTCTGCGCGCTTTACCAGACCGACCTCGACACCGCGATGTCCGAGCTGGCCAAGCACAGCTGCACCACCGTCGTCACCCGCTCCGGCGCCGGCGCCGTGGTCATCGCCGATGGTCGCCACCATGTCGTGCCCGCCGAACCGGCGACGCGCGTGCTCGACACCACCGGCGCCGGGGACCTGTTCGCCGGCGGCTTCATGGCGGCGATGGTGGAAGGCCGCTCGCTGCCCGATTGCGCACGTGTCGGCTGCATCGCCGCCGCCGAAGTCATCAGCCACTATGGCGCCCGGCCCGAAGCCGATCTGAAGGCGATCGTGAAGGCCCGCCTCGGCTGATGCTCGCCCATATCGACGCTTGGATCTTCGATCTCGACAACACGCTGTACCCGGCGAGCGCCCAGCTGTTTGCCCAGATCGACGCCCGAATGGGGGCCTTCATCCAGCGCCGGCTCGGCATCAATGCCGACGAGGCCTTTCGCGTCCAGAAGGGCTTTTTCCATTCGCACGGCATGACCCTGCCGGGGCTGATGGCGCATCACGGCGTCGACCCGCGCGAGTTCCTCGCCGATGTCCATGATGTCGATGTCGATGTGGTCGCGCCGCACCCCGAGCTGGCGGCGCTGATCGCCCGGCTGCCGGGGCGCAAGTTCGTCTTCACAAACGCCGATGCGCCCTATGCAACGCGCGTGCTGGCCCGGCTGGGCCTGTCGGAAAGCTTCGACGCCCTCCACGACATCCATGCGCTCGACTATGTGCCCAAGCCGCAGCCATCGGCCTATGCCGGCATGTGCGCGGCGCACGACATCGATCCGACACACGCCGTCTTCGTGGAGGACATGGCCCGAAACCTGATCCCGGCGAAAGCCATCGGCATGACGACGGTGTGGATCGACAACGGCTCCGAACAGGGGCCCGACGAACGCCGCGATCACATCGATTACACCATCACCGACGTCGCCAGCTGGCTGACCGGCGTCGTCGCCGCGCTGGAGACCAAATGAGCATCGAATCGACGATCAACACCGCGTGGGATGCGCGTGACACGGTGTCCGTGACCACCGGCGGCGACATTCGCAGCGCGGTCGATGCGGCGCTGGCCGGGCTGGACGCCGGTGAATTGCGCGTTGCCGAGCCCGATGGCGCCGGCGGCTGGACGACGCACCAGTGGCTGAAAAAGGCCGTGCTGCTGTCGTTCCGCCTCAACCCCAATGTCGCCATCCCCGGCGGCCCCGGCGGCGGCGGCTGGTGGGACAAGGTGCCGTCGAAGTTCGACGGCTGGGACGAAAGCCGTTTCGCCGCGGCCGGTTTTCGCAGCGTTCCCGGCGCCATCGTCCGCCGCGGTGCCTATATCGCGCCCGGCGCCATCCTGATGCCCAGCTTCGTCAACATCGGCGCCCGCGTCGGCAAGGGGACGATGGTCGATACCTGGACGACGGTGGGCAGCTGTGCCCAGATCGGCGAGAACGTCCATCTGTCGGGCGGCGTCGGCATCGGCGGCGTCCTCGAACCGTTGCAGGCGGGGCCCGTCATCATCGGCGATGGCGCCTTCATCGGTGCACGCGCCGAAGTCGCCGAGGGCGTTGAAGTCGGCGAAGGTGCCGTGCTGTCGATGGGTGTCTATCTCGGCGCCTCGACCAAGATCGTCGATCGCGCCACCGGCCAGATTCATATCGGCAAGGTGCCGCCCTATGCCGTCGTCGTGTCGGGCACGCTGCCCGGCAAGCCGCTGCCCGATGGTTCGCCGGGGCCGGGGCTGTATTGCGGCGTGATCGTCAAGACCGTCGATGCGCAGACACGCAGCAAGACCGGCATCAACGACCTGCTGCGGGACTAGCGATGGATGCGGTCCAGATCGTCGAGGTCGGGCCGCGTGACGGCCTGCAGAACGAGGCCGGCTTTGTCGAAACCGCCGACAAGCTGGCGCTGATCGACCGGCTGGTCGCCATGGGCGCGACGCGCATCGAAGTCGCCAGCTTCGTCAACCCGCGCCGCGTGCCGCAGATGGCCGATGCGGAGGCCATCGTCGCCGCGCTGCCCGCTGCCCCGGGCGTGCGCTTCATCGGCCTCTGCCTCAACGAACGCGGCGTCGACCGCGCTATCGCCAGCCGCGATGGCGGCGGCCGAGCGCTCGACGAAGCCGGCTGCGTGCTTGTCGCCAGCGATGGCTTCGGCATCGCCAACCAGGGCCAGACGGTCGCCGACGGCATCACCGTCAACACCGCCATGCTCGAAAAGGCCCGCGGCGCCGGGCTGTTCGCGCAGGTCACGATCTCGGCGGCCTTCGGTTGCCCTTATGACGGGCCGGTGCCGGCGGCGCGGGTCATCGACCTTGCCCGGCGGATGGCGGATGCCGGTGCGCAGGAGATCGCGCTGGCCGACACCATCGGCGTCGCGGTACCGGCCCAGGTCGGCGACCTTGTCGGCGCGGTGATCGCCGCGGTCGGTCCTGTTCCCGTCCGCCTCCACCTCCACGACACCCGCGGCATGGCCCCCGGCAACGCCTGGGCGGCGTATCAGGCCGGCTGCCGCACCTTCGATGCGGCGCTCGGTGGCCTTGGCGGCTGCCCCTTCGCGCCCGGTGCCGCCGGCAATGTCGGGACAGAAGACCTCGTCTATCTGTTCGAACGATCGGGCGTCCGCACCGGCATCACGCTCGATGCGGCGCTTGCTGCCAATCACTGGTTTGCCGGCATCATGGGCCGGCCGCTGCCGAGCCGGGTCGGCGAGGCCGGGGATTTTGCGGCTGTAACGCCGTAGCGCCTCCGGCGGGCAGGGCCGGCGGCCCTGCACCCGGTTGTGGCCTACAGCTTGCTGGTCAGTTCGGGCAGAATCGTGAACAGGTCGCCGACGAGGCCGACATCGGCCACCTGGAAAATCGGCGCTTCCTCGTCCTTGTTGATCGCGACGATGATCTTGCTGTCCTTCATGCCGGCCAGATGCTGGATGGCACCCGAAATGCCGATCGCGACATACAGTTCCGGCGCCACGATCTTGCCGGTCTGGCCGACCTGATAATCGTTCGGCGCATAGCCTGCATCGACGGCAGCACGCGAGGCACCGACAGCCGCACCCAGCTTGTCCGCAAGCGGATCGATGAACTCGTGGAACTTCTCGCTCGATCCCAGCGCCCGGCCGCCCGAAACGATGATCTTGGCAGCGGTCAGCTCCGGCCGTGCCGACTTGGTCAGCTCGGCACCTTCGAAGGTCGAAAGCCCCGAATCGGCCTGCGCCGCCACTGCTTCGACGCTGGCGGTGCCGCCGGTGGTCGCGGCCTTGGCGAAGGCGGTGCCGCGGACGGTGATGACCTTCTTGGCGTCGGACGATTTGACCGTCGCGATGGCGTTGCCGGCGTAGATCGGCCGGGTGAACGTGTCCGGCCCTTCGACCGACAGGATTTCCGAAATCTGCGCAACGTCGAGCGCCGCCGCCACGCGCGGCGCGATGTTCTTGCCGCGCGTCGTCGCCGGCGCCACGAACGCATCATAGCCCGCCATCAGCGTGACGATCAGCGGCGCGAGGTTCTCGGCCAGCGCGTCGCCATAGACGGCGTCATCCGCGAGCAGCACCTTCGACACGCCGGCAACCTGCGCCGCCGCGTCGGCAACCGCCTGCGCACCCTTGCCGGCGACGAGGATGTGGACATCGCCGCCCAAGGCCACGGCAGCGGTGACCGTCGCCAGCGTCGCGTCCTTCAGGACGGCATTGTCATGTTCGGCGAGGACGAGAACGCTCATTGCACGGCTCCGATGGTCTTCAGCTTTTCGACGAGTTCATCGACCGACTTGACCTTGATACCGGCCTGGCGCTTGCCGGGCTCGACGACCTTGAGAATGGTCAGCCGCGGTGTCGGGTCGACGCCGTAGTCGGCGGGGCTCTTGGTATCGATCTTCTTCGACTTGGCCTTCATGATGTTGGGCAGCGAGGCATAGCGCGGCTCGTTGAGGCGAAGGTCGGTGGTGACGACCGCCGGCAGCTTCAGCGCCACGGTCTCGGCACCGCCATCAACTTCGCGGGCAACATGCACCGTCTCGCCATCGACGCTGACCTTCGACGCGAACGTCCCCTGCGGCCAGCCGAGCAGCCCGGCGAGCATCTGCCCGGTCTGGTTGGCGTCGTCGTCGATCGCCTGCTTGCCCAGGATGATCAGGCCGGGGGCCTCTTCCTTGGCGATGGCGGCGAGGATCTTGGCAACGGCGAGCGATTCGGTCGTCACATCGGTGGTGACGAGGATGCCGCGATCGGCGCCCATCGCCAGCGCGGTGCGCAGCGTTTCGGTCGACTGCGTCACGCCGATCGACACGACGACGATCTCGGTGGCGACGCCCTTTTCCTTCAGGCGAATGGCTTCCTCGACAGCGATTTCGTCGAAGGGATTCATGCTCATCTTGACGTTGGCGAGTTCAACGCCGGTCTGGTCCGACTTGACCCGGACCTTCACGTTGTAATCGACGACCCGCTTGACGGGCACGAGGACCTTCATATGCGTCACTTCCCAAACTTGGTCTTTGTCGGGCGTGCTTGCAACGATGGCGCAGGCCAGTCAACCGTGCCGGGCGTCGCGCCGCGCCAGTGAGGACTTTTGGCAGGGTTGTAATCGCGATCAACATTACTAAATGGTCATCTGCGGGCCCGGGCCCCTCTGGCGATCGTTCATCGATCGTGATGTCGGACCGCATCGAGGTGCATTCCCTGTTTTGCTCGCAATGCCGCGAGCAGCGCCCGATCGATTCATCATCGCCAAGGAGGATTTCATGTTTTTCATTACCACTCTCGCAGCCGCGGCTGCGATCGCACAAGCGACCCCCGCACAATGGACGCACAGCGTTCCTGTAGATCACGGCCGTGGCCAGGCAACGGCGATTTATGAAGCCCGTCCGGTCGTCTCCACCCGCCAGATCGGCACGTCGATGGGCACCCGGATGAGCACCGCGCGCTGCCTGTGGACCGCCGATATCGCGGTCGAACGGCGTCTGGAAACGTCGGGCGTCAACCAGACCGGCACCCGTGAAATGGCCGCCGTGAAGACGCTGAAGGGCAGCCGCCACGGCGCCTGTGCCACCAGCCGCGGCAGCATCGACAAGGAGATCGCCGCCCAGACGCCGGCGATCCGCGCGCACCTTGTCGCGGTGGCGGAACGGGACCAGCAGGAACTGCGGACCGAGATCGACACGCTGGCACCCCCAGCCGGCCGTTGATCGCCGCCTTGACCGCTCCAAGGTTCGCCACCAGCGCCGCCGCGGTGCTGCTGCTGGCTGCCGCAGCGCCAGCTGCTGCCGCCAGCTTCGGCGTCGAAGCGACAACCGACCTGCGGCGGCGCGGCCTTGGCTGGAGCGACGGCAAACCGGCGCTCGAGGCCTGGGCGTCGTTGCCGCTCAGCGGCGGCGTGTCGTTGGAAGCCGGCGCCGCGACGCTCCGCGGCAGTGCCCGCCACGGCAGTGCCGACCTGCTCGGCGAGGCGGCGCTGCGCTATACGGCGCAGACCGGGCCATGGACGCTATGGGCCGATGCCCAGGGCCTGGTCTTTGCAGGTGGTCGTGGCGGCCAGAGCTATGGCCAGTTGCGCAGCGGTGCCGCGATCGGCATCGGACCTGCCCAACTGGGCGCGCTGGCCAGTTGGGCACCGCCGCAAGGCGCGATCGGCGGCAGCAATGTCTATTTCGGCGCGACCGCGACGGTCGGCGTTCCCGGAACGCCGCTGACGCTGCGCGCCGGCGGCGGACGCTCGCTCGGCACCGACGATGGCAGCGGCCGGGCAGCGCGGTTGCGGCCGGGCGGCGACTATACCGACCTGCGGCTCGACGCCGATTATGTGCTGGGGCCGGTCACGCTGGGTGCCAGTGTCACGACGACCAGCATCGATGCCGCCACGGTCACCGGCGGCGCCCGGGATTTCGGGACGCGCGCCCTGCTGCGGGCGTCGTTCGCCTTTTGACGGTCAGGGCTGCATCGCCCCGTCGTCGCGCCGCCAGAGGTGGAGGCTGAACAGCCCATCCGCGTCGGTCCACAACTGATCGGGTGTCCAGCCCGAGGCACGCGCAAGCAGTCGCGCTTCGTCCGCCGTCCATTTGTAGCTGTTTTCGGTATGGATATGCGCGCCTGCCGTCATGGCGAATCGTTCGCCTGCCGCTTCGAACGCCAGGTCGCGCGTCGCAACCAGATGCATCTCGATCCGGCCAAGCCCGGCATTCCAGACCGCACGATGGGCGAAGGCGTCGACAGGCATATCGCCGTCCAGCTCGCGATTGATCCTGTGGAGCAGGTTGAGATTGAACGCCGCCGTCACGCCCTGTGCATCGTCATAGGCGGCTTCCAGCGTCGCCGCCGACTTGCTGGCGCCGGGTGCGAGGTCGAGTCCGATCAGTAGCCAGCTTTCCGACCCCAACGTCGCGGCAAAACTGCGCAGCAGGTCGACCGCGGCACCGGGCGCCAGATTGCCGAGTGTCGAGCCTGGGAAGAAGCCCAGCCTGGCGGCCGCGGCCGCACGCGCGGGCAGCTGGAACGGCCGGGTGAAGTCCGCGGCGACCGGCAGCACCGGCAGCCCCGGAAAATCTGCCGACAGCGCAGCAGCGCTCAGCGCCAGAAACTCGGCCGAGATATCGACCGGCACATAGGTAGCCGGTGCGATGGCGCGCAGCAGCAGCGGCGTCTTGACCGAAGATCCCGAGCCGAATTCGATGACGGCGCGCCCCGGACCGACGGCGGCGGCGATGTCGGCGGCATGGCCGGCAAGCAGCCCGACCTCGGTCCGCGTCGGATAATATTCGGGCAGGTCGGTGATCGCTTCGAACAGTTCGGACCCCAGCCGATCATAGAAGAATCGCGCCGGGATGACCTTTTGCGGCTGCGCCAGTCCGGCCCGGACGGCGGCGGCGAAGTCGGACACTTCGTCCTGGACGAGCAGCGGTCGCGCCATGTCAGATGTCCTTTGCCAGCCGCAGCCCGGTGAACTGCCAGCGCTGCGCCGGCGTGAAGAAGTTGCGCACGCTCGCCCGCGACGATCCGCGCGGCGTTGCGCAACTGGCGCCCTTGAGCACCATCTGCCCGTTCATGAACTTGCCATTATATTCGCCGACGGCGCCATCGACAGCGCGAAAGCCGGGGTAGGGCAGGAAGGCCGACGCCGTCCATTGCCAGCAGTCGCCGAACAGCGAGGCGCTGCCGACCGGTGCCACCGGCCCGGCCCGATTGAGCTGCACCCCTGCCGCCGGGTCCGCGCCGGCGGCCGCAACCTCCCATTCGGCCTCGGTCGGCAGCCGGGCACCCGCCCAGCTGGCAAAGGCGTCAGCCTCGTAGAAGCTGAGATGCGTCACCGGTGCCGCCGGATCGACGGCACGGCGGCCGGACAGGGTGAAGCTGCTCCAGCCGTCCGGCCCCTGCTGCCAGCGCAGCGGCGCAGCGATCCCATCCCGCTGCACCCAGGCCCAGCCGTCCGACAGCCACAGCCGGGGGTCGCGATAGCCGCCGGCGTCGATGAAGGCGATCCAGTCGGCGTTGGTCACCAGCGTGTCGGCCAGCGCGAACGGTCGCAGCAGCACGTCATGCGCCGGGCCTTCGCAATCGAAGGCGAAACCCGCGCCGTCGTGGCCGATGCGGCAGATGCCGCCGGCGTGGCGCGTCCAGCCACCGGGCCGCGCCACCGCCGTCTGCCCGGGATGCGGGAACAGCGCCGGTTCGAGCGGATTGGCGGCAAACAGGTCGAGGATGTCGGTCAGCAACAGCTCCTGATGCTGTTGCTCGTGGTTGATCGCGAGCGTCACCAGCGCCCGCGCCGGCGTGTCGAAGTCCTGCCAGTGCCTGACCATCGCGGCATCGACATGCGCGCGAAAGGCCAGCACATCGTCAAGGCTCGGGCGGGTCAGCATGCCACGACGATCGCGCCGCAGCCGTGGGCCGACCGATTCATAATAGCTGTTGAACAGGAAACCGAAGCGATCGTCGAACAGGCGATAGCCGCTGCGTCCGGCCAGAAGGAAGGTTTCCAGAAACCAGGTCGTGTGCGCCAGATGCCATTTCGCCGGCGAGGCATCGGGCATCGACTGGCCGCTGGCATCGGCATCGGACAAGGGTGTCGCCAGTGCCGCGGTCAAGGCGCGGACCTTCTGGAAGTCGTCCTGCAGCGTATCCGCCGCGCGCGTTTCGGCGAGGATGGTCATTGTCCGTCTCCCCGGGCCGCCGCGCCTATCGATTGGCGCCCGGCACCCACAACACATCGCCGGTCGCGGAATTTTCCACCCGACTGAGGACAAACAGATAATCGGACAAACGGTTCAAATATTGCATCGCGATGCGGCCGAGTGCCTCACCGGCGGCATTGGCGGCGACGCCGTCGCGCTCCGCCCGGCGGCAGATGGTCCGGGCCAGGTGCAGCGAGGCCGCCGCCGGCGTGCCGGCCGGCAGGATGAAGGATTTCAGCGGCGACAGGCTGTCGTTGGCGGCATCGATCTGCGCCTCCAGCCATTCGACCTGCGCCGGCACGATGCGCAGCGCGCCCTCGATGCCGTCCGGGGTCGCCAGATCGGCGCCGAGGTCGAACAGGTCGTTCTGGACGCGCCCCAGCGCCCGCGCCGTTGCCGGCGAGGCGTGCAGCCGCGCCATGCCGATCGCGGCGTTGGTTTCATCGACCGCGCCGACCACCTGCAAGCGCGGATCGGCTTTTGATCGCCGGCTGCCATCGACCAGCCCGGTGGTGCCATCGTCGCCGGTGCGCGTGTAGATCCGGTTGAGCTTGACCATCGCCGCCTCAGGCTGGCCGGTTGACGAGGAACAGGATGACGATGAAGATGATCGCCAGCGCCTGGAAGGCGACGCGATAGCTCATCATCTTGTTCGACTGCTTGCCGCTGATATCCTTGCCGCGCGCCATGATGATGATGCCGCGCGCCAGCACGCCGAGCGTTGCCAGCGCCGCCACGACCATGAAGATGATCAACATTGCATTCATGGCGCCAGCATAGTCCCGGTGTGCGGCCGCGGCCATGGCAAATCGGCGCCACGGTGACGCAGCGCTTCCGCGTCGATTTCGGCAATCAGCCGTGCCGCCGTCATCCCCCCGGCGCGCAGGCTGGCGAGCGTTTCGGCGCCGTCGCGCTTGGCCAGCCGCTTGCCGTCGGCGCCGACCAGCAGCGGATGGTGGTGGTAGCGCGGTACGGGAAGGCCGAGCAGCGCTTGCAACAGGCGCTGGCCGTGCGTCGCGTCGAACAGATCGGCGCCGCGCACCACGTCCGTGACCCCCTGCGCCGCATCGTCGACGACCACCGCCAGCGCATAGGCCACCCCCAGGTCGCGGCGCGCGACGACGAAATCGCCAAGGATCGCCGGGTCGGCCGCCACCGGCCCCGCCGCGGCATCGTGCCAGTCGAGCGGCCCGGTCCGCGCCAGCGCCGCCGCGACGTCGATCCGCCAGGCGACGCCGGCGGCCTCCGTCACCGGCGTCCGGCGGCAGGTGCCCGGATAGACGGGTCCGGCCGGGCCATGCGGCGCGGTGGCGGCGGCGGCGATATCGGCGCGGCTGCATCGGCACGGATAGACGACGCCCAGCGCCTGCAGCGTCGCCAGCGCCGCCGCATAGGCCGGGCCGCGTTCGCTCTGCCGCATGACCGGCGTTTCCCAGCCGATGCCGAGCCAGGCCAGATCGGCAAAGATCGCCGCCTCATGCTCGGGCCGGCAACGCGCGATGTCGATGTCTTCGATGCGGACGCAGAAACGCCCGCCCTGCGCCTGCGCCAGCCGCCAGCCGGTCAGCGCCGACAGCGCATGGCCGCGGTGCAGCCGGCCGGTCGGCGACGGCGCGAAGCGCGTCACGATCACCGGCGGCCAGCCCCAATCGGCGGTATTGTCATTTGCCTGACATACAAACTGTTGTATGAACCCCCAAACCACGGAAATGGTCGCCCGCAAGCGGCCTTGAAGGGCGGAACCGCCACGGTTTCTCCCCTGTGCGACAGGGCCAGTGGTTGCGGGTTGCCACCTTCCGAGATGAGGGAGCAGCGGCGCGCATGTATCATCCCGATATTCTTGGCGGTGAAGGGCATCTGCCCCGTGACACGTCCTCGCCGCCCGATGGTTGCCCGGCGCTGGTGCTCAATGCCGACTATACCCCCCTGTCCTATTATCCGCTGTCGCTGTGGCCCTGGCAAACGGCGATCAAGGCGGCCTTTCTGGAACGCGTCGACATCATCGCCGAATATGACCGGGTCATCCGATCGCCGCGGTTCGAGATGCGGCTGCCGTCGGTCATCGCGCTGCGCCAATATGTCCGCCCGGCCAGCCACCCAGCCTTCACGCGTTTCAACCTGTTCCTGCGCGACCGTTTCCAGTGCCAATATTGCGGTCATGGCGGCGAACTGACTTTCGACCATGTCGTGCCCCGCGCCTATGGCGGCCGCACCACCTGGGAGAATGTCACCACCGCCTGCGCGCCGTGCAACCTCAAGAAGGGCGGTCGCACGCCGGCCGAAGCGCATATGGCGCTGCGCCAGCGGGCGTTCCAGCCGACGACCCATCATCTGCAGGAAAACGGCCGCGCCTTCCCGCCGCACTATCTTCACACCACCTGGCGCGATTACCTTTATTGGGACACCGAGCTGCTCGCCTGAAGCACGACCACCAGCCCGTCCACCGGCACAGGCACCGCTGCCACCCGCACCGCGTCGCGGCGGGCGCGGTCGACGACTGCGGCGGGCACGTCGCCGACCACCACCAGCGTGTCGCAGCGGCCGAGCGCTGCCAGCTGGTTGAGCGTCAATTCTCCCGGATCGGCACTGGTCACCACGATCGTCCGCACCTCTGCGTCCGCTGCCGAGCTTCCGGCGATCGCCGCCGCCACCGCCGCGTCGGGATCGGCGAGCGGGCGCAACGGATCGAGTCCGCCACCTTCGGCCAAGGCACGTTCCCACAACCGGCGCCGATCGGCGATCGTCGGGTGCGCGGCGCTCGCGGCACCGCGCGCGGCACCGATGGCGCGTGCCATCGGGCCCAGCGACGCCGGCAGCAGCGCCTCCAGCCGGCCGCGCAAGGCGCGCGACAGGCTGGCGGTGGCGCCGCCCGTGGAGACCGCCACCACCACCGGCGAGCGATCGATGATCGCCCCCATCAGAAAGTCGCTGATCGCCGGGCGGTCGACGACGTTGACCAGCAGGCCGCGGCGGCGCAGCCGCGCCGCTGCGGCAATGGCCTCGCCCTCGTGATCGAGCGCGACAAAGGCGATGACGCCATCACCGGATTCGGGGACGATATCGCCGCCGGCAGCGGTGACCAGCCGGCCCTTTGCCGCCGCCGCCTCGCCATCGCCGACGATGATCACCGAACGGCCGGCGAGGGCGAGGAATACCGGCAGATTGTCCATCAATGGCTCCAGGTCATTGCGGCGGGCGCGCCAGCATCGGCCCCAGCGGCTGGCCGCCGAACAGATGGACATGGAGGTGCGGCACCTCCTGGTGCGCATCCAACCCGGCGTTGGCGAGCAGGCGATAACCCGGCTCCTGCAGGTCGAGCAGCCGCGCCACGGTGCCGACGGCCCGCACGAAGCCGGCGATTTCGGCATCGGAGCCGCTGGCCGAAAAGTCCGCCCAGCTGCGCCACGGGCCGCGCGGAATGACAAGGACATGCACCGGCGCCTGCGGGTTGATGTCGTGAAACGCCACCGCCCACTGGTCCTCATAGATGCGATTCGACGGGATCTCGCCGCGCAGGATGCGCGCGAAGATATTGCCCTCGTCATATGCCCCGGTCGCCGTGACTGCCATCTTGCCCTCTCCACCTGATCCGAACGCCCGAAAGTCTCGAAAGTCACACCAAATCGGGGTCCGGACATTCAATTGTTAACAAAAGTTCACAAACGGCCCTGCCGAGATCATTCGTCACGGACCGTATCCAAAAAAAACGCTGTAGGACAGGTTTGCGGCACACAAGTCCCGGAAGCCGGTCTTGTCGATTGCAGTGGATGGGGCCGGCCCCGTTATGATAAACTGCCCTGATCCGGGGGGTGCCGCGATGCGACAGGCCGTGATGATTGGGCTTTTGCTGAGCGTCGGCGGCTGTGCCTATCACCGCGTCGTAGTGCCGGTGCCCAATCCGCCCGACCAGGTCTATCATCCGGTCAAGTCGAGCGCGCTGGGCTGGGGCGCGATGGAACAGACCAGCACGGCGACCCACTGCCCGACGAACCTGCTTTCGGAAGTCCGGGTGCGGACGTCGTTCCTGCAATCGCTGGGTACGGTGCTGACGCTCGGCCTGTGGCAGCCGGCGACGATTGAATATCGCTGCTCCAAGGTTCCGACCCAGGTCATCGAGCCCTGACAATGGCAAAGACGATCTTCTACGACAGCGACGAATGGTCGAACTTCCACCTGTCGGTCCGCGGCGTGCCGATCGCCGGGGTTTTCGAGCTGCACAATTCGAGCGGTGCTGCCAGCCTGGTGCGTATGGCGGAAAGTGCTGCCGCTGTGCAGGCGCTGGTCGGCCGGGCCTTTGCCGAGCGGCGGCGACTGCGGGCGCAGGGCGCCGCCTGGTCCTTTTCCGACGTGGCGGCGGTGCCGGGCGGGTGGATGCTGAACACCGGCTATGCCAACTGGCTGTACCCGCTGCCGCCGGCGCAGGTGCAGGCCGGCTTCGATGGCGATCGCGATGGCCTGCTGCTGTGCCAGACAGGGATTTCGGTCGCCGAGATCAACATGTTCCTCGAACCGCGCGGGCGATCGCTGGCAACCACGGGGGCATCGAACGGCCAGACGTTCGTTGGGGCGATGAGCACGAGCACCCATGGCTCGGCGATCGACCAGCCCGCGATCCAGGGCCAGGTGCGGGGTTTCCAGCTGATCCCGTCCCCCGACCGCAATTTGTGGGTTGAACCGGCACGGCGGCCGGTGACCGACGGCACGATGGCGGCAGCGCTGGGGGCGACGCTGGTACGCGATGACCGGCTGTTCGACGCGGCGCTCGTCGGGCTGGGGGCGTTCGGAGTCATCCATTCGGTGCTGATCGAATCGGTGCCGCACTTTCACCTGGTGATGAACCGCCGCAAGCTGCCGATCACACCGGGGTTGCTGACGGCGATGCGCGGCCAGGGGTTCGACGGGATCGACCTGCCCGGGCCGGCGGGGCGACCCTATTTCTTCCAGTCGGTTCTCAACCGGCACATCGACCGGGACAATGGCTATGTCACCGTCGGGCACAAGGTGGCGTGGGACCCGGCGGTGCCGCTGACCTATGACATCGTCAACAAGCGGGCGCCGGGGTATAATCTGGCGGTCGTGGTCGCCAACATGCTGACGGTGCTGCCCGGGCTGACACAGGTCATCACCAAGGCGGTGCTGGCCGACCAGTTGAGCGATATCCATGATCGCAAGGCGAGCTGGGGGCAGAGCTTCAACTTCACGACACCGCGCGCCGGACAGGCTGGGTCGTCGATGGCGGTCCCCGCCGACCGGGCGACGGAAGCGCTCGAACTGCTCGAAAGGACGTTCGCCAGCGTACCGCGGGCGCCCGCCGCCTTTGCCTGTCGCTATGCAACCCGGTCACCGGGGCTGCTGGCATTCCAGCGTTTCGACCGGACGGCAATCATCGATATCGACGGGCTCGATTCGAAGGCGACACGGACGCTGATGGCAGCGGGCGTGGCGGCGATGCGCGCCAATGGCATTCCCCACGCCGAACATTGGGGCAAGCTCAACCAGTTGACGGCGCAAAGCGTGCGCGACAGCTATCAGGGTGACCTCGAACGCTGGATGAAGGCGCGGACCGACCTGCTCGACCGCGACGGCGAATATTGCTTCGGCAGCGCCTTTCTCGACCGGCTCGGCATGACCGACAACCGGCATTGAACGCCGCGGCCGCAAGGCTTGACCCCGGCGCGGCCGCCCCCTATCTGCGAATCACCGCGCCGGTCCTCGTGCGTGGTCACTTCGGTCCCTGCCATCGCCGGTCTTGATACCCCCGACAGCGCACGGACCCACAAACGCAAAGACCCTAGATGCATCTTCACGACCTCAAGCGCAAAACCCCCGCCGAACTGGTTGTCATGGCGGAGGAGCTCGGCATCGAGAATGCCTCGACGCTGCGCAAGCAGGACATCATCTTCGCCATCCTGAAGGCGACCGCCGAGGCGGGCAACGAGATCACCGGCACCGGCACCATCGAAGTCATGCCCGACGGCTTCGGCTTCCTGCGGTCGGCCGATTCCAACTATCTGGCCGGGCCCGACGACGTCTATGTGACGCCGCAGATCGTCCGCAAGTTCGGGCTGCGCACCGGCGACACGGTGGAAGGCGAGATCCGCGGGCCCAAGGACGGCGAGCGCTATTTCGGCCTGGTCCGGGTGATCGCGATCAACTTCGACGATCCCGATGTCGTGCGCCACCGCGTCAACTTCGACAATCTGACGCCGCTCTATCCGGACGAAAAGCTCAACCTCGACAACAATGATCCGACGATCAAGGACAAGACCGGGCGGATCATCGACATCGTCGCGCCGCTCGGCAAGGGCCAGCGCTGCCTGATCGTGGCGCCGCCGCGCGTCGGCAAGACGATGATGATGCAGAACATCGCCCGGTCGATTTCGGCGAACCATCCCGAAATCTTCCTGATCGTGCTGCTGATCGACGAGCGGCCCGAGGAAGTCACCGACATGCAGCGCACCGTGAAGGGCGAGGTGATCTCCTCGACCTTCGACGAGCCGGCGACCCGCCACGTCCAGATCGCCGAAATGGTCATCGAAAAGGCCAAGCGCCTCGTCGAGCACAAGCGCGACGTGGTCATCCTGCTCGACAACATCACCCGCCTGGGGCGCGCCTACAACACGGTCGTCCCGTCGTCGGGCAAGGTGCTGACCGGCGGTGTCGACGCCAATGCGCTGCAGCGGCCCAAGCGCTTCTTCGGCGCGGCGCGCAACATCGAGGAAGGCGGTTCGCTGACCATTATCTCGACCGCGCTGATCGACACCGGCAGCCGCATGGATGAGGTGATCTTCGAAGAGTTCAAGGGCACTGGTAACTCGGAAATCGTCCTTGACCGCAAGATCGCCGACAAGCGCGTCTTCCCCGCCATCGACATCGGCAAGTCCGGCACTCGCAAGGAAGAGCTGCTGGTCGACAAGAACACCCTGTCGAAGATGTGGGTGCTGCGCCGCATCCTCATGCAGATGGGCACCGTGGATGCGGTGGAGTTCCTCATCGACAAGATGAAGGATTCGGTGACGAACAAGGACTTCTTTGACGCGATGAATCACTAGCGAGCGCCGCGCGCGCGCTGGACCGGCTCCGCCGGGAAGCGCGCCGACAGGCGCCGCGTCCGGCCGGCGGGGTGGCGGGGCCTTCCCCCGCCGAACCCGTCCGACGCCAGCATGGGCTTTGCCCATGCCTCTTTGCTTCCTGACTGGGACATCCGGAAAGCCCTGTTCGCCGCACCCGTCCCCCGCTAAAGCCGCGCTGCAATGCACAATCGCCACATCGCCCGCGTGCGCAAGGTCGCCACCAACCCGGCGCTGTTCGCCTATGGGTTGAAGGCCGGCAACGCCCTGGCGGCGTTCGCGGCGACGGCACTGCTGGCGCGGATCGCGGGGCCGGCGGTGGTCGGCAATTACAGTTTCGCCGTCGTCACCGCGACATTGCTCGGCATCGTCGCGCTCCACGGGCTCGATCTGGTCATGCTGCGCGAGGTGGCGGGGGATTTGCGGCAGGCAAACACCGGCGCGGCGCGCGGCGTGCTGCGCTTTGCCACGACATCGGTCGCGGTGGCGGCGGCGGTGATCACGGCGATCTTCCTGGTAGCAGCGACGATCGGCCAGCTGTCCGCCCTGTTGGAAACCGACCAGGCGGCGATGATCGGCGCTGCCATCGGCATCGGGTCGGCGGCATTCTTCCGGCTGGGGCTGGCAGGGCTGCGCGCCGCCGGGCGGCCGGTGGCGGGACAGTTCTGGGAAGGCGCCAACAGTTTCGTCTTTGCCGCGATCATCGTGGCGCTGTGGTTTGCCGGCCTGCAGGTGTCGGCGCTGCTGGCGGTGTTGCTGTTCTTCGGCAGCCAGATCGCATCGGTGGCGATGGTCTGGGTGATCGTGCGGCGCGACGCGCGCGACTGGGATGCGGCGACGCCCGCCGATGGCAAACGGCTGCGCGCCTCGGGTTTTCCGATCATGACCATCCAGGGCACCCAGATGTTCCAGGACTGGCTGTTGTTCGCGCTGGTGGCCGGCGCGGCGAGTGCCGCCGCCGTGGGGGCGCTGCGCGTCGCCATGCAGGTGGTGATGGTCATCGCCATCGTGGTGACGACGGGGGAGACGTTCATCGCCGCCAAGGTGGCCGGCGACCTGCGCGCCGGGCGGCCCGACCTGGTGTGGCGGCGGCACCGGCGGGCTACGCTGGCGATGGGGCTGGCGATCGGGCCGCTGGTGCTGGTCTGCATCCTGTTTCCCGCCCAGTTGCTGGGGCTGGCGTTCGGCCCGGCCTTTGCCGTCGCCGGGCCGGCCCTCGCGATCATGGCGGCGGGCCAGGCGACCAAGATCGCCACCGGGCCGATCGGCGGGCTGCTGACCATGTCGGGGCATGAAAAATGGCTGTTGCGCTTCACCGTCGTCGGGCTGGCGCTGCTGGTGGTGCTGGCGCTGTGGCTGGTGCCGATCTGGGGGCTGGAAGGCGCCGCCGTGGCGCAGGCGGTGTCCGTTGCGTTCCGCAACATCGCCGCCTTTGCCGCGGCGTGGCTGCTCATCCCGAAAGAGGCGCCCCCCGCAGCGCCTTGACGATGGCGCCGGCGTTGGCCGGTTGCCGCCGCGCCAGCCGGCGGGCGGCGATGGCAAGGCCCTGAAGATATTGCGCCGGGACCAGCCAGGGGTGGTATTTGCGGTAGAAGATCAGCCGCGCTCGCTGCATGTGGTAATCCGACCCGGCGCCGCGCGTGCCGCCGCCTTCGCCCGAGCCGATCGAGCCGCCGGCCTTGTGCCAGACATCGGCATCGGCGGCGAAACCGGTGGCGAAGCGGCCGGCGTTGCGAGTCGCCCAGTCGATTTCCTCGAAATAGAGGAAATAATCCTCCGACATCGGGCCGACGGTATCGAGGAACGGCCGCGAGATGGCGAGCGAGGCGCCGAGAACGAAATCACTGGCGGCGGCGATGGCGGCGGCGGCCTGGGGCAGCGGCGCCCCCGGCGGCAGGTGCAGGCCGGTGCCGATCGGCTGGGCGGTGCCGGTCAATGTCGAAAAACGGTAGCCGTTGAGCGCCTGGACCACATCGGGCCGGCTGTAGAAGCGCACGATGGTGCCGGCGATGCCGATGGCGGGGTCGGCAGCGAAGGTCCGCAGCAGCGCGCCGGCGGCACCGGGAGCGACCACGGTATCGTTGTTGAGCAGCCAGAAATGGGTGATGCCGGGGTCGCACGCCAGATGCGCCAGCCCGAGGTTGTTGCCGCCGGCAAAGCCGAGGTTGCCGCCGCCATCGACAAGACTGATCTGTCCGGCCACCGGTGGGGTCGCACGTGCCGTGGCGGCGTCCATCACCGTTGCCGGAACCGGCTTGGGCAGCGGCGGAGTCGAAAGCGCCGCCAACGGCCCCGGTGGCGGGGTGAAATGGGCGCTGCCGGCAGCCCAGTCCCGCAGGCCGGGCAGCGAGCCGTCGTGCGATGCGTTGTCGATGACGACGACCTGCAGCGGGCAATCGCTGCGCAACAGCGATTCGAGACATTCGATGGTAAAGTCGCGTCGGTTCCAGTTGACGATGACGACGCCGAGGCGCGGCACCGGCACGGCCGGCGTCACGCTCAGACGATGCCCTGCATGGCGAGCTCGTTCCAGTTGGGCGTGCCGGCGACGCGCCAGACTTCCTTGCCCTGTTCGTCGTAAAGGATGGAGATCGGCAGGCCCTTGGCCTTGACGGCTTCGGCGAACGACCCGGGCTGGTCGACATAGGGTTCGAGCGCGTTGAACTTGCCTTCGGTGAAGAACTTGTTGACGGCGAGCCAGCCTTCCATGTCCTGCGAGATCGGCAAGATCACCAGCTTGCCGCGCCGCGACCCGGCCAGCCGATCGAGCTCGGGCATTTCGGCGATGCACGGCGCGCACCAGGTCGCCCACAGGTTGACGAGGACCTTCTTGCCGCGGAAATCGGCCATCGAAGTCTTGTCGCCGCCGTGCCATTCGAACGGCACGTCGGGCGCCGGCGTGCCAGCCTGGCTCCGATCGATGACGTTGAGCCTGGCCGCCGCGGCGCCGGGCGTGCTGCCCGCCGCGCTCGTTGCTTGCGGCGCTGCCGTCTTTCCCTTATCGCCGCCATCGCAGGCGGCGAGCGACGCGGCCGCGCCGAGCGCCAGCAGGAGCCGTGCAGTTTCGATGCCCATGACACCCATGTCCGACGCTGTCCCTGTGACTGATGCCGCCTCCCGATCCAGTGGGATCTGGGGTGGCCGTTTCGGGACTGGCCCCGATGCTGCAATGCGGGAGATAAACGCATCCATCGGCGTCGACAAGCGCCTGTGGCGTGAAGACTTGGCGGGGTCGCGCGCCCATGTGACGATGCTGGGTGCCACCGGCATCCTGGATGCCGGCGATGTGACCGCGATACTGGCCGGCCTTGCGACGATCGAGACCGAATTTGCCGCCGGCGGACTGGTCGAGGACCCGGCGCTGGAAGACATCCACATGCATGTCGAAACCCGGCTGGCGCAGCTGATCGGCCCCGCCGCCGGCCGGCTGCACACGGCGCGATCGCGCAACGACCAGGTGGCGACCGATTTCCGGCTGTGGGTGCGCGGCGC
This sequence comes from Polymorphobacter fuscus, assembly GCF_011927825.1. Classification (NCBI taxonomy): domain Bacteria; kingdom Pseudomonadati; phylum Pseudomonadota; class Alphaproteobacteria; order Sphingomonadales; family Sphingosinicellaceae; genus Sandarakinorhabdus; species Sandarakinorhabdus fusca. The sequence goes on along the minus strand of NZ_JAATJI010000001.1, from coordinate 2,325,102 downwards.
CTGTGCCGAGGCCGATGCCGGGCTGAAGGCGCTGGTCCTCGCCCTGCTCGACCGTGCCGGTGAACACGCCGCAACGATCATGCCGGGATTCACCCATCTGCAGGTGGCGCAGCCGGTGACGCTGGGCCACCACCTGATGGCCTATGTCGAGATGCTGGGCCGCGACCGCTCGCGCTTTGCCGATGCCGCAACCCGGATGAACCTGTCGCCGCTGGGCAGCGCCGCGCTGGCCGGCACCGGCTTTGCCATCGACCGCTTCGCCACCGCCGCCGCACTGGGCTTTGCCGGGCCGACGCGCAATTCGCTCGACAGCGTGTCGGACCGCGATTTCGCGCTCGATTACCTGTCCGCCGCCGCCATGGCCGGGCTGCACCTGTCGCGGCTGGCCGAGGAGATCATCATCTGGGCGAGCCAGCCCTTCGGTTTCGTGACGCTGCCCGATGCCTGGTCGACGGGGTCGTCGATCATGCCGCAAAAGCGCAACCCCGATGCCGCCGAGCTGGTGCGCGCCAAGGCGGGCGCCCTGCTCGGCGGGTTCCAGACGCTTGCCGTCATCATGAAGGGGCTGCCGCTCGCCTATTCCAAGGACATGCAGGACGACAAGGCGGTGGTGTTCGCCGCCCATGACACGCTGGCGCTGTGCCTGACCGCCATGACCGGCATGATGGAAAGCCTGACATTCAACGCGGACCGCATGCGCGCCGCCGCCGCCAGCGGCTTTTCGACCGCGACCGACCTTGCCGACTGGCTGGTGCGCGAGGCGCAGGTGCCGTTCCGCCAGGCGCACGACATCACCGGTCGCGCCGTCAAGGCGGCGGAGGCGCGCGGCGTGACGCTCGACGGGCTGAGCGACGCCGAACTTGCCGCGATCGACGCGCGCATCACGCCGGCGGTGCGGTCGGTGCTGTCGGTCGATGCGTCGGTGGCCAGCCGCACCAGCTTTGGCGGCACGGCGCCGGACAATGTCCGCGCCGCCATTGCCGCCGCGCGGGACATGCTGTGAAGCGCCTCGCCATCCTCGCCCTGCTGCTGCTGGCGGCGTGCGGCAAGCAGGGGGCACTGACGCCGGTGCCGCCGCGGACCCCGCCGGTGGCGCCGGTCGGCGTCGCCGTGCCGCCGACGGCGGAGGAGATGCTGGTGCTGCCGCCGCAATCGGCGCCGGCGCGAGTCGACGATCCGGTGTCCAATTCGCAGGCGCGCCCCGCCGACCGTTTCAACCTGCCGCCAAATTAGAGAGTTCATGGACCATTTCGATATCCGCGGCGGCGTCATGCACGCCGAAGGCGTCAACCTGGACAGCCTGGCCGATGCCGTCGGCACACCCTTCTACTGCTATTCATCGGCCACCATCGAACGCCATTTCCAGGTCTTTGCCGATGCCGTGGCCGGGCTGGGCGATGGCGATCCGCTCGTCGCCTTTGCCGTGAAGGCCAACCCCAATCTGTCGGTGCTGGCGACGCTGGCACGGCTGGGCGCCGGCGCCGATGTCGTGTCGGGCGGGGAAATGGCGCGGGCGCTGGCCGCCGGCGTGCCCGCCAACCGCATCGTCTTTTCGGGCGTCGGCAAGCAACCGCACGAGATGGCGGCGGGAATCGAGGCGGGCATCCTGCAGTTCAACGTCGAATCCGAAGCCGAGATCGGCATGCTGGCGGCGGTGGCGGCGGCGCATGACGCGCGTGTCGACATCGCCATTCGCGTCAACCCGGCGGTCAACCCCGGCACCCATGCCAAGATTTCCACAGGCGGCCAGGACAGCAAGTTCGGCATCCCGATCGAGCGCGCCCATGCGGCCTTCGTGATGGCGGCGGGGCATGCCAGCCTCAACCCCGTCGGCCTCGCGGCGCATATCGGCAGCCAGTTGACCGACCTGTCCCCCATCGAATCGTGCATCACCCGGTTGGGCGAGCTGGCGCAGGGGCTGCGCGGCGCCGGCCATGGGGTGTCGCGGATCGATGTCGGCGGCGGGCTGGGCGTGCCCTATCGCGCCGACCAGCCGGCACCGCCGCTGCCGTCGGTCTATGCCGAAATGGTGGCACGGGCGACCAGGGGCTGGGACTGCCGGCTGATCTTCGAGCCCGGGCGCATGATCGTCGGCAATGCCGGGGTGATGGTGGCCGGCGTCATCCTGGTCAAGCAGGGCACGACCAAGACCTTCGTCGTCACCGATGCCGGGATGAACGACCTGCTGCGGCCGTCGCTTTACGGCGCCTGGCACGACATAAGGGCGCTGCGGCCGCGCGGCGACACCATGGTCGCGACGGTGGTCGGCCCGGTCTGCGAAAGCGGCGACACCTTTGCGGAGGACCGGACGATCGAGGCCGTCGGCGCCGGCGACCGCATCGCCTTCATGACCGCGGGTGCCTATGGGGCGACGATGGCGAGCACCTATAATTCGCGGCCGCTGGTGCCCGAGGTGATGGTCAAGGGCGATGCCTGGTCGGTGGTCTCCGAACGCAACCAGCCGGCGGCGATGCTGGCACTGGATGCGCGGGCGCCGTGGTTGTGAGACAGCCCCCACGCAACCGGTAACGCGATTTCAGGGTTTAACCTTCATTGAATGACCAGCATTTTTGAGAGGGGCCAGAATGACGATCAAGCCGGTGAAGACTGCGGTGTTTCCTGTCGGGGGGCAGGGGACGCGCTTCCTGCCCGCCACCAAGGCGGTGCCCAAGGAGCTGCTGCCCGTCGTCGACCGCCCGCTGCTGCAATATGCCGTCGATGAGGCGCTGGCCGCCGGCATCGAGCGGATGGTGTTCGTCACGGCGCGCGGCAAGGGCGCGCTGGAGGAGTATTTCGACGTGGCCGGCGAGCTCGTCGCCAGCCTGAAGGCCAAGGGCAAGACCGCCGAGCTGGCGGTGCTCGATGCAACCCAGCTTGCGCCCGGGCAGATCGCCTATGTGCGGCAGCAGGAGCCCGCCGGGCTGGGCCATGCCGTCTGGTGCGCGCGCCATATCGTCGGCGACGACGCCTTTGCCGTGCTGCTGCCCGACGAACTGCTGTGGAGCCCGGCAGCGCCGGCGCTGGCCGAGATGCACGACGCCTACAAGACGCTGGGCGGCAACATCATCTCGGTGCTCGAAGTGCCGGAGGCGCACACCAGCCGCTATGGCATCGTCACGCCGGGCCATGTCGACGGCAAGATCACCGAAGTGCTGGGGCTGGTCGAAAAGCCCGCCGCCGGCACCGCGCCGTCGCGGCTGGCGGTCATCGGCCGCTATATCCTGCAGCCCGAGGTGATGACCATCCTGTCCGCCGGCAAGCGCGGCGCCGGCAACGAGATCCAGCTGACCGATGCCATGGCCGATCTGATCGGCGTCCAGCCCTTCCATGCGCTGACCTTCACCGGCACGCGCTTCGATTGCGGCGACAAGGCGGGGCACATCACGGCGAACATCGCGCTGGCGCTGGAGCGCGAGGATGTCGGCCCGGCCGTGCGGGCGTGGTTGCGGACGCAGGCGATCTGAGGCGGTGGTGCCTCTCCCGCTTGCGGGAGAGGGTTTCGATCAGAACCGCAGGCGGATTGTCCCGCCCCAGGTGCGCGGGTCCGCCAGTTGCGCCGAGATCAGCCCGGTGTTGCCCGGGGTGACGGCCAGCGATTCGAAGTAATTCCGGTCAAACGCATTGCGCACCCAGCCGAAGACATCGACCGCATCGGTGCGGAATCCCACCCGAAAATTGTGGACCGAATAGCCGTCGATATCGGTGTAGAGCGACCGCGAGGCGTTCGACGAGAATTTCGACCGGTAATTGCCGTCATATCCCGCATAGACCGCGCCGGCCTGGCCAAGCACCGTCGCCGGGATGTTGTATTCGCCGCCCCAGGACGCCGCCCAGTGCGAAATGCCGGGCAGCCATTGGCCCGAGACGTCGCAATTGGCCGGGCTGTTGGTGCCCGACACGCCGGGGGCCCCGATGGGCGTACCGGTGCCACCGCCGGCAAGCTCCGGCGGGCAGGGCGCGTCGACGAAACGGACGAATTCATGGTCGGTGAAAGCGCCGCTGGCATAGGCGCTGACGCGGTCTGACGGGCGAATCGACAGGTCCACCTCCAGCCCGCGCACGCGCACCCGGCCGGCGTTGGCGAGGTAGCCGCGCAGCACGTTGCTGCCGCTGATATTGCTGATGACGCTGGCTTGGAAGTCCTTGATCTCGGTCCAGAAGCCGGCGAGGTTGAGCGTCGCGCGGCGGTCCCAGAATTGCGACTTCAGCCCGATTTCGAAATGATCGACCTTTTCGGGCTTGATGATCGCCACGTCGAGCGCCGGCAGGCCATCGGGCAGGCTGGGGACGCCGTTGAGGTTGACGCCGCCGGTCTTGAACGACCGCGCATAGGTCGCATAGGCGTTGACATCGTCGCTGACCGCATAGGCGAGGTTGATGTCCCCCGACAGGTTCCAGGCGCTGTACGGCACCTCGAAGGTCTGCGACGCCTGGACGCCGCGCTGCGCCGCGGTCCACGGGTCGTTGTAGGATGCGCTGGCGGGGTCGTTGCTGACGATCTGGCGGGTGCCATTCGAGGCCGTGCCGGTGACGACCGAATCATAGCGGCCGTCCTTCTTGTCATAGTTGATCCGCACACCGGGCGACACGGTGAGGCGGTCGCCGACCTTCCAGTTCAATTTGCCGAAAGCGGCGACGCTGGTGTTGTCGAGGCGGATGTCGTTGATCGCCACGACATTGTTCAGCACCGCCGGGTTGTTCGAAAGCGCGCTGCCGGGCGCCAACAGCCAGGCGCTGGCCGCGGTGCCGGTTTCCTGGATGCCGCTGGTGCGGATCTTCTGGTGGAAGGCGAAGGCGCCGACGACGAAATTGATCCGCTCGCCTTCGTAATTGTAGCGGACTTCCTGGGTATATTGGTCCTGCTTGGTCGGGTTGTTGACCTTGGTATAGATCGGCAGACCGGTGAAATCGCGGTCGTTGCTTGGGGCCCAGTCCCAATATCGCCACGCCGTGACCGAGGTCAGCGTCCCCGGCCCCAGGCTCCATTCGACCAGCGCCGAGGCGCCGCCCATCTCGTTGCGGGCCGCCAGCGGCGCATCGAGGTCGGTCAGCCGGTCGAACGGGTCGGTGCTCGGCACCTTGTAGCCCGGAAAGCGCGCGACCAGCGCGGCATATTGGCGGTTGAGCGGCCGCTGGGTGGTGCCGACGCTGGCATAGATTTGCGCGCAGCAGACCGGGTTCTGCAGGTTGTAGTCGCCCGAGAAGGTGACCTTGAAATCCTCGCTCGGCTTCCACAGCAGGGCGCCGCGCAGGCCGATATTGTCCTGCGAATTGACATGCTGGCTGGTGGCGACATTGAAGATCGTGCCCTGGCGATCGGTGGTGGCGACGCTCAACCGGACAGCGACGGTCTTGCCGAGCGGACCGGAGACCGACGCCTTGCCCTGTTTGAAGCCGTAATTGCCGAGCGAGACTTCGGCATTGCCTTCCAGATCGAAGCTCGGCGCGCGGGTGGTGATGTTGATGGCACCGGCGGTGGTGTTCTTGCCATAGAGCGTGCCCTGCGGGCCGCGCAGGGTCTCGATGCGCTCGACATCGACGAAGTCGAGCGTCGCCGAGGCGATGCGGTTGTAATAGACCTGGTCGATATAGACGCCGACGCCTTGTTCGAAGCCGTCGTTGGTCAGTCCGAACGGCGCGCCGAGGCCGCGGATGTTGATGAAGGTGTTGCGCGGGTTGGTGGAAAAGAACTGCAGCGACGGCTGCAGCTGGGTCAGCCGGTTGATGTTGTAGACGCCCTTGGCGGCCAGCGTTTCCCCGCCGACGACCGAGATGGCGACGGGGACATCCTGGACATTTTCGGCGCGGCGACGGGCGGTGACGAGGATATCGCCGGCGCCCTGGTCATCGGCCGCCACGGCCGGCGCAGCCTCGGCAGCAATGACGGGCATCGGCAGGGCCATCAGCAGCGCTGCCGGAACCGTGTTGCGAAACTGCCACCGCATCGCCGTGTCTCCCGCCTTTTTGTTGCCGCAAAGCTTATCCCTACTAGTTCAGTAGGCAATACAGCTTTTGGTTGGCGGCGCGAAAGCCGGGCTTTGCCATCCGGAGGCGTTTGACTTGCGCACCGGATTGGGCTGGTCTGCGGTCGACCAACAGGAAAGCCGATGATGCCCGCACGCAATGCACTGACACTCCTTGCCCTGCTGATGGCGACCGCCGGGACCGCCCAGACACCGGCCCTGACACCCCCGATGACCAACGACATGGTCGAAAGCTATGCCGTCGCCCGGCCCCAGGCCGATTATGTGCGCCGTGAAGTGATGATCCCGATGCGCGACGGCACCAAGCTGTTCACCGTCATCGTCATGCCGAAGGGCACGAAGGACGGGCCGATGCTGCTGACGCGCACGCCTTATGATGCCGACAAGGCGACATCGCGCAACCGCAGCCAGTCGATCACCGAGATCCTGCCGATTTCCGACGCCGAGTTTGTCCGCGACGGCTATATTCGCGTCTATCAGGACGTGCGCGGCATCCACCGATCGCAGGGCGATTATGTGATGAACCGGCCGCTCAGGGGTCCGCTCAACGCCACCGCCGTCGACCATGCCACCGATGCCTATGACACGATCGACTGGCTGGTGAAGAATGTGCCCGAGAGCAACGGCCGCGTCGGCATCACCGGATCATCCTACCCCGGCTTCACCGCGCTGATGGCGCTGATCGATCCGCACCCGGCGTTGAAGGCCGCGGTGCCGCAAAGCCCGATGGTCGATGGCTGGATCGGCGACGACTGGTATCACAACGGCGCCTTCCGCCAGTCGGCCTTCGACTACATCATGCGCCAGACGACGAAGAAGGGCGGCGGCGCGGTGCCCTATGGCAGCGGCGACGACTATGACGTCTATCTCGCGGCAGGGTCGGCGGGCGATTTCGCGCGGGCCTATGGTGCCGATGCCTTTCCCGCCGCGCGCAAGATGATGGAGCACCCGGCCTATGACGCCTATTGGCAGGAACAGGCGGTCGACAAGCTGCTCGGCAAGCGCAAGCTGACGGTGCCGACGATGCTCGTGGTCGGGCAATGGGACCAGGAGGACAGCTACGGCGCGCCGGCCGTCTATGAAGCGCTCGGCGGGGCGAAGAACCCGCTCGTCCACCTCGTCATCGGCCCGTGGCGGCACAGCGGTGTCAACTATGACGGCTCGTCGCTCGGCAAGCTCGACTTCGATGGCGACACCGGCCTGCAGTTCCGCGCGCGCACGATGAAGCCGTTCCTCGACCAGTATCTGAAGACCGGCGGCAAGCAGGCCGACACGCCGCCGGTGCTGACCTATGCCACCGGCGGCGGCGACGGCTGGGAGCGCGCAAGGGCGTGGCCGGTCGGCAAGGGCAAGCCGATCTATCTGCAGGCCGACAATGGCCTCGCCTTCACCCCGGCTGCCACCGCCGGCGCCGCGACCTTCGTGTCGGACCCGGCCAAGCCGGTGCCGTTCGTGCCGCGCCCCGTCCATCTGCGCGACGGCGAGGTCTGGCGGCCATGGCTGGTTGCCGACCAGCGCTTTGTCGCCGACCGGCCCGATGTCATCAGCTTCACCAGCGCCCCGCTCGACAAGGCCGTCCATATCGCCGGCCAGCCGATGGTCGACTTGTTCGCCGCCACCAGCGGCACCGACAGCGACTGGGTGGTCAAGCTGATCGACGTCTATCCCGACGACGCGACGGCCAAGCCCAAGACCGCCGGGATGCAACTGCCCGTCGGCATCGAGATCTACCGCGGCCGCTATGTCCATGGCTTTCCGACACCGGCGGCGCTGACGCCGGGCAAGAACGAGAATTACAGGTTCGGCCTGCCGCATGTGAACCATGTCTTCGCGCCCGGCCACCGCATCATGGTCCAGGTCCAGTCGAGCCTGTTCCCGCTGTACGACCGCAACCCGCAGACCTTCGTGCCCAATATCTTCGATGCCAAGGCGGCAGACTATAAGCCCGCGACCCAGCGCATCGCCTATGGTCCGGGCCAGGCAAGCGCGGTCTGGTTGCCGGTCGTGCCTTGATCGCACCATCTTCTGCGCCAAATCATTAAGAAATAACGGTTATTGCGCAACCGTAATGTCGGCTGACTTTACAGTTCCGAAATAGTTTATTTACGTCCTGGCAAGCTTTACAACATGTTAACCCCCTTGAAGGAGTTGGCACGGCTTTTGCATATTGTTTGCTGATCGATATCGCTCGGTCACATTAGTTTTTGTAAGGAATAGCTTTTTTCATGATCAAGCACATCGTTCTGGCAGCCGTTGCCGCCTGCGCCGTCGCCAGCAGCGCCAACGCCGCCACTGTCATCTTCCAGCCCGGCGTTTTCGGCGCACCCAACGGCTACACCCTGTATTCGGATTTCAACACCGTTGACGCCCAGGCCGTCGTATCCGGCAACAACTTCGTCTTCCCGACGGGCAGCGTGAGCGGCCAGTACACGGCGCTTCCGGCCAACAACACGCCGTACCTCGCCGTTCTCGGCGGCGGCGTTGCCAATATCGCTTTCAACAATGACGTCCGCTCGTTCAGCTTCGACTACAGCACCGTCGATACCTACAACACGCTGACGATCAACTACGCCGATGGCGGGTTCGAAAGCGTCGTTGGTGGCGACATCCTGACGGCCGGCCAGATCGACGGCCAGGTTTCGGGCAGCTTCATTATCAACGGCGACGGCCGTCTGATCTCGGGCCTGTCGCTCGCCACCACGCAGAACGCCTTCGAAGTCGACAACCTCGCCGTCTCGGGTGCGCTCGCAGCCGTGCCGGAACCGACGACCTGGGTCATGATGATCGCCGGCTTCGGCCTGGTCGGCGTCGGCATGCGTCGCCGCACCGCTGCGGCCGTCGTCGCCTGATTGCGCAGCGATCGAACATGAGCTGATCGGATAGCGATCGACCATGGGCCACGCACAGTGGTGCCACGGGACATCCGCTTCAATCTGAAGGGAACGCCGTCGATCGCAGGATCGGCGGCGTTTCTGCATGTCCCGTGCATTGCTGCAGGCGATCGGAACACCGCTTTCCGCATGATGCGAAATCAGGCAATTGGGGCAGCATGGCCCGCAAACATTCGAAATATGATTCCCGGGATGACGTGGCCGAAGAGGATGGCGCCCCGGCGGCGGCGGTCGTCTGCTGGCTCTGCGGGCGGCCAACCGGCAAGACCGTCATCTCGCACCATCCGGTGCCGAAAAGCCGGGGTGGCCGCGATGTCGTGCCCATGCACCCCATCTGCCAGCAGATGTTGATCGCCAATTTCACCAATTCGGAACTTCAACGGCACGGGATGGACGTGGACGGCCTGCTGGCGGACCCCAATGTGCGCAAGTTCGTCGACTGGGTCGCCAAGAAGGACCCGGACTTCACAGCGACCCTGACCAAGAAACAACGCTGACCCGGCCGATCGTGGCGCGCCGGGCGCGATCGGCCATAGCATTCAAGCCAGTTGCCCTGCCCCCGGCTTTCCCCGAAGTTGACCGTACCGCGCGACAGACGTGGTGGGGAGTGACCGTGGATGCGCGCGTTCGATTACATCATTGTGGGGGCCGGCAGCGCCGGCTGCGTGCTCGCCAACCGGCTGACGGCGGACGGAACGACGACGGTGCTGCTGCTCGAAGCGGGCGGCAAGGACAGCAACCCGCTGATCCATATCCCTATCGGCTATGCCACGACGCTGAAGGACCCCAAGGTCAACTGGCTGTACGAGACCGAGGCCGACCCGACATCGGGCAACCGCCCGCATGTCTGGCCGCGCGGCAAGGTGCTCGGCGGCTCGTCGTCGATCAACGGGCTGCTTTACGTCCGCGGCCAGCCGGCGGATTTCGACCATTGGGCGCAGCTGGGGTGCACCGGGTGGAGCTATGGCGATGTGCTGCCCTATTTCCGCCGGGCGGAGGGCAATGAGCGGCTGGGGTCCGACGAGCTGCACGGCGGCGAAGGCCCGCTCAACGTGTCGGACCCGCGCGACACCCACCCGATTTCGGACGCCGTCATCCAGGCCGGGATCGAGGCCGGGCTGCCGTTCAACGACGATGTGAACGGCGAAAGCCAGGACGGTATCAGCTATTTCCAGATGACGGTGAAGAACGGCCGGCGCTGGTCGATGGCGATGGCCTATCTGCGCCCGGCGCTGAAGCGCCCCAACCTGACCGTCGAGGTCCATGCCCAGGCCGAACGGGTGGTGATGGAAGGCAAGCAGGCCATCGGCGTGCGCTACACGCAGAACGGCGCCAGCGTGGAGGCGCGCGCCAATCGCGAGGTCATCCTGTCGGGGGGCGCGATCAATTCGCCGCAGCTGCTCGAACTGTCGGGCATCGGCGATCCGGAGGTGCTGGCGGCGGCCGGCGTGCCGGTGGTGCATGCGCTGACGGGTGTCGGCCGCAACCTGCAGGACCATTATGTCGTGTCGACGACGTGGCGGCTGAAGGATTGCATCAGCGTCAACGAACTCAGCCGCGGCTGGCGGCTGCTGCGCGAGGTCGCGCGCTATGCGACGCAGCGCAAGGGGCTGCTGACGCTGTCGGCGGCGCATATCCAGGCCTATGTGCGGACGCGGCCGGGCCTTTCGGGTCCCGATGTCCAATATCACATCCTGCCGGCATCGATGGACGTCGATGCCTTTGCCAACACCGGCAAGATGGAGCTGGAACGCCTGCCCGGCCTGACCATCGCGCCGTGCCAGCTGCGCCCCGAAAGCCGCGGGACGATCCATATCCGCACCGCGGCGCCGCTCGATCGGCCGGCAATCCGGCCGAACTATCTCAGCGACCCCGTCGACCAGGCGACGATCGTGGCGGGGCTGCGCTGGGGGCGCAACCTGGCAGCGCAGCCGGCGCTGCAACGCTGGATGGCCGAGGAGACGCGGCCGGGAATCGGGGTGCAGAGCGACGCCGACTGGCTGGACTATGCCCGGCAGTCGGGATCGACGATCTATCACCCGGTCGGCACGGCGGCGATGGGGCGCGCCGACGATCCCGCCAGCGTCGTCGATCCGCAGCTGCGGGTGCACGGCATCGCCGGGCTGCGGGTGGTCGATGCGTCGGTGATGCCGCGCCTCGTCAGCGGCAACACCAACGCCGCAACGGTGATGATTGCGGAGAAGGCGGCGGCGATGATCCTGGGCTGAAACCCCGCCTGCTTGCGGGAGAGGCGTCAGTCCCGAAAGCTGGGGTCGAGCCGGTCGAGCTTGCGCAGCAGCGCGGGCCACGCCAGTTTTTCCGCCACCATGCCGAGGCCATATTTGCCCTGGCCGGCGGCCTTTTCCGGCGTGCCCTGCGGCGGGTTGTAGAGGCCGCCGGGGCCCGCGGTCAGCGCCATAACCTGCGCCTCGCAGGCGCGTTCGAGGAAATAGAGCTTGATGAAGCAATCGGCGACGGTCTTGCCGACCGTCAGCGTGCCATGGTTGCGCAGGATCATCGCGTCTTTGCTGCCGATGTCGGCGACCAGTCGCTCGCGCTCCTCCAGGTCGGTCGCGACGCCCTCATATTCGTGATAGGCGACCTCCTCTCGGATCAGCATCGCCGTCTGGGTCAGCGGCATCAGGCCCGCCGCCTGGGCACTGACCGCCTGGCCGGCCTTGGTGTGGACGTGCATGACGGCATGGGCATCGTCGCGCGCCATGTGGATGGCGGAATGGATGGTGAAGCCTGCCGGGTTGACCATATAGAGCGTTTCCCCGACCGGGTTGCCGTGAACGTCGATCTTGACCAGCGACGAGGCGGTGATCTCCTCGAACATCAGATTATAGGGGTTGATGAGGAAATGATGTTCCGGCCCGGGCACGCGGGCGGACAAATGGGTGAAGATGATGTCATCCCAGCCATACATCGCGACCAGCCGATAGGAGGCGGCAAGATCGACGCGGATCGCCCATTCTTCCGGCGACACCTGGTCCTTGACGCCGGCGACCGGCTTCAGCTGCGTTGCCATTCGTCTCTCTCCCGATCTGGCGGCTCCCGCCGGCGCCCCCAAGGCCCCGCTATTGTGCACCATTCTCCCGCGCGCGCAACCGCGCCCCGCTGCGACAGGCATCCGAACAGAAGCGGACATTCTCCCAGTCGCGCGCCCATTTCTTGCGCCAGGCGAAGGGCCGGCCGCAGGCGGCGCAGTCCTTTGTCGGCAGATCGGCCTTTTGTCGCATCCTTGCCATGGCCGCGCTTTCCGTCAGATTGTCACAATAGCTGCTTACCAGCGCCGGGGACTGTAACGGGGAACCATCCATGCGTCTTGAGCTCGATCGCCGCGCCTTTTTCACCGCCACTGCCGCCGGGCTGTTGCTGCCGGTGCGTCCGGCGCTCGCCGGCATATGGGCCGACAAGGGCTTTACCCATGGCGTCGCCTCGGGCGACCCCGGCGCCGATTCGATCAAGCTGTGGACGCGCTATGCCAGCGGCGACGGCCGCGATGCGGTGCTGAAGGTGGAAGTTGCTGCCGACACCGGCTTTCGCCAGATCATCGCCCGCAGCGAAGCGGTCGCTGGTCCCGCCACCTGGGGCACGGCGCAGGCGCGCATCACCGGGCTGCCCGACGGCAAGTGGGTCTATTACCGCTTTACCGCCCCTGACGGCAGCAAGTCGCCCGTCGGCCGCACCCGGTCGCTGCCGTCGGGTACGCTGTCGAAATACAATGTCGCGGTGTTCAGCTGTTCAAACAAGCCGTTCGGCTGGTTCAACGCCTATGCCCATGCCGCCGCACGCGACGACATCGACCTGGTCGTCCATGTCGGCGACTATATTTACGAATATCAGGCCGGGTCCTACCCCGCCGCCGCCGAGGCCCTGACCGGGCGCGATATCCTGCCGCTCAACGAGATCGTCGCGCTCGACGATTATCGCCAGCGTTACGCCAGCTATCGGGTCGATCCCGGCTTGCAGGAGCTGCACCGGCGCTTCCCGATGGTTTCGATCTGGGACGACCATGAGATCGCCAACGACACCTGGACCGGCGGCGCCCAGAACCACCAGCCCGAGGACGGCGACTGGGCGCTGCGCAAGGCCGCCGCGACCAAGGCGCATGCCGAATGGCTGCCAGGCCCCGATCGCATGTACCAGCGTTACGATATCGGCGACCTGATCAGCCTGATCACGCTCGACACGCGCGCCACCGGGCGCGACAAGCAGCTCGATATCGGCGCGGCGATGCGCGGCGGCACCCCCGGGCTGGTCGCCTTTCGCGACGGCCCGCTCAACGATCCGGCGCGGCAACTCCTGGGGGTCGAACAGGAAGCGTGGTTTGCCGATACCATCAAGGCATCGGTCGCCGATGGCAAGAAATGGCAGCTGGTCGCGCAGCAGGTCATCATGGGCGATGTGCTGACTCCCAAGGACGCGCTGAGCTTCCTCGCCGCCGATGCCGACCCGCGGGCGCAGGCCTATGTGAAGGGCGGGATGGCGGCGGCATCCGTCGGCATTTCGGCGGCGATGGACATGTGGGCCGGCTATCCGCAGGCCCGCAAGCGGGTGCTGCAGGCGGCGCAGGCCGCCAATGCCGACATGGTGGTGGTTTCGGGCGACAGCCACAATGGCTGGGCGTTCAACCTCGCCGAAGGCGGCAAGCCGGCAGGGGTCGAATTCGCCGGCCAGTCGGTGACCTCGCCGGGCTATGAAAGCGCGCTGAAGGGCGACCCCGCCAAGATCCGCGACGCGGTCGTTGCCGCCAGCCCGGGGTTGACCTGGTGCGACACCAGCCGCCGCGGCTATATGACGGTGGGGTTCACGCCCGATGCGGCGCGCTGCGACTTCGTCTTCATGTCGACGATCCGCGAGCGCAGCACGGCGCTGGGCAAGGGCCAGGGCGCCACGGTGAAGCGCGGCAAGCGGGTGATGGAACTGGTGTGATCGCGGCGGTCGCCGCGATCAGCGCGGACCGTCGCGGCCGGTGTTGCCGCTCTGGCCGAGCGGGCCGGAGCCGGCGCCGACCTGACCGATGTTGCCGAACAATTCCTGCAGCAGCCCGGTGTCGCGGCCCAAAGTCTCGGTGCGGTCCTTCGACGGATTGATGCGGGCCACCTGTTCCAGGCCGCGCCGCTCCACCTTCGCGACATTGCCGGCACCATCGAAACTGACGACGAGGATCGACTGGCTGAGCACCTTGGGCTGGGCAAAGGCATATTGGCCGGTGATCCGCGTCACATAATACCATTCCTTGGAATCGAACTGGCCGGCGAAGGTCGGCCGACCCAGCGTTTTCGAAACCGATTCGCGGTTGTCGACGCCGGGCTGGATCGACGTCACCAGCGTTTCATCGACCAGATAGCCCTGGTTCTGGCGGATCCGGGTGCAACCGCCGGCGGTGATCACCACCGCGACAAGGCCGACAAGAAGGGCAGGATTACGCATCACGATCTCCCGATTGCCGCAGACGGTTGCGCGGCAGTCGCGGACGCTCAATATGCCATCCCGCGCCCCTATCCAAGCGGCGATGACAACAGGCGACCGCAATGACCATCCTGTCCACCCTCCGGCGCGCCCTGGCCGGCGCCAACCTTGCCGTCCTGCCGGGCCAGGCGCTGTACAATCAGGTCGTCGACCTGGCGCGGCGTCCGGACTGGTATATCGCCGGCGAGGTGCCCGACACCATCGACGGGCGCTTCGACATGGTCGCGCTGATGCTGTCGCTGGTGCTGCTGCGGCTGGAGGCCGAGCCCGGCGACGCGCCCAAGCAATTGTCGGCCGACCTCGCCGACCGCTTCATCAACGACATGGACGGGTCGCTGCGCCAGGGCGGCATCGGCGACCAGGTCGTTGGCAAGCATATCGGCCAGATGATGGCGGCGCTGGGCGGCCGACTGGGCGCCTATCGTGACGCCGGCGGCGACGATGCCGCGCTGGCCACGGCGCTGCGCCGCAATTTGTGGCGCGGCGAACCTGTCGCCGACGATGCCGTGGCCTGGGTGGTGGCGGAAACGCGGCGCCTTGCGGCCGGTCTTGCGGGACTGCCCTATGCCGCCATCAGCAGCGGAGCGATCGCATGACGCCCGAATTTTCGCGGCCGTTTCGCGCCCATGACGTCGGCACCCACACCCGCCAGCAGATGATCGAGGCCGGGCCGCCTGAGCGTGCGGCGCTCGCCGACCGCTTCTACCTGCTCGACCTTGAACGGCTGACCGCCGCGCTCGAATTGCGCCGCGAGGCCGCCGGCATCCGCGTCACCGGCCAGATCCATGCCAGCGGCAACCAGCCCTGCGTCACCACCGCCGAGCCGGTGCCCTTCCTGATCACCGAGCCGGTCAACCTGCTGCTGACCCCCCACGTGCCGGAAGGCAGCGAGATCGAGCTGGCCGACGCCGACCTCGATGCCGAGCCGCTGACCGGCGACATCATCGACATGGGCGAAATCGCCGCCCAGGCGCTGGCGCTGGCGCTCGACCCCTACCCACGAAAGAAAGGCGCCCGGGTGCCGGGCGTGCTGACCGAAGAGGAAGCGCGGCTGGCGAACAGCCCGTTCGCGGGTTTGAAGAAGGACTGAGGACGAACGCCTCGATCCGTGGTCGGGCGATGACTTCAGGCTTCGCCGGGCAGCAGCACTTCGGGCGCTTCCTTGTCCCATTTCGCCACCACCGCCGTCGCCACGGCATTTCCGATGACGTTGGTGGCGCTGCGGCCCATGTCGAGGAAATGGTCGACGGCGAGCACCAGCAGCAGCCCCGCCTCCGGAATGTTGAAATAGGGCAGGGTCGCGGCGATCACCACCAGCGAGGCGCGCGGCACCCCGGCGATGCCCTTGGAGGTAATCATCAGCAACCCGAGCATGGCGAATTCCTGCCCCAGCGTCAGGTCGATGCCATAGGCCTGGGCAATGAAGATGCTGGCAAAGGCGCAGTACATCATCGATCCGTCGAGGTTGAAGCTGTAGCCCAGAGGCAGCACGAAGCTGGCGATGCGATTGGGCACGCCGAAGCGTTCCAGCGCCTCGAGAAGCTTGGGGTACGACGCTTCCGACGATGCCGTGGCAAAGGTGATCAGGAACGGCTCGCGGATCTCCATCACCAGCCGCTTGATGTTGGGAATGCCGATGACGAAGGACCCGGCGCCCAGCAGCACCACCCACAGCAACGCCAGCGCCAGGTAGAAGCCACCGATGAAGCGGCCGAAGACGATGATGATGCTCAACCCCTCCACCGCGATCGACGACGCCACCGCCGCGAACACCGCCAGCGGCGCGATCTGCATGACATAGCCGGTGATGCGCAGCATCAGGTGCATCAGCGCGTCGAGCCCGCGAATGATCGGCCGGCCCTGTTCGCCGATGGAAATCAGCCCGATGCCGGCGAACAGCGAAAAGACGACGATCTGCAGGACTTCGTTGGTTGCCATCGCCTCGAAGATCGACTGCGGCACGATGTGGGAAACGAATGCCTTGAGGTCGAACGCCTTCGCCGCGACACCCGAATCGGCATTGACCGGCGGCACCGCCAGCCCGACGCCGACGCCCGGCTGCAGGATGTTGACCATCAGGATGCCGAGCGCCAGCGAGACCACCGAGGCGGTGATGAACCATGCCATCGTCCGCCCGAAGGTCCGCCCGACGGCGCCGCCGCCGCCCATATGGGCAATGCCCAGCGTCAGTGTCGACAGCACCAGCGGCGCGATGATCATCTTGATCAGCCGCAGGAACACCTCGGTGACGATGCTGAGGTAGTTGGCGATCTCCGCCGCCCGCTCCGCCGACCCGGCATAGAGATTGACCAGCCAGCCGCACAGGATGCCGGTGACCAGCGCGATGAGGATGTTGCGGGTGAGGGTGTTGGTTTTCATGCGTGCACAGGCTTTGAGGCAGGCGCGGCGGCGGTCAAGGATTTTCGCGTCGGCCGGCGGTTTTGCTCAGGCGCGCGGATGGGCATGACGATAGACATCGAGAAGCTGGGCCGCATCGACCGCCGTGTAGATCTGTGTCGAACTGAGCGAGGCATGGCCGAGCAGGTCCTGGATGGCACGCAGATCGGCACCGCGCGCCAGCAGATGGGTGGCGAAGCTGTGGCGCAGCGCATGCGGCGTCGCGCTGTCGGGCAGGCCCAGCGCCGGCCGCGCGGCGCGGATGGCGGCGCGTACGATGCCGGGGTCGAGCGGCCCGCCGCGTTTCCCACGGAACAGCGGCGCGTCGCGCGACGGCGGCCAGGGTGTCAGCGCGACATAGGCCATGATCGCATCGGCAACGACCGGCAGCAGCGGCACGATGCGCGTCTTGTTGCGCTTGCCGGTGACGCTGATCGTGGCGCCCAGCGGCAGCACGGCGCCGGTCAGCGCCAGTGCCTCGGCGATGCGCAGCCCGGCGCCATAGAGCAGCAGCAGCACGGCGGTGTCGCGCGCCGCCGTCCACGGCGTGCGGGCATCGTCGCCGACCGCCGCGATGAGCCCGGTCGCATCGTCGGGCGACACGGCGCGCGGCAGCCGGCGCGCCAGCCGCGGCGACTTGAGCCCGGCAATGCCTTCGCAATCCACCCCCTGTGCGCGCCGCGCCCAGGCAAAGAAGGTGCGCAGCGCCGATACGTCGCGCGCCACCGACGCGTTGGCGAGGCCTTCGCCGCGGCGCAGCGCCAGGAAGCCGCGAAAATCCGCCGGTGTCAGCGCCGCCAGCGCGGTCGCGGTCGGCGTGCCGCCGAGATGGCGGTGGAGGAACGCGTCGAACCGTTCGATCGTCGCCGCATAGGCGCGCAGCGTGTGCGGCGACAGGCGGCGCGCGTCGACGAGGCTGGTCAGCCAGAGCGCGGAGAGCGCAGCGAGGGTCAGAGGATCGACTGCCCGGTCTTTGCCCAATCGGCGTCGAACGCCGCCAGCCCCTTGTCGGTCAGCGGGTGGCTGGCGAGGGCGCGGATGACCGTCGGCGGCATCGTCGCCACATCGGCGCCGAGCTTGGCCGCCTGCAGGACATGGATGGGGTGGCGGACGCTGGCGACCAGGATTTCGGTGTCGAAGGCGTAATTGTCATAGATCATCTTGATGTCCTCGATGAGGATCATCCCGTCCGACCCGATATCGTCGAGCCGACCGACGAACGGCGAGATGAACGTCGCCCCCGCCTTGGCCGCGAGCAGCGCCTGGTTCGCCGAAAAGCACAGGGTGACGTTGGTCATCACGCCATCGTCCGACAGCGCCTTGCATGCGGCCAGCCCGGCCAGCGTCAACGGCAGCTTGACGCAGATATTGTCGCCGAGCTTCCGCAGCACCTCGGCTTCGCGCAACATGCCGTCCTTGTCCGAAGCGACGACCTCGGCCGACACCGGGCCGGGGGTGAGCGCCGCGATCTCGCGGATGACTTCGAGGAAGTTGCGCCCCGATTTGGCGATCAGCGACGGGTTGGTGGTGACGCCGTCGAGCAGGCCGGTTTCGGCGAGCAGGGCGATTTCGGCGGTGTCGGCCGTGTCAGCAAAGAACTTCATGATGGGGTCCGGACCTTCTTATGAGAGGCTGTCCTACACCACCCGCGCTGCGATATAAAAGCCAAAGCATGGCGAAAATCCCGGGGGGATTGTTCATGAATGTCACCGAACTCCAGACCGCGCTCAAGTCGCTGGGCTTCGATCCCGGAACCATCGACGGCGCGCTCGGCAGAAACACCGTCGATGCGATCAAGGCGTTTCAAACATCGCGCGGGATCGACCCGATCGGCGTCGTCGGGCCCAAGACTCGCGCGGCGCTGGCCGAGGCCCTGGCTGCCAAGACGCCGAAGCCAGCGGCCGCCGAGCCGGCCGAATCGCCGCTCGCCTCGCTGGCCCTGCCGTGGCTGCTCGAAGCGCAGCGCTGCATCGGCATTACCGAGGACAAGGGGCCGGGCAGCAACCCCATGCTGATCGGCTGGGGCCGGCGGTTGAAGATCAGCTATGCCGATGACGAAATTCCCTGGTGCGGGCTGTTCGTCGCCCATTGCATCGGGTCGCAACTGCCGTCCGAACTGCTGCCGATCAACCCGCTCGGGGCGCGCAACTGGGCGCGCTGCGGGGTCGATTGCGCCGTGCCGCAGCCCGGCGCGATCATGGTGTTCTGGCGCAAATCGAAAACCAGCGGGCTCGGCCATGTCGCCTTTTATGTGGGGGAGGACGACAACAGCTTCCATGTCCTGGGCGGCAACCAGGGCGACGCCGTCAACGTGACGCGCATGCCGCGGGCGCGCTTTCTGACCGCGCGCTGGCCATCGACGGCGCCGCGGCCGACAGGCGGCCCGCGGCGGCTGCGGCCCGACGGCGCGCTGTCGGAGAACGAACAATAGGCCGGAGCAGACGATTCAGGCCGAGCGCAGCACCCAGTCGTAATCGAGCGGGGTGATGACGCTGTTGTAGCGTTCGGCCTCGACCCGCTTGACCGTCGCGAACATCTCCGCGGCCCGCCCGCCCCAATAGTCCGCCAGCACGCGCGAGCCTTCGAACAGCGCCAGTGCATGCGCCCAGTCGGTCGGCAGTCGCTCGCCGGTTGTCTGGCCGTCGCCGGTGACCGGCGGGCCGGGGTCGATGCGGTGCGTCAGGCCATGGTGGACGCCGGCAAGCACCGCCGCCACCGCCAGCCAGGGGTTGGCGTCCGCCCCGGACAATCGGTGTTCGAGGTGGCGGCTTTCGCGCGGACCCACCGGGATGCGCAGTGGCACGGTGCGATTGTTGACGCCCCAGCCGGCGCGCACCGGCGCATAGCTGTTGGGGCGAAACCGCCGATAGCTGTTGGCGTTGGGGGCGAACACCGCGATGCTGCCCGGCATCAGGTTCGCTGCGCCGCCGATGGCATGGGCCAGCGCCGCCGAGCCTTCGGGCGCATCGCCGGCGAAGATGTTGCGCCCCTGGGCATCGAGCACCGAGACATGGATATGCAGGCCGGATCCCGAAACATCGGCAAAGGGCTTGGCCATGAACGTCGCCGTGCGCCCGTGCCGCGCCGCCACGCCCTTGGCGACGCGCTTGAAGCGCACCGCATCGTCGGCGGCGGCCAGGGCATCGGGCTTGTGCGCCAGTGTCACTTCATATTGGCCGGCGGCATATTCGCCGATCGCGGCGCCGGTCGGCAGCCCGAGCGCATCGCATGCGGCCCAGAGATCGCGCAGGAAGGCGCCGTCGAGATCGACCGGGTCGAGCCCATAGACCTGGCGATGCCCCGGCACCCGGCCATCGAGCCCGCGCGGCAGGGCGATGCCGCCATCAGCGGTGCGGGCCGCGTCGACCAGGTAGAATTCCAGCTCGCACGCCACCACCGGCGTCAAGCCATCCGCGGTGAAGCGAGCGATGACATTGCGCAGCACCTGGCGGGGGTCGAGGGCGCAGGGCCGGCCGTCGAGTTCGTGCATCGACAGCATGACGTCGGCCGAATCGGCCCCCAGCCAAGGCGCCCGCGCCAGCGTGCCGGGCACCGGCCAGCCGACGCGATCGGCGTCGCCATCCTCCCACACCATCCCCGATTCCTCGACATCAAGCCCGGTGATGTCGACGACGAGGATCGACCCCGGCAAGAACCGGCCGTTTTCGAAGGCGGCGGCGAATTCATGGGCGCGCAGCCGCTTGCCGCGCGGCACCCCGGCGAGGTTGGTGTAATGGACGTCGAGAAATTCGATCCCCGGATTGGCGGCGAGAAAGGCCGCCAGCTCTTCAGGGTCGGCGGCGGTGGCGGGACGGTGCATGGCGCCGGGTTAGCGCGGATCGGGGCGGAGCGGCAACTGGCGCCGTGCCGGCACATCCTCTATCCCCGCAGGCCCGTTTCCGAAGGATCCCGCCCTTGCGCAGTTTCGATTTCAGTTCGTGGGGCGGCATCCTCAACACCTTGCTCGGGCTGGCGCTGATCACGCTGATCGGCGTCGGCGTGCGCCTGCTGATCATGACGACGATCCAGCAGCGGCGCGAACGGATGAACCGCCAGATCAACGAGCGGCTGCGCACGCTGATCGCTGCCTACAAGGTGCTGGGCGGGTCGTTCACCGGCCAGCTGCTCGTCGACCCGACGCATCTGGGCGATCTGCGACGCCAGGACCCCGCTGTCGCCGCGCCCGCCGGGTCGGACCGCGCCCGCCGTATCCGCGACGCGGTCGAGGCGGCGCTGTCGGATATCATTCTGCTCGGGACCGAGGAGCAGGTGCGCCTCGCTGCCGGCGCCGCCGAGGCTCTCGTCGCCGGGCGGCCGGTGCCGACCCACGATCTGGTCGTGTCGCTGCGCAATTTCATCCGCACCGCGCTCGACCTCGATGCCATTCCGCCGACGCTGACGATGCCGCCGCAGGGCCCGGCGCGGCCGGGCGGCAGCGGCGCACGCGGCAGGGGCGATGGTGCCGGTGCCGGTGGCGGCCGGGGCGGCGGCGGCGGCGGCGGGGGTGGCGAAGGTAGCGGCGGTGGCATGGGCATGGGCATGGGGATGGGATTGGGCGGCGGTATGGGGCCGGGCCCGCGCGGCACGGCCGACTGAGGGCGCGGGGAACGGAACCGCCGTCACCCTTGCCGGGTTAGGGCAGCTTCAGAGGAGCACGCCCATGACCAGCGGACCCATCGGCAAAGGCCGCGCCATTCTGGGCTGGTCGGCGGCCGCCGCCGCGGCCCTCGGCGCCGCCACCCTGTTCAATCGCGCCGCCGCCCGGCGTGCCGAAGCACGCTATCCGCCCATCGGCCGCATCCTCGATGTCGGCGGCGTCGCGGTGCATGTCGTCGACACCGGCTATGTCGCCGGCGGCGAGACCATCGTGCTCATCCACGGCAATGGCTCGCTGTTGCAGGATTTCCTGGTCAGCGGCGTCGTCGACCGGCTGCGCACCCGCCACCGTGTCATCCTGTTCGACCGGCCGGGCTATGGCTATACCGCCCGCCCCGACGACCGCGAATGGACCGCGGAAGCCCAGGCCAGGCTGTTCGTCGCCGCCTGCGGCCAGCTCGGCGTGCTGCGCCCGGTCGTTGTCGGGCACAGCTGGGGAACGCTGGTGGCGCTGGCCTGGGCGCTCGACCATGTCGGTCGCGTATCCCGGCTCGTGCTGCTGTCGGGCTATTACTACCCGACCATGCGCCCCGATTCGGCGATGCTCAACATCGCCATCCTGCCGGGGGCCCGGCAGGTGTTTGCCAATGCCGTGGCGCCGCTGCAGACGCGCATCACCGGCGCCGGCGGCATCCGCATGGTGTTCTCGCCGTCCGAAACGCCCGATCGCTTCATGGATGAGATCCCGTTCGAGTTGATGCTGCGCCCGACGCAGATGGCGGCCTCGGCGCTCGACGGTGCCCAGATGCCGGCCAACGTCGCCCGGCTGGCGCCGCGTTATCGCGAACTCCGGCTGCCGATCGGCATTGCCTGGGGCGATGGCGACAAGCTGGTCGACCATCGCACCCATTCGGAGCGTCTGGCGCGCGAGTTCGGGGCGCCGACGCTGGTGCTGGCCGACGCCGGCCACATGATCCAGCATATCGACCCGGAAGCGATTGCGGCCTTCATCGAAAAGCCGCGGGCCTAGGCCCGGTCACCGCAATTTCGCTCGTCCCGAGCGAATTCTGGACAGGCAGCTACGCCGCCGCCGGTAGCCGCACCGGCACGCCGTTGACGATGCGCGGGTCGATGGCGAAGTCGCGGGCGATTTCGCGCACGGTCATCTTGGCCGACATCATTACCGATGGCGTGCCGCCGCCCGGCTGCGTGCTCTGGCCGACAAGGTAGAGGTTGCTGATGTCCTCGCTGCGGTTGTGCGGGCGGAAGAACGCCGTCTGGGTCAGCACCGGTTCGACGCCGAAGCCGTTGCCGACATAGGAACCGAGCGTCTGTTCGAAATAATCGGGCGTCACATAGCTGTGGTAGACCAGCCGTTCCTTGAGGTTCGGGATATAGCCCCGCGCCTCCAAAAGGGTCAGTACCTTGTCCTTGAAGCCTTCGCCGATCTGGCTCCAGTCGAGATCGGCCAGCTTGTTGGGGACCGGGATCAGCGTATAGGCGGCGTGATGGCCTTCGGGCGCCAGGCCCGGTTCGGTCAGGGTCGGGATATGGAGATACTGGGAAAAATCGGGGCCCAGGATCTTGCGTTCGAAAATATCGGTCAGCAGTTCCTCGTAGCGCGGCCCGAAGATGATGTTGTGGTGCTGCAAATCGGGATCGCCGGCCTGTTTGCGATAGCCGAAATAGATGACCATCAGCGACATCGACTGTTTGCGGAACTTGACCAGCGCATCGCGATTGATCGGGCGATGTTTCTTGTCGATCATCTTCATGTAGGTCGTCGCATAATCGGCGTTCGACACCACCACATCGGCGGCGATGGTTTCGCCCGAAGCCAGAGTCACACCCGTCGCAACGCGCTTGCCATCGCGCTTTTCGACGTTGATGCGGGTGACGTCGGCCCCCAGCCTGATGGTGCCGCCCATTTCCTCATATTTCTTGACGAACGCCGAGATCAGCGCGCCGGTGCCGCCGCGGGCGAAATGGATGCCCCAGGTCTTTTCGACGAAGTGGATCATGGCATAGATCGCCGGCACCTTCATCGGGTTGCCGCCGACGAGCAGCGGTTCGAAACTGAACACGCGGCGCATCTTGTCCGACTTGAAATATTTCTTGATCAGCGAGAACAGCGGCTGGACGGCACCAAGCTTCAACAGATCGGGGACGACGCCGAGCATCTGGCCGACACTGCCGAAATAGGTATAGCCGAGTTCGAGAAAGCCGCGGTTGAAGATCTGGCGCGCCTGTTCGTGGAACGCCTCATAGCCCTCCAGATCCTCGGGCGCGAGGCGGGCGATCTGTTCGCGCACCCGCACCGGGTCGGCGTCGTAATCGAAGAAGGTGCCGTCGTCGAAATAGATGCGGTAAAAAGGCAGGATCGGGATGATCTCGACATAGCGGCTGGTGTTGGGGCCACCGCTGATGCCGCTGGTGATACGCTTGTCATCGCCCAGCACATCGGCCGGGAAATCGGGTTCCCCCAGCATCGCATGGTCCTGTTCGAGGCTGAACAGTTCCTCGATGAAGTGCGGCACGGTAAGGACCGTCGGCCCCATGTCGAAGGTGAAGCCTTCGGCCCGGCGCACATAGGCGCGGCCGCCCGGCGCATCGAGCTTTTCGAGCAGGTGCGTCTGGAACCCCAAGCTCTGCAGCCGCATCGCGCAAGCGATCCCGCCGATTCCGGATCCGATGACGATGGCGGTCTTGCGTTGCATGATGTGGCGTCACTCCCTGCCGCCCCGGCTAGGCGTTTCGTCCCGCGAGTTCAAAGCCAAAAACTGTCGCAGGTAGTTTCCCGTATCGGCAGCCGGGCGCCGCTGCCGCACAAGGCCGCGTTCTGCCAGCGTCGCGGGCGGCCAGCGCAGCGACTCGCCACCAACAGGGGCCGTGCTCGATGCCGGTGGCGCCGGTGGAACACCTTGATGTCAGACGCCCATCAGCTTTTTCAGCTCGGTTTTCAGGATCTTGCCATTGGCGTTGCGGACCAGCGGCTCGTGGCTGAAGGTCACCGCCACCGGCACCTTGAACGCCGCCAGCCGCGCCGCGACAAAACTGCGCAGCTCATCCTCGTTGGCCGACATGCCTGCCTTCAACGTCACAAAGGCCACCGGTTCTTCTCCCAGGGTCCGGTGCGGCCGGCCGACCAGCGCCGCGTCCATGATGGCAGGGTGTTCGTACAGCGCGTTCTCCACCTCCACGCAATAGATGTTCTCGCCGCCGCGGATCAGCATGTCCTTGGCGCGGTCGATGATGAAGCAGAAGCCTTCCTCGTCCACCCGCGCCAGGTCACCGGTGCGCACCCAGCCGTCGATGAACGTTGCGGCCGTCGCCTCGGGCTTGTTCCAATAACCCTTCACCACATTGGGACCGAAGCCATAGAGTTCCCCGACCGTGCCGGGTGGCAGCACATTGCCGTCGGGGTCGCGCACCTGCAGGTCGCAGACCGCGCACGCCGGGCCGCAGCTTTCCGGCCGCAGCTCGTAATCCTCCCCGACATGGCTGGTGAAAGTGGCGCTGGTCTCGGTCATCCCCCAGCCGTTGCCGGGCATCGCCTTGGGAAAGACCTTCTTGATCTGCCGCACCAGTTCGGGCGCCGACGGGGCACCGCCATAGGAGACGGTTTCCAGGCTCGACAGGTCGAAACGGGCACGCTCGGGGTGTTCGATGATCTGCCAGGCGATCGTCGGTACGCCGCCGCAGCCGGTGACGCGCTCCTTCTCGATCAGCGCCATCGCTTCCAGCACGTCCCATTTGCGCATCAGCACCAGCTTGGCGCCGCCGAACAGCGACGGCGTCAGCACCGCATGGCAGCCGGTGGCATGGAAGAACGGCACGCTGAGCAGGGTCGCCTTCTGCGCAGCCTGCGGGTCGGGCACCGGCGGCGCGACGCCGCGGCGCAGATAGGCGCGGGTGGCGGCGAACCCCGACGCCATGATGTTGGAAACGATGTTGCGGTGCGTGCCGAGCGCCCCCTTGGGGCGGCCGGTGGTGCCGCTGGTGTAGAAGATCGTCGCATCGTCTTCGGGCGCCAGGTCGATGTCGGGCAACGCGCGGTCGGCGATGCTGCCCCAGCTGTTCGGCCGGCCGATGATCGATTCGAGCCAGACCTCGCGCGGGTCGCCCTGGGGCTCTTCCGTGGCGCGGGTCACATAGATGCGTTGCAGTTCGGGCAGGTCGGGCAGGTGCGAGGCGAGCCGCGCCAGCCGTTCATTGTCGCAGATCACCACCTTGGTGCCGCTGTCCGACAGGCCATATTCCAGTTCCGCCCCCGTCCACCAGGCGTTGAGCGGGGTCACGATGGCGCCGGTCAACGTCGCGCCGAAGAACGCCACCGGCCATTCGGGCAGGTTGCGCATGACGATGGCGACGCGGTCGCCCTTCTGCACGCCGTCGGCGATCAGCTGCGCCGCCAGCCGCAGCGCGGCGCGGGCAAAGCCTTCGAAGGTGACGCGTTCCTCCTCCAGCACCAGGAATACCTTGTCGCCATGCGCCCGCCCGGCAAGGAAGACGTCGCGCAGGGTCGGCGGCGCGTGCTTCCACGTCCGGGTCGGCCGGCCGCGGATGGTGACGGTCTCCATTTCCAGCAGCGATCCGGAGGCCGTCAACAGGGCATTGGCCTGGGCGATGCTCATCGCCGGAAATGTATCTGGCACGGTCATTGGCTGTTCCCCGGGACATGATCTTGTTTTGCTGCATCAAAGCGCAAAGCTTGCTGCGACGCCAGAGGCGAGGGATGGCCAATATGGTCAGCTTGGCGACTGCCGGGGCAGCGGCTAAGTTCGGCTCAAATTGCGCAAAAGGACATGCAGCACATGGCGACCACCGCCCCGACCGCAGCTTGGGATGCCAGAGACGCCGCCGCGATGCAGGGCATCCTGTCCCGGCAGCGGGCTGCTTTCACCGCCGAGCTGCCGGTCAGCGCCGCGACGCGCAAGGCGCGGCTGCAGCGCGCGCTCGCCGTGCTGCTCGACAACAAGGACCGGCTCGTCGCCGCCCTGTCGGAGGATTTCGGCCATCGCTCCAATGAAATGTCGCTGGTGACGGACATCATGGCGTCGGTGAAGCCGCTGAAGCACGCCATCAAGCACCTCGATGGCTGGATGAAGCCCGAAAATCGCCCGCTCGACTTCCCGATGAAGCTGCTCGGCGCCCGCGCCCGCGTCGAATTCCAGCCCAAGGGCGTCATCGGCATCATCTCGCCCTGGAATTTCCCGGTCAACCTGACGTTCGCGCCGCTCGCCGGGGTGCTGGCGGCGGGCAATCGCGCCATGATCAAGCCGAGCGAATTCACCCCCGTCACCTCCGAACTGATGAAGACGATGCTCGCCGGCGCCTTCGACGAGACCGAAATCGCCGTCATCACCGGCGGGTCGGAAGCCGGCAAGGCGTTCGCCGGGCTCGCCTTCGACCATCTGGTGTTCACCGGCGGCACCGGCATCGCGCGCCACGTCATGGCCGCGGCGGCGAAGAACCTGGTGCCGCTGACGCTGGAGCTTGGCGGCAAGTCGCCGACGATCATCAGCCGCTCGGCCGATATCGGTGTCGCCACCGAACGGATCGCCATGGGCAAGATGATGAATGCCGGGCAGATCTGCCTTGCCCCCGATTATCTGATCGTGCCGCAGGAGAGCGAAAGCGAAGTCATCGCCGGGCTGAAGGCCGCGACCGCGAAGATGTATCCGACGCTGCTTGCCAACCCCGATTACACCTCGGTGCTCGGCGCCCGCCACCGCGAGCGGCTGGAAGCACATGTCGAGGACGCGCGCGCCAAGGGCGCCACCATCGAGGTCGTCAACCCGGCCAACGAGGATTTCACGAAGCAGAACACCAACAAGATGCCGCTCCACATCATCCGCAACCCCACCGACGAG
Organism: Polymorphobacter fuscus; assembly: GCF_011927825.1. Taxonomy (NCBI): domain Bacteria; kingdom Pseudomonadati; phylum Pseudomonadota; class Alphaproteobacteria; order Sphingomonadales; family Sphingosinicellaceae; genus Sandarakinorhabdus; species Sandarakinorhabdus fusca. Next base: position 2,297,883 of record NZ_JAATJI010000001.1, on the reverse strand, counting down.
ATGACGGTGATGCAGGAGGAGATTTTCGGGCCGCTGCTGCCGGTGCGCACCTATGCGACGGTCGACGGCGCCATCGACGAGGTCAACCGGCGCGACCGGCCGCTCGGACTTTACTGGTTCGGCCAGGACGCTGCCGAGCAGCGCCGCGTGCTCGACCGCACCATTTCCGGCGGCGTCACCGTCAACGACGTGATCTTCCACGTGTCTGCCGAGGAGCTTCCCTTCGGCGGCATCGGCAACGCCGGCATGGGGTCGTACCATGGCGCCGACGGGTTCAAGGAATTCAGCCACGCCAAATCGATCTACACTCAGCCCAAGCTCGACCTTGCGGGTCTGGCGGGGTTCAAGCCGCCCTATGGCGACAAGACGCGCAAGGCATTGGCGCGGGAGTTGAAGGCCTGAGCGACCCCGTTCATTTCAGTTCGGCGATATAGGCGCGGATCAGCGCCACGCCTTCCTTGTGCGCGACCGTTCTACCGAACTGGGGCATCATCACACCGGGTTCGTTCGATGCCATGCGGTGGAGGAGGATCGACGCATCGGGATTGCCCGATGCGATGGCGAAATCCAGTTCCCCCGACCCCCGCCCGGCGGCGACCGGCCGCTTGCCGATGCCCTGGTGGGCCGGATCAGGCTCGTCATGCTGCAGATACAGGCCGGAGTTCGAGGCGAAGCCGGCGCGGCTGTGGCAATGGCCGCAATTGACCTCCAGATAAGCGCGCGCCCGCGCCGCCACCGGCGCCGCGGCATCGTCCCAGCGCGCCAGCCGGGGCGGGGTCGTCGGCACGCCGGTCAGGCGGCCCGCCGCCGTCCATGCCATCAACTGGTTGGCGCCATGGCCGTCGAGGCCGCCGTTGAGGTTGCCCGCCGTCGGGCCGATCGGCGTCACGTCATTGCCCTGTTGGTGGCATTGCTTGCACTGGTTGGTGTTCGGCACGGCGTAATCGAGCTGCTGCGCCGCGCCCCGGGTATCGACGAACGCCACCGGGACGCGCGCGCCGGCGCGTTTCAGCACCGCCTCGGTCTGCGCGGCATTCCAGACATAGGACAGCGGCACCCAGCCGGTTGCGCGCCGCACCAGCAGCCGGGTTTCGATCAGCCGCAGCTTTGCGTTCGGCGCCCGAAAGTCCGCAGGATAGGCGAAGGTCTTGACGATCGCGGTGCCGACCGGAAACGTCAGTGCGCCATCGTCGGCATAGGCGGCGCTGGTGCCGGGCGGCATCCAGACATAACGGAATTTTTCGGCATAATCGCTGAACAGCGGTGTGTTGAGCGTATAGCGCGTCACCCCCGCCGCGGGGACCCGGCCACCGGTATCGGCAAACAGGCCATAGGCCGACAGCAGCGGCGCCGGATCATCGGCGAGCAGGCGCGCGCCATCCACTTGCGGCGCCGGCGCAGCGCCGAGCAGGAGCAGCGCGACCAGGCCCGCCGCCCGCGTCATCGGCCCTTCGCGCGCGCCTCCTGCGCCGCCGGCAGCACGATCGCCGCCGGTTCGCGCGCCGAAGCCATTGCCGGCATCATCGCCACTTCGGGCCGCGCCGTGTCGGGGCTGGCGCCCTGGGTCTTCAGGTTTAGGTTGAGCAACGGGCTGTCGCTGACTACGATGGCGCCGTCGGCTTTCACCGCAAGCCCGCCGCCCGGCACGGAAAAGGCCGTCACGCCATCCCACATCACCGCCGGCAGCGTGCCACCCACCGCCGCCGCGATCTGCGCCCCGCCGGGGAATTTCGGCGCTGCGCCATTGCCCGAATAGCTGTTGCCGCGCACGACAATGCTGCGCGGCAAGGGATTGTAATTCCTGTCCGTAAAGGCATTGCGATAGGCGACGAGCATGATCGCGTTGCCGCCATTGTCGGCGATGTCATTGTCGAAGATATGGACATTGCGATTGGCCATCACCATCACCCCGGTGCCGGGCGGAACGCTGGCAACGATATTGCCCCTGCCGGCGAAATTGGTGTGGTTGTTGGCGGTCACCTCGTTGTCGAACAGCCGGATCGAATGGCCGCCCTGTTGCGGCAGGTCGGGCAGGTCGAACACCAATATGCCGCCGGTGTTGCCGGTCGCGACATTGTGGTGGACATCCGCGTTGTAGCTGTTCTCGATCTCGATACCGGCGACATTGCCGGTGGCGTGGCTGTTGCGCACCACGATCTGCTGCGACTGGCCGACATAGATGCCCGCATCCGACGCGCCCTTGACGAAGACATTGTCGATCAGGACATGTTTCGACGACACCGGATAAACGCCATAGGCGCCGTTGCTCGCCTTGGGCCCGCCTGTCCATTCGACGCGCAGGTTGAGGAAGCTGATGCCGTCGCTGCCCTTCGACTTGATGCCGTTGCCCTTGGCATTTTCCACGGCAAGATCGCGGACGACGACATCGTTGCTGGTCACCAGCAGCCCTTCGCCCTCCCCCTTCTGCCCGCTGAAATCGAGGATTGTCTTCCCGGGCCCGGCGCCGGCCACCGTCACCCCGGCAACGTCGAGCGACAGCCCGCCTGCCAATGCATAGCGCCCCGCCGACAGCTGGAGCCGGTCCCCGGGCTTTGCCTCGATCAGCGCCGTCTGCAACCGTTCCTGCGCGTCGCCGCCCGGTGCGACGGTGATGGTGGCGGCAACCGCCGGACCGGACGCGACCACGGCGAGCAGAAAGGCGGATATGCGCATGATGGTCCCCAGGGCTTTTGCCGCAGTCTCCCGCGCCCGGGGCCGACGTTCAAGCCTTCATTTGGGGGGCATCAACCGCGCAGCCGTGCCGCCGCCCGCGCCCGTGCCTCGATCGCCGCCCAGTCGGTTTCGCCACGCGCCGCCAGCCAGCTGCCCCCGACGCAGCTGATGAACGGCCGCGCCAGCCAGTCCGGCGCCGTCGCTTCGGTGATGCCGCCGGTGGGGCAGAAGCGCACCTGGCCGAACACGGCGGCGAGCGCGGACAGGGTCGGCAGCCCGCCGCTGGCGACCGCCGGGAAGAATTTGAACCGCGTCAGCCCCAGATCGAGCCCGCGCATGATGTCGCCGGCATTGGCGATGCCGGGCAGGAACGGGACGCCGGAGTCGATGGCGGCGCGGCCGAGCGATTCGGTCAGCCCGGGCGAGACGATGAACTGCGCGCCGGCGGCGCGCGCTGCCTTCAGGTCGCCGGCGTTGAGCACGGTGCCGGCGCCGACGATGGCGCCGGGCACCCGCGCCATTTCGGCAATGACCTCCAGCGCAGCAGGCGTGCGCAGCGTCACCTCGAGCAGCGGCAGGCCGCCTGCGACCAGCGCTTCGGCGAGTGGCCCGGCATGGGCGGCATCATCGACGACGAGCACCGGGATGACCGGCGCGGTGTGCATCAGCTGGTCGATGGGAGTCATTGGGGGTTCCTTTGGGCAAAGGCCGCGGCGGCACCATAAAGGCCGGGCTGGGGATGGCTGACGAGCTTGACCGGCATGCGGTCCATCAGGGCGTGGAAGCGGCCCTTGGCGCGGAAACGCTCGGCAAAGCCCGATGCAGGCAGATGGTCGGCAATGCGGGCGCCGACGCCGCCGGCGATGACCACCGCCGCTGCCCCCTGCGCCAGGGCGATGTCACCGGCAAAACTGCCCAGCGCCAGGCAGAAGCGATCGAGCGCCGCCGCGGCCAGGCTGTCGCTACCGGCCAGCGCCGCCGTCCATAAAGCCTTGTCGTCGCCGGCAAGGATGGCGCGGCCTTCGATGGCAGCGAGGACTTCGTGGATGGCGGCGAGGCCGGGGCCGGAAACGATGCGTTCCGCCGACACGCGGACATGGCGGCGGCGCAAATGCGCCAATATCGCGTCCTCGATACTGTCGAGCGGGGCGAAATCGATATGGCCGCCTTCGGTGGCGATGACATGGTAGCTGCCGCCGATGCGATGCAGTTGCGCCACGCCCATGCCGGTTCCAGGACCGAGGATGGTGATGACACCGGTGTCGGGCAAAGCCGCGTCGGGGCCGCAGAGGTGGCGAAAGCCGCTGTCCGCGCCGGCCGGATCGAGCTGGGCGACGGCATGGGCGACGGCTTCGAAATCATTGACGAGGACATAGCGATCGACCCCCAGCTTTTCGGGGATCAGCGCCGGCCGGATGATCCAGGGGTTGTTGGTCATCTTGAGCACGTCGCCGCTGATCGGCGTGGCCAGCGCGATGGCGGCGGCGCGCGGCAATGGCCGGCCCAGCGTCGCCGCCCAGCTTTGCCAGGCGATCTGCAGGCTGGCATGGTCGGCGGCGCGCACCGTCGCTTCGGGCCCCAGCCGCAGCACGCGGCCGCCGGCAACCTCTGCAATGGCAAAGCGCGCATGGGTGCCGCCGATATCGGCGGCGACGATCTCGGTCGTCTCAGTCATGCCAGCTGACGCCGTCGCGCTCGGTCAGCCGGATCGCGCCGTTCGGACCCCAATTGCCGGCGGCATAGGGCGCCGGCGCCATGCCCTGCGCCGCCCAGCCGGCGCGAATGGCGTCGATCCAGGTCCATTGCGCCTCGACCTCGTCACGGCGGACGAACAGCGTCTGCTTGCCTTCGATCAGGTCGAGCAGCAGCCGTTCATAGGCAATCCGGCGGCGGACGTCGGCAAAGGCGTTGTTGATGCCGATGTCGAGCGGCACCGACCGCAGCTTCAGCCCGTCGCGATCCAGCCCCGGCGCCTTGGCCATCATCGTCAGGCCGATATTTTCATCGGGCTGCAGGCCGATGATCAGCATGTTGGGCTTCAACGGCGCATCGCCGAACATCGAATGCGGCACCGGCTTGAACTGGATGATGATCTCGCTGGTGCGTTCGGGCAGCCGCTTGCCGGTGCGCAGGTAGAAGGGCACCCCCTGCCAGCGCCAGTTGTCGACATGGGCCTTCAGCGCCACGAAGGTTTCGGTTCCCGATGACCGGCCGAGTTCCTCGGCATAGCCGCGCACCGGCTGGCCATCGACGGCGCCGGCGACATATTGGCCGCGGACGCTGTGCGATTCGACGGTGGCGCGATCGATGGGGCGCAGCGATCGCAGCACCTTGACCTTTTCATCGCGCACGCTGGTCGGGTCGAACCGCGCCGGCGGTTCCATCGCGACCAGCGCCAGCAATTGCAGCATGTGGTTCTGCACCATGTCGCGCAGCGCCCCCATGCCGTCGTAGTAATCGGCACGCGATTCGAGGCCCACCGTCTCGGCGATGCTGATCTGGACATGGTCGATGCCGCCGGCATTCCACAGCGGCTCGAACAGCGTGTTGCCGAAGCGCAGGGCAATGAGGTTCTGGACGGTTTCCTTGCCCAGATAATGGTCGATGCGGAAGGTCCGGTCCTCGGGATAGGCGGCGGCGACGGCATCGTTGATCTGTCGGCTGCTGGCCAGATCGGACCCCAGCGGCTTTTCCAGCGCCAGCCGCACCCCTGGCCCCGCCAGCCCGGCGCCGGACAGGCCGGCGATCGTCGGCCCGAACAGGCTGGGCGCCGTCGACAGGAAGATCGCGACATGCGCGGTGTCGCCGATTTCCTGCGCCAGCGCGGCAAAGCCTTCGGCCTTGCTGGCATCGAGCGGGACATAGGTGATGCGGTCCAGAAAGCGCGCCACCTGGTCGGGGTGGCGACGATCGGCATCGACCGTGGCGTCGAGCGCCGCTGCCGCCAGGGCGCGGAATTCGGCGGTATCGTGGACGGACCGCGCGGTGGCGATGATGCGCAGGCTGTCGGGCAGCAGGCCATCGGCATCGAGCCCGAACAGCGACGGCAGCAACATGCGTTTCGAAAGGTCGCCGGTTGCGCCGAAAAGCAGGAGATGCGTGCAGGGCTGGGTCATGCCCCCCTGTTTAGGTCGTCGCCGGCGAAAGGGCCAGCGCAGCTTAGCCGGGTTGGGCGAGCGGCGCTGCGATATCATGCGCCAGTTCGAGCCGCCGGATGACCGCCGCCACCGGAGTTCCGGCCGGCACGACCAGGATCTGCCCCGGGTTGGCGCTGCCAACCACCGCCACCGCGCCCTTGGGACACAGCTTGAGGCACTTGGTTTCCACGATCCGCAGCCGCGCCCGTTTGGGCTTGGGCAGCCGCAGCGCCGCCGCCAGCGCCTTGCCGAGCGATGTGCCGCCGCCGGGGCCAAAGCCGCCCCCGAGTTTCTTGCCGCATTTGCCGCAGATGGCGACAAGGCCGACGGCAGGGGTGGGGACGCTCTTGATCGGCTTGTGCATGGCAATTCCTCGGACGGGTGCGCGCAACAACGCCCTGCCATCTGTGCGGGTTTCGCGGCACCATCGTCGCGCTACATTTGCGCGATGACAACCGCCCAGAAAATTGCCCTCATCGGAGCCGGCTGTTCCGGCTTCACCACCGCCAAGCGGCTGCGCGATGCGGGGCTGGCATTCGACTGGTTCGAAGCATCGGACCGGATCGGCGGCAACTGGGCCTATGCCAACCCCAATGGCATGAGCTCGGCCTATCAGTCGCTCCACATCGACACGTCGAAGACCCGGTTGCAGTTCGAAGAGTTCCCCGTTCCCGCGGACTGGCCCGATTTCCCCCACCACAGCCTGATCGCGGCCTATTTCAACGCCTATGTCGATCATTTCGGCCTGCGCGACCTGGTCCGGTTCGACACCCCGGTCACGGCGGTGCGCCGCGGCGGCGCCGGCTGGGACGTCACCACCCCGGGCGGCACCGCAACCTACAGCCATGTCGTCGTCGCCAACGGCCACCATTGGTCGCCCAACCGCCCGACCTGGCCGGGGACGTTCGACGGCACGATCCTCCACGCCCATGACTACAAGACACCGTTCGCGCCGGTCGACATGATCGGCAAGCGCGTGCTCGTCGTCGGCATGGGCAACAGCGCCGTCGATATCGCGTCGGAACTCGGCCAGCGGGCGCTGACGGCCAGGCTGTGGGTGTCGACGCGCCGCGGTGTCTGGGTGCTGCCCAAGTCGCTCAACGGCAAGCCGGTCGACAAGACGCCGCTGCCGGCGTGGATGCCGCTGGGCCTTGTTCGAAAGCTGGCGGCGCGCACCATCATCAAGGCGGTCGGCCGCATGGAGGATTATGGCCTGCCGACCCCCGACCACAAGCCGCTGGAAGCGCACCCCACCGTCAGCGGCGAATTCCTGACCCGCATGTCGAACGGCGATATCGCCATCAAGCCCGCCATCGACCGGTTCGACGGCGCCGAGGTGGTGTTCAGCGACGGCAGCCGCGAAACGATCGACGTCATCGTTACCGCCACCGGCTACAATATCGACTTCCCTTTTCTGGCCCCTGACGACGCGCCGGTCACCGACAACCATATCCCGCTGTTCAAGCGCATGGTGCAGGCAGAGCCAGCGCTGCATGGCCTGTGGTTCATGGGCCTGGCCCAGGCGCTGCCGACCCTTGTCAACCTTGCCGAACAACAGTCGAAGCTGCTCGTTGCCTATCTGACCGGCCGCTATGCCCTGCCCGATCCGGCGACGATGGCGAAGGCCATCGCCGATGACGAGGCGCGCTACCAGGGCCATTATTATGCCAGCCGGCGGCACACGATGCAGGTGAATTTCGAACCCTATGTCGCCGACCTGGTCCGCGAGACGGCCGCCGGTGCGCGGCGCCTGCCCCGGGCCGCCTAGCCGCGGATCGTGCCGCCGGCACGACCTCGACCGGGATGACAATCATCTCACCAAATGGTCGCGGGTGAAATGACGCCTCGCCGCGTAACGTCTGCATGCGCTAAAGGCCTGTCCGAACCTCATGATTGTCCGTTTCGCTCTCGCGGCGCTGCTCCTTGCGTCTTCGGCATCGGCCGTGCCGACGCATGATGACCCGCGCGGAATCATCCCTGCGGCGCCGCCGCCGCTGTCTGCCCGCCAGGCGGCGTGCGGCGAGGTGCCGACACGCGCGCTGACGCTGCCCGACCTTGTCGATATCGCGCTGTGCCGCAACCCGCAGACCGCAGTGTCCTGGGCCGGCGTGCGGGGTGCGGCAGCGCAGATCGGCATCGCCCGGTCGGCGCAACTGCCCTCCGCAAGCCTCAGCATCGGCCCGACGCTGAGCAGCAGCAAGAGTTTCCAGGACACCGGCTTCATCGATGCCAATGGCAATGTCGTCGGCGGCAGCAGCGTGCTGACCCAGGTCAACAGCTCGGCGCGGCTGGCCGTCAATTACCTGATCTTCGATGGCGGCGGCCGGCGGGCCGCGATCGACGCCGCCACCGCGCAGCAGCGCGCCGCCTTCGCCAACTATGCCGATGCGGCGCAGGGTGTCGTCCTCAACGTCGTCACCGCCTACAACAATCTGGAGGCCAATCGCGCCATCGAGGCGGCCAATGTCGCCAACCTGACCTTCGCCCGCCAGTCGCGCGATCTCGCCACCGGGCGCAAGGCCGCCGGCGTCGCCACCGGTGCCGACCAGTTGCAGGCCGAAACCGCCTTTGCCCAGGCCGAACTGACGCTGATCCAGACCCGCGGCGCCATCGCCACATCGGCGGCACAGCTCGCCGTCGCCATCGGCCTGCCGCCCACCCGGACGCTCGACCTCGCGCCGACCGCGCCGCTGGCATCGGGCGACGTGCTGCGGGCCGGCGCCGAAGCGCTGATCGCCGATGCCGAGCGGCTGCGGCCCGACATCATCGCCGCGCGCGCCAATGTCGATGCCGCCGCCGCCAATGTGCGCAACGCGCAATCCGCCGGCCGCCCCAGCCTGTCGGTACAAGCATCGAACGGCCTGTCCGCCATCGACACGACGATCGACCGCAACGTCGCGTCGGCGGGGCTGGCCTTGTCCGTGCCGCTGTTTTCGGGCTGGAACACCCGCTACAATATCGCGGCGGCGCGGGCCCAGCTGGAACAGCAGCAGGCGCTGGCCGAACAGACGCGGCAACAGGCGGGGCTGTCGGTCTATTCGAACTTCGTCGCGCTCGACAACGCCTTCAGCAGCCTGGCCACGGCGCGGGTGCTGGTGCGCAGCGCCACCCTGTCCGCCGACCTGGCACAGGGCCGCTATCGCGCCGGCGTCGGCACCTTCGCCGACCTGCTCAACGCCCAAAGCGCGCTCGCCAGCGCCCGCCAGCAGCTTGTCCAGGCTGAATATAATGTCCGCACCAACAACGCCCAGCTCGCCCGCGCCATCGGCAGCATCGGGGAGGCCATCGATGTCGAACGGTGAGTGCACATCATGAAGCGCCGCAGCTGGATCATCCTCGCCCTCGTCGTTGCAGCCGTTGCAGCGTTCGTCCTGTGGAAGCGCTTCAACCCGCCGCCGGTGGTCGATCCGTACAAGACCGCGGTCGTCGAACGCGGCGACCTGACCGAGGAGATCACCGCCAACGGCATCATCAACCCGGTGCGTGTCGTCAGCGTCGGCACCCAGGTGTCGGGAACGGTGCAGGCGCTCTATGCCGATTTCAACGACCGGGTGAAGGCCGGGCAGCTGCTGCTGCGGCTCGATCCGGCGCTGTTCAATTCGCGGCTGCAGGCGAGCGAGGCGGCGCTGACCAACATCCGCGCCACCGCGCAGCTGCAATCCGCCAACGCCGCGCGGGCGGCACAGCTGGTCAAGCAGGATTTCATCAGCCGCCAGGATTATGAAACCGCGCTGGCGTCGGCGCGCAGCACGGCAGCGCAGGTGGCGCAGGCCGAAGCGCAGATCCGCCAGGACCGCGCCAATCTGGAGTTCAGCGTCATCCGATCGCCCGTCGCCGGGGTCGTCATCAGCCGCCAGATCGATATCGGCCAGACAGTGGCGGCGTCGTTCAACACGCCGACGCTGTTCCAGATCGCCCGCGACCTGACGCAGATGCAGATCGAGGCCGCCGTCGCCGAAGCCGATGTCGCCAAGGTCAAGCCCGGCCAGCGCGTCGATTTCACCGTCGATGCCTATGGCGCCCGGCAGTTCACCGGCACCGTCGACCAGATCCGGCTGAATCCGACGACCCAGCAGAATGTGGTCACCTACACCGTCATCGTCAAGGCGGCGAACCCCGATGGCGCGCTGTTGCCGGGGATGACCGCCAACGCCAATTTCATCGTGTCGGACCGCAAGAACGTCCTGCTCGTCCCCAATGCGGCGCTCAGCTTCAAGCCCGAAGGCTACAAGCCCGTCCGCACCGCCGGCCGGGCCCGCCCGCAAGCCGATCTGGTGACCCTGTTCGTCCTCGCCAATGGCCAGCCCGAAGCGCGGCGGGTGCGCGCCGGGGCGTCCGATGCGGACAACAGCGAGATCCTGTCCGGACCGCTGAAGGTCGGCGATGTCGTCGTCACCGGCTCCAACATCGGCGCCAAACCGGCCGGCGGCCTGTTTTCCGGCCCGCCGGGCGGCCGCCGGGAAAGCCCGAACAGCGGCGGCAACGGCAAGGCGCCGGCGGCGCGATGACGGCGCTCCTCGCCCTCGACACGGTCGTCAAGGACTATGCCTCGGAGGCCGGGACCTTCCGCGCCCTCCACGGCATCAGCCTGGCGGTCGCCAAGGGCGAGTTCATGGCGATCATGGGACCGTCGGGGTCGGGCAAGTCGACATTGATGAACATCATCGGCTGCCTCGATACGCCGACCGAAGGCACCTATCGCTTCGAAGGCACCGACACCGCCACCTTGTCGGAAGCCGCGTTGGCGAAGCTGCGCAACGCCGGCATCGGCTTTGTCTTCCAGCAGTTCAACCTGCTGCCACGGCTGTCGGCACTCGCCAATGTCGCGCTGCCGATGGTCTATTCGGGCGTGTCGAAGGCCGACCGCGAGGCGCGCGCCCTGACTTTGCTGGCCAGCGTCGGCATCGGCGACAAGCCCAATTCGCGCCCCAGCCAGCTTTCGGGCGGGCAGCAGCAGCGCGTCGCCGTGGCGCGCAGCCTTGCCAACAACCCCGAATTGCTGCTCGCCGATGAACCGACCGGCGCGCTCGACACGAAGACCGGCGTCGAGGTGCTGGCGCTGTTCCGCGCTCTCAACGAGGACAAGGGGGTGACGGTGGTGATCGTCACCCATGACCCGGAAGTCGCGCGCGCCACCAACCGCGTCGTCCGCATCCAGGACGGGCTGATCTTCTACGACGGCCCGCCGACCGAAGCGGCGCTGTATGGGCATGCGGAGCCAGTCTCATGAGCCAGGCGCACCTCTCACCTCCCCCCGCCGGGGGGAGGTAGTCACATGATCACCACCATGCTCGCCGAGGCGTGGAGCGCGCTGATCGCCAACCGGTTGCGATCGTCGCTGACCATGCTCGGCATGATCATCGGGGTGGCAGCGGTCATCCTCATGCTCGCCATCGGCGGCGGGGTGCAGAAACAGGTCGCCGATTCGATCTCCGGCCTCGGCTCCAACATGCTGATCGTCACCGCCGGCGCCGGGCGGCAGGGCGGCATTTTCGGTGGGGCCGGGACCGGCGCGACTCTGCGCATCGAGGATGCCGATGGCATCGCCCGGCTCGACAATGTCCTTGCCGCCGCGCCATCGACCAGCGTTCCGGCGCAGGCCGTCGCCGGCCCGGCCAATTGGGCGACCAATGTCACGGGATCGGTTCCGGCCTATTTCCAGGTCAATGACTGGACGGTCGGCGATGGACGCATCTTCACCGATCGCGAGGAACGCGCCGGTGCCCGCGTCGCCGTGCTCGGGCAAACGGTGGCCGACAAATTGTTCGGCGCCAATGATCCGATGGGCCAGATGGTGCGGGTGAAGGGCATCAGCTTCACCGTCATCGGCATATTGGAAAAACGCGGACAGGGGTTCGGCGGGCAGGACCGCGACGATGTCATCGTTGTGCCGCTGACGTCGGCGCTGCGGCTGTTGCAGGGCAATTTCTTCCGCCGTTCGATCCGAACCATTTCGGTCAGCGTCGCTTCGGCCGATGCGCTCGACAGCGTCACCGACGACATTACCGCGCTGCTGCGCCGCACCCACCGGCTGCGTCCCGCCGACCCCGACGACTTCCAAGTGGCGAACCTGACCGCGATCACCGACACGCTGACCACGACGACGCGGGCGATCTCGCTGCTGCTCGCCGCGATCGGGTCGATCAGCCTGGTCGTCGGCGGCATCGGCATCATGAACATCATGCTGGTCAGCGTCACCGAACGCACCCGCGAAATCGGCATCCGCATGGCGATCGGCGCCAGCCGCGCGGCCGTCCGCCTGCAGTTCCTGCTGGAAGCACTGATGTTGTCGCTGATCGGCTGCGGCATCGGCGTCGCCGTCGGCACCGGGCTCGCCATGCTCGTCGGCGGCGTCATCGGCTTCGAAACCCAGGTGACGCTGTTCGCCGTGACAGTGGCGTTCGCGGTATCGGCGTCGATCGGCATCTTCTTCGGCTGGTGGCCGGCGACGCGCGCGGCGAAGCTCAGCCCGATCGAGGCGCTGCGAAGCTAGGCTGCGTCAGCAACAGGAACCGCCCCCACAGCAGCGTCGCCGACATCAGCGACGCAATGATGATCGACCAGACCAGGCCGTTGACCCCCAGCCCCATCGCCACGCCAAAGCCCCAGCCGAGCGGCATCATCACCAGCAGATAGCTGGCAAAATGGGTGAAGGTCGGCACCCAGACGTCCGATTGCGCCCGCAACGCCTGGGCGCCGACCACCTGCAGGCCATCGGCGATGAAGAACAGGCACGACAGCAGCAACGCCGCCGCTGTCATCGCCTGCACTGCCGGGTCATGGGTATAGGCCTGCGCGATCAGGTCGTTGCCCAGCGCCACGCCGATGCAGATGGCCAGCGTCAGCAGCGTCGTCAGGGTGAAGCCGCGCCGCGCCGCCGTGCGCACGCCGGCGGGGTCGCCGGCGCCATGGGCGCGGCCCACCAGCACGCCGGTCGCCGTCGCCAGCCCCAGCGGCACCATGAAGATCAGCGCGGCGACATTCAGCACCGTCGCCCAGCTTGCCACCGCATTGGCGCTGATCCAGCCGGCGAAGATCGACATGCTGGCAAAGGCCAGGGTTTCGGTGAAATAGCTCAGCGAGGCGCCATAGCCGATGCGCCGCATCGCGGCCGCCGCCGGCTTGTCGACCGGCGCCGGCGCGAACACCCCCAGCCGCCGCGCCTGCGACCAGCCGAGAATCAGCACCGCGATCATGGCGAGAAACGCCAGCCGCGACACGAACGTCGCCCAGCCGCTGGCCGCGGCGCCCGACACGGCAAAACCGCTGTCCCCCGGCACCAGCCACAGGTTGAGGACGAGGTTGACGACATTCGATGCCCAGATCGCCACCATGCCGGGAACGGCGCGGCCGTGCGCTTCCAGCCAGAACATGCCGGCATCGCCGATCAGGATCGGGATCAGCGACAGTGACAGGATCTGCAGCACCGGCGTCGCGCCGTCGGCAAGGCCGTCCGCGAGCCCGATATTGTGCATCACCGGGCCACCGAGGAAGAACAGCAGCGCTGCTGCCGCCACGGCAATCCACAGCGCATAGCCCATCCCGCGGCGCAGAATGGCGCCGGTATCGGCGGCGCGGCCATCGCCGATCGCCTGCGATGTCATCACCTGGATGCCCGACAGCAACCCGATCGACGTCGTCAGCACCACCGCCGTCGGCGCCCAGCCGAGCGCCTGATAGCCCAGTTCCGTCGCCGAATGCCGCCCGACGACCACGGCATCGACCAGCCCCATCGCCATGATGCCGAGGCGCGACAGCACCACCGGCCCGGCCAGCCGCAACAGCGGGCCATAGCCGGGCGGGACCGATCCGTCGTCGCGCACGGGGGTGGACAGGCTGGAAATGAAAATGGACTTTCGGCAAGATTGCGGGCGGCGCGCTTTACCCCTTGCCCCGCCATCCCACAACCGGCCTGCCGCTTTTGCCAGCCCCCAAGAAAATCTGCGCCGTCGCTGCCTTGCCGCGGCGACAGGCCCGCCCTAGGTCCGGAACAAGCCAATTTCCGGAGCCTGCACATGCCCAATTCCCTGTTTCGCCCGTTCACGCTGAAGGGCCTGACGCTGCCCAACCGCATCGTCATGGCACCGATGACGCGCAGCTTTTCGCCCGATGGCATTCCGGGTGACGATGTCGCGGCCTATTACCGCCGCCGTGCCGAAGGCGGAGTTGGCCTGATCGTCACCGAAGGCACCGGAATCGAGCGCACCGGCTCGACCAACGACCCCAATGTGCCGAATTTCTTCGGCGCCGCGCTGCCCGGCTGGGGCAAGGTCGTCACCGAAACCCATGCCGGCCATGGCCTGATCGCGCCGCAGCTGTGGCATGTCGGCGCCGCGATCAACCACGCCAACAAGACGCCGCCCGAGCAGGAATCGCCCTCCGGCCTGTTCAAGCCCGGCAAGCCCTGGGGCAAGGCGATGGCCGACAGCGACGTTGCCGACGCCATCGCCGCCTTCGCCCGCGCCGCCGGCGATGCCAAGCGCCTCGGCTTCGACGCCGTCGAGCTGCACGGCGCCCATGGCTATCTCATCGACCAGTTCTTCTGGACCGGCACCAACGCCCGCGACGACCGCTACAACGGCCCGACGATCGCCGAGCGCGCCCGCTTCGCCGCCGACATATTGGCCGCCGTGCGCGCCGAAGTCGGCCCCGATTTCCCGGTCATCATCCGAATTTCGCAGTGGAAGCAGCAGGATTACGGCTTCAAGGTCGCCACCAACCCCGCCGAGCTGACCGAGTGGCTGACGCCGCTGGTCGATGCCGGCGCCGACATCCTCCACTGCTCGCAGCGGCGCTTCTGGGAACCCGAATTCCCCGAGATCGACGGCGACGAGGGCCTCAACTTTGCCGGCTGGGCCAAGAAGATCACAGGCGTGCCGACGATCACCGTCGGCAGCGTCGGCCTGTCGGGCGAATTCATCGCCGGCTTCGGCGGCGAGGCGTCGCAGCCCGCCAGCATCGACAATCTGCTCGAACGCCTCGACCGCGAGGAGTTCGACCTGGTCGGCGTCGGCCGCGCGCTGATCGTCGATCCCGACTGGGCCTTGAAGGTTCGCGATGGCCGGATGGACGAGCTGAAGGACTTCGACCGATCGGCGCTGGCGACGCTGGTCTAAAAGGCGAGGGGACGCGGCAGGAGTTCGCGCATAGGCTCGTCGCGATGATCGACGACCTGCCCGACCGCGCCCTGCCGCACATCCGCCCGCGCGATGCGGCAACGCTGCTCGTCATCCGCCGCGACGGGCCGCGGCCGCGGGTGCTGATGGGGCGGCGCGTCGGTGGCCATGCCTTCATGCCCGACAAATGGGTGTTCCCCGGCGGCCGCATCCACCCGGCCGATTTCCGGGTAAAGGCAGCGTCCGACCTCGCCCCCGGTGTCGCCGATGCGCTGTCGCGCACCTGCGCCATGCCGCGCGCCCGCGCCCTTGCCGCCACCGCCATCCGCGAAACCTTCGAAGAAACCGGACTGATCGTGGGGCAGAAAGGCCGTGCCGCGACCCGCAGCCCGGAATGGCGCGACTTTCTCGCCACCGGCCATTTGCCCGACCTGGCGCCGCTGCGCTTCGTCGCCCGTGCCATCACCCCACCGGCACGCACCCGGCGTTTCGATGCCCGCTTCTTCACCGTCGATGCCGAGCATCTGGCCAGCGTCGATCCCGGCGCCGGTAGCGGCGAACTCGATGAAATCGCCTGGTTCGACTGGGACGCGGCGGCGGCACTCGACCTGCCATCGATCACCCGCGCCATCCTTGCCGAAGTCGCGGCACGGGACGAGGAGCCGGACCGGCCGATCCCCTATCACCGCTTCGACAACGGCAAGCATCGGTTGTTGTCGGTCTGAGAATCGGAGTCCGGCGCCCAAGCCCCGGTCGTCAGAACACCGGGTCGTGAATCCCGCATTCGGTCTTGTCCCACCCGCGCCAGCGCCCGGCACGGGGGTCTTCGCCCGGCTGCACCTGCGATGTGCACGGCACGCAGCCGACGCTGGGATAGCCCTGCGCCTCCAGCGGGTGGCGCGGCAGCTTGCGGGCGGTGAACGCCGCGTCGATGGCGTCGCGGGTCCAGTCGGCTAGCGGGTTGACCTTCAACCGACCCTCATCGAGCTCGAAGCGCGGCAGCGCGGCGCGGGTCTTGCCCTGGAAACCCTTGCGCCCCGAAATCCATGCGTCGAACGGTGCCAGCGCCCGGCGCAACGGCTCCACCTTTCTGAGGTCGCAGCAGCCATCGGGGTCATAGCTCCAGCGCAGGCTCGTCGCATCCTTGGCCGCGAGCAGCCGGGGGTCAGGGCGATAGACGCGCAGGTCAGTGAACCCCAGTTGCTCGGCGAGCGTATCGCGATAGGCGAGGGTTTCGCCGAAGATCTTCTGCGTGTTGACGAAGATCACGGGCACGTCCTTGTCGACGGCGGCGACCATGTCGAGCAGCACTGCCGATTCGCTGCCGAACGACGATACGGCAGCCACCCGCCCGCGCAATTCCCCGGCGAGCAGGTCGGCGAGCATGGCTTCGGTGGCGACGCCGGCATATTTCGCCGTCAACCGTGCCACATCGGGCAGGGTGAAGGGCGGCGCCGTGTCGATGGCGTCGACCTGGCGTGCCGGTGCGGCCGCCGTGCTAGCCATGCCGCAGCGCCCAGACCGGCGGTTTGCCGTCGGACGACTTCATATAGACATAGGGGTAGCGATCGAGCGTCGCCTGGACGACCTTGAGGTTGAGCGGCACATCGGGCGCGAAACTGTCGAAGCCGACCCGCCGCATGAAGCCGATCTGGTCGACGAGCACATCGCCGGCAGCGCGGATTTCCCCGGTAAAGCCTTCCTCGCGCAGGATGCGCGCCGAGGAATAGCCGCGGCCATCGCGGAACTTGGGGAACGCGACCTCGACCAGCTTCAGCCGGTCGAAATGCGGGTGGAGGGCGCGGACGTCATCGCCGGGCTCGATCCGCACGGCGGCGAAATTGCCGCCGGCGAGGAAATCGGCAAGCGGTGCGATCGGGCTGTCGAAGGGCGCATCGTCGCGAAAGCGCAGCCGTGCCGGACGGTCGTCGAGCGCCGGCGACGGCGCCCCGGCGACCGCCTGCTGGTCCTGATTGTCGAAATTATCCATAAACGGCTTCCTTGAACGGCGCCGGCCCGAGGCGGCGATAGGTATCGAGAAAGCGCTCGTCGGGAGCGCTGCGCGCCGTGCGGTAGAAGGCGATCAACTTGTCGACCGCGGCGACGATGCCGTTTTCGTCAAAGCCCGGCCCCAGGATCTTGGCCAGCGACGCGTCCTCGGCGCCGGAGCCGCCGAGCAGCAGCTGATAGGCTTCCTCGCCCTTTTTATCGACGCCCAGAATGCCGATGTGGCCGGCATGATGGTGACCGCAGCCGTTGATGCAGCCCGAAATCTTGATCTTCAGCTCGCCGATGTCGCGCTGATCGGCGGTGTCGTTCTCGAACTTGGCGGCAATGGTCTGGGCGATCGGGATCGAGCGGGCATTGGCGAGGGTGCAATAGTCCATGCCGGGGCAGACGATGATGTCGGTGACCAGATCGAGGTTCGGCGTCGCGAGGTCAGCGGCCTCCAACGCCTGCCACACGGCGTAGAGATCGGCCTTGCGGACATGCGCGAGCACCAGATTCTGGCTGTGCGTCACCCGGATCTCGTCATGGGCATAGCGTTCGGCCAGGTCGGCGACGACATCCATCTGCGCCGACGACGCATCGCCCGGAATGCCGCGCTTCGGCTTCAGGCTGATCGTCACGATGGCATGGCCCGGCTGCTTGTGGGCGTGGACGTTCTGCTGGACCCAGACAGCAAAATCGGGGTCCGACAGATCGAGCGTGTCGGGCGCCGACGGGTCGTACGCGGGCTCGGCGAACTGCGCGATGATCCGGTCATATTCGGCTTGCGGCGCATCGAGCCCGAGCGGTGCCAGCTCGGCCCATTCGGCTTCGACCTGGCGGCGGAATTCGTCGATGCCAAGCTCGGTCACCAGGATCTTGATGCGCGCCTTGTAGATATTGTCGCGCCGGCCATAGCGGTTGTAGACGCGCAAAATCGCTTCCGAATAGCTGAGGAACTGTCCGACCGCGATGAAGTCGCGGACCACCTGGCCGATGATCGGCGTGCGCCCCATGCCGCCGCCGACATAGACGCGGAACCCAAGCGCCCCGGCATCGTCGCGGCGCAGCTGCAGCCCGATATCGTGGAGCTGGATCGCGGCACGGTCGGTGTCGCTGGCGATGACGGCGATCTTGAACTTGCGCGGCAGGAAGGAAAATTCGGGATGCAGCGTCGACCATTGGCGCAACAGCTCGGCATAGGGCCGCGGGTCGGCGACTTCATCGGCGGCGGCACCGGCGAACTGGTCCGAACTGATGTTGCGGATGCAGTTGCCGCTGGTCTGGAAAGCGTGCATTTCGACCTTCGACAGGTCGTCGAGCAGGTCGGAAAACTGCTCCAGCTTGATCCAGTTGTACTGGATGTTCTGGCGCGTGGTGAAATGGCCGTAGTCACGGTCGTATTTGCGCGCGATGTGCGCCAGCATCCGCATCTGGGTGCCCGACAAGGTACCATAGGGGATGGCGACGCGCAGCATATAGGCGTGCAACTGGAGGTAGAGCCCGTTCATCAGCCGCAGCGGCTTGAACTGGTCCTCGGTGATCTCGTTGCGCAGCCGGCGGCCGACCTGGTCCTTGAACTCGGCGACGCGGGCATCGACGATGGCCTGGTCATATTGGTCGTAAACGTACATCAGATGGCTTCCACAGAAAGGCTGCCGCGCGCCAGGTCGGCGCGGACGCTGGGGCCGGAGGCGCGAACGCGCTCGCGGGTGGTGGTGGGCATCCAGTTGCCGGCGCTGCCGGTGACGGGAATGAGCACGGGGTCGTTGATGCGTTCCTCGGCGATCAGCCGGGCAAGCAGCGGCTCGCCTTCTGCGCCGATCTCGGCGGCATCGGCGATGCGGGTGCTCCAGTCGGCGCCGTCCCAGTACAGGACATCGCCGGTTTCGAGCCGATTGCCGGTCAGGATATTGGGCATGGCAGGGCCTTCGTGATCTGGGTGAGCGCCGCATCGGCGCCCAGGGTTGCAACATCGCCGACGATGATCAGCGCCGGGGAAATGACAGCTTCGCGTGCCACCAGCCCACCGAGATCGGCAAGGCAGGCGCGCAGCACCCGCATGTCGGCGAGCGTGGCACGTTCGAGAATGGCAACAGGCGTGTCGGGGGCCAGGCCATCGCCGATCAGTTTTTCGGCGATGCGATCAGCACCGGTGACGCCCATGTAGATCACCAGCGTCCGTCCTTTGCCGGCAAGGCCGACCCAATTCTGGTCGGCAAGGCCACGGCATTCGCCGGCGACAAAGGAGACGATCGAGGCATGGTCGCGATGCGTCAGCGGCATCAGCGCCGCTGCCGCGCCGCCCAGCGCCGCCGAGACACCGGGGATGACCTCGACCGCGATGCCGGCGGCGTTGCAGGCACTGACTTCCTCGCCGCCACGACCGAAGATGAATGGGTCGCCGCCCTTCAGCCGCACCACGACATGGCCGGCCTGCGCCTCGCGGACCAGCAACGCACCGATATCGGCTTGCTGCATGGTGTGGCGGTCGCGGCGCTTGGCGACCGACACCAGCCGGGCACCGGCCGGCACCATCGCCATGACATCGGCGCCGACAAGACCATCATGGACGACGACATCGGCGGCGGCGAGCGCGCGCGCGGCGCGCAGCGTCAACAGATCGGCGGCGCCTGGGCCGGCGCCGACCAGGATCACCCGGCCGGTCGCAGCGGCAGATTTGTCGGCAATTGTCATTGCGCGGACTTAGGCCGCTTGGGGCCGGCAGCGCCAGATGCTGCGCTGCAACGCTTTCTTGGCCATGATGAAGTCGAGTTTCCCCATGACGCGATTGGGAATTGGTCGCGGTCGTCCGGCCCCCCGGCCGCTCGGGCCGGGGAGCACAGACCTGTCGGCGTCAACCGAACGTGCGTTGCCACCAGCCCTTGCGCGCCGGGCCGGTCGAGCCCGCGTCCGTAGCATCGGGCGTGGCAGGCTCGGCGGCAGGCGCAGCCTCGGCTGGTGCATCGGGCACCGGCGCTGCGACCGCTTCGGGAGTGGTGGCAGCCTTGGCCCGGCGCTTCGGCTTGACGGGCACCGGGTCCGCCTCGGTTGCCTTGGTCGCCGGCGCTACCTCGGGCGTTGCCGCTTCGGCCTTCGCCTTGCGCGGCGCGCGCTTGGGCTTGGCTTCCGCGACCGGTTCGGGCGCGACGGTGACCGCAGCCGGTGCAGCAGCCGCCTTGGCCTTGGCCGCGGGCTTCGCTGCCGGCGCTGCCGCAGCCGGTGCGGCGCGCGTCTTGCTGGGGCGCTTGCGCGATCCCTTGGCCTTGGGTTCCGCAACGGCGTCAGCCACGTCCTCAGCTGGCTCCGGCGCCGCCGCCGGCTCCTCAGCCTGCGCTTCGGCGACTTCAGCGGCAGCGAGATCGGGCACGCCTTCGACATCGGCCTTGCGACGACGGCTGCGCTTGGGCTTGGGCGCTGCCTCGACGGCGTCAGCGGCGGGGCTTTCGGCCACCGGGACCTCGGCTGCTGCCGCCGGAACGGCGGCTGCGGTCTCGCCGGTTTCGGTCACCGGTGCCCCGTCACGCTTGCCACGACGGCCGCGGCGGCGACGCTTGCGGTCGCTGCGTTCGCGGTTGCCGCGTGCCTCGATTTCGGCCGGGCTTTCGTCGGCCTTCGCCACCACTTCGACGTCATCCTCGACGTCCGCCGGCGCGTCGCCGCCCTCGTCCACCGGAGCATCTGCGGAACCCTCCTCACGGCCGTTGCGGCCGCCGCGGCGACGGCGCTTGTTGCGGCCACCGCGTTCGTTGCGGTCGCCACGTTCGGCGCGTTCGCCCTGCGGACGGTCCTCGCCGGCCTCGTCGTCACCTTCGGCGATGTCGTCGTCGGGGTCATCCTCGATCCGCACCGGCACCGGCAGCGCCCGCATTTCGACCTTCTTGGTCGGCGGCGGACCGCCGGCATCGATGGCAAAGTTCGGCCCGATCAGCGATTCGTCGGGCACGGTGACGATCGTCACCCCGTAAAGTTCTTCCAGCTCGGCGAGCTCGATGCGCTTGCGGTTGAGGATATAAACCGCAACTTCGTCGCCGGCGCGCAGCGTGAAGTCCGATGCGCGGCCGCGCAGGGCCTCGGCCTCCAGCGCGCGAAGGGCAGCGAGGGCAGCGGATGCCACCGACCGGACCATGCCGGTGCCTTCGCACATCGGGCAGATATGGGTGGAGGCTTCCAGAATACCGGTGCGCAGCCGCTGACGGCTCATTTCGAGCAACCCGAACGCCGAAATGCGGCCGATCTGGACGCGCGCCCGGTCATGCCGCAGCGCGTCCTTCATCGCCTTTTCGACGCGGCGGTTGTTGGCGCCGACTTCCATGTCGATGAAATCGATGACCACCAGCCCGGCCATGTCGCGCAGGCGCAACTGCCGGCCGATTTCCTCGGCGGCTTCCAGGTTGGTCTTGGTCGCCGTTTCCTCGATGCCATATTCGCGCGTCGAGCGGCCCGAGTTGATGTCGATCGACACCAGTGCCTCGGTCGGGTTGATGACGATGTAACCGCCGGATTTCAGCTGGACCACCGGCTGGTACATGCCCTCAAGCTGCTGTTCGACGCCGAAACGCTGGAACAGCGGCACATTGTCGGAATATTCGACGACCTTGGGCGTGTGCCCCGGCATCAGCATCGACATGAAGCGCGACGCATCGGCAAAGCCTTCGGGGCCTTCGACCAGCACCTGGTCGATGTCGCGGTGATAGATGTCGCGGATGGCGCGCTTGATCAGGTCCGAATCCTGGTGGATCAGCGCCGGCGCCGAACTTGCCAGCGTCTTTTCACGGATCTCATCCCAAAGCCGCGTCAGATAATCGAAATCGCGGCGGATATCGTCGGACGAGCGCTTCAACCCGGCAGTGCGGACGATGGCACCCATGCCGGTCGGCAGCTTCAGATCGGCCATGATCGCCTTCAACCGCTTGCGATCGGCGATATTGGAAATCTTGCGGCTGATGCCGCCACCATGGGCGGTGTTGGGCATCAGCACGCAATAGCGGCCGGCGAGCGACAGATAGGTGGTCAGCGCCGCGCCCTTTGATCCGCGCTCTTCCTTGACGACCTGGATCAGCAGCACCTGGCGGCGATGGATGACTTCCTGGATCTTGTAGCGGCGGCGCAGCGACTGGCGCTTGCGGCGCAGCGCATCGGTCGGCTCGTCGCTCTGCCCGCCGGTTTCCAGCACTTCGTCGCGGGGCTCGCCATTCTCGTCGAGTTCGTCGTCCTGGTGGTCGTCGTTCTCGGCGGCGAATTCGGCTTCCTCGCGCAGCAGCGCCTCGCGGTCTTCCCGCGGGATCTGATAGTAATCGGGGTGAATTTCGGAAAAGGCGAGGAAGCCGTGACGGTTGCCGCCATATTCGACGAACGCCGCCTGCAGCGAAGGTTCGACGCGAGTGACCTTGGCGAGATAGATATTGCCTTTCAGCTGCTTCCTGTCGGCAGCTTCGAAGTCAAATTCCTCGATTCGTTGTCCGTTGACGACGGCGACCCGGGTCTCCTCCGGGTGGCGGGCGTCGATCAGCATGCGAAGTGACATAAATTTGCTCCATGGCGCCGGGGCCGCGGTCCATCCGGGACTCGCGGCGGCGCATATCGTGTGGTTCGGCGTCGCGCAGCGCGGGCCGATATCGGGTGATGCGAGGGTCAGCGGCAGGATAGCCGGGGCCATTGCGGGCGCCCGGTGCATGGAACGTCGCCACCGGGCCAACCGGAACCGCCGCAAGGCCGGTTCCGCTGAAGCCAAGTGTCGGTGCGTGCATCCTGCCCCTTGAAAATCCAGGCCGAAAACCTGGTGAAATAGCCCGGTCTTTGACCCCGACCGGGGGCGAGATCGAGAGGCCACGTCCGACAAAAATCATCCAGATGGACAACAGGTCGGGGCAGCGTCGAATAGCAGCGGTAAAAGCCGCTGATTTGGTTTGTTAGCAGCGCGTGACGTCTGGAGCAAGACCATGCCAAATAGGCGCACGACCGGCCGCATTGCTTGCAACGCCGATCGGGGCGCTCACGCCGTCGCGGCGCTGTCGACCATCGCCGTCACTTCGATCTCGATCCGCATCGCGGGATCGATCAAGCCCGCCACGACCATTGTCGATGCCGGCGGATGGCTGCCGAAAGTGGCCTGCAACTGTGGCCAGCACGCTTCGAAATCGGCGCGATCGGGGGCATAATATGTGACGCGCACCACATCGGCAAAGGTTGCCCCGCCATGGCGCAGCGCGACTTCGACGATGCGCAGCGCATTGGCGCACTGGCTTTCGACATCGGCCGGAAGTTCGCCACTGTCCATGTCGATCCCGACCGTGCCGGAAACGAAAACGAACGGCGGCTGCGCCACGGCGCGGCAATAGCCGACCCGCGATTCATAGGGTGAACCCGAAAAGATGTTCTGGCGTGCCATCGCGTGCTGCCTCGGGTCAGTTGCGGCGCTGCATCGGACGCGGCTGTGTCCCCATCACCAGCCCTTCGGCAGCGGGATCCTCGCTGGCCAGCCGGTCCATGATGCTGTCGGACAGGTCGTCGGGTTCGGCGAAATTGGCAGCGACGGTGGTGTAGTCACCGCGCGACCGGCGCGTCAGCACCGAAAAACCGGTATCGAGAAGATCGGACACATTGCCGTCGCGCATCATGCGATTCGGGCCGCCCAGCACCACGGCGATCAGGCGCACGCCATCGTGCGCCGCCGACGCCGCCAGGGTGAAGCCGGCAGCATTGGTGAAGCCGGTCTTGATGCCATCGACGCCCGGCAGGGTGCGCAGCAGGTGATTGTGGTTGCCGATCTGCTGGCCTTCATATTCGAAGGCGACTTGCGAAAACATCGGATAGCGTTTCGGAAAATCGCGGATCAGGGCGCGCGACAAGGTGGCGATATCGCGCGCCGTGGTGACATGGCCGCCGTTGGGGAGGCCGGTCGCATTGGCAAAAGTGGTCCGCGACATGCCCAGCCGGCGCGCCTCGCGGGTCATCCGGGCCGAAAATTCCGCCTCGCTGCCCGCGATATGTTCGGCCAGCGCCACGGCAATGTCATTCGCCGACCGCGTCGCGATGACGCCCATCGCCTCGCGCACGGTGATCGTGCTGCCCGGCTTCAGCCCGAGTTTCGATGGCGGCTGGCGGGCGGCGACGCTGGAAATGCGGATGCTGTCGCCTTCACGGATATTGCCGTATTTCAGCTCCTGAAAGGCCACATAAAGGGTCATCACCTTGGTGATTGACGCCGGGAAACGCTGGGCGTCGGCCTGGCGGGCGTACAGCACCTCCCCGGTGTCGCTGTTGATCAGGATGGCGGCGTATTTGGGCACGGCATAAAGGCTGGCGGCTGCGACCGGACCGGGGGCGGCAACCGTCACCAGGCCGGCCACCAGCGCCATCACGGCCCCGAACAGTCTCATGCCCAATTCACGCTCCTTCTGCGGCTCCCGCTGCAACAGCCTATAATGATTATGACTCGATGCGAAGAGGCTTTGTGATTCCGACCATCGCGCCCAAGGTTCCACTTGTCGCACGGATGGCGAGGCGCTAGCCCCGGGGCATGTCCCCGGTTATCCGCTTCCCATGAGCGTGCCCGCTCCGCGCCGCACCTTCGCGATCATTTCGCACCCGGACGCCGGCAAGACGACGCTGACCGAAAAGCTGCTGCTGTTCGGCGGCGCCATCCACATGGCCGGCGAAGTGCGCGCGCGCGGCCAGAACCGCCGCGCCCGGTCAGACTGGATGAAGATCGAACAGGCGCGCGGCATCTCCGTCACCTCGTCGGTGATGACCTTCGAACGCGGCGGCACCGTCTTCAACCTGCTCGACACGCCGGGCCATGAGGATTTTTCCGAAGACACCTATCGCACCCTGACCGCGGTCGATTCCGCCGTCATGGTGATCGACGCGGCGCGCGGTATCGAGGCGCAGACGCGCAAGCTGTTCGAAGTCTGCCGCTTGCGCGACGTGCCGATCCTGACCTTCATCAACAAGGTCGATCGCGAAGGCCGCGACCCGTTCGAACTGCTCGACGAAATTTCGGACATGCTGGCACTGGACGTGGCGCCGCTCAACTGGCCGGCGGGCATGGGCGGCGAGTTCAAGGGCCTGTACGACCTGCGCAGCCACAAATTCCTCAAGCCCGACGGTACCGGCACCAATGCTGCCGGCGCGACGGTGCAGACGACAGGGCTCGACGATCCGCAAATCGACGCGCTGTGCGGCCCCATCGCGCAGCGGCTGCGCGATCAGGCCGAGCTGGCGCTGGGCGGCTATGCGACGCTCGACGCCGATCTCTATCGCAGGGGTGCGCTGACACCGGTGCTGTTCGGATCGGCGCTCAAGGATTTCGGCGTCGAGGCGCTGATCGACGCGCTGGCGGAATTCGCCCCGGCGCCGCGCCCGCAACCGGCGCTTCCCGAAGCGGTCGAACCCACCGACACCCAGGTGTCCGGCTTCGTCTTCAAGGTGCAGGCCAACATGAACCCGCAGCACCGCGATCGCATCGCCTTCCTGCGCATCGCGTCGGGCAAGTTCCGCCGCGGCATGAAACTGCGCCAGGTCGCCACCGGCAAGGCCATCGCCATCAACTCCCCCATCTTCTTCTTCGCGCAAGATCGCGAAATCGCCGACGAGGCGTTTCCGGGGGACATCATCGGCATCCCCAACCATGGCGTGCTGCGCGTCGGCGATTCGCTGGTCGAAAAGGACGATGTCACCTTCACCGGCATTCCCAATTTCGCGCCCGAGATCCTGCGCCGCGTGCGGCTGGGCGACCCGACCAAGTCGAAGCAGCTGCGCACCGCGCTCACCGACATGGCGGAGGAAGGCGTGACGCAGCTGTTCAAGCCGCTGCTCGGCAGCCAATGGGTCGTCGGTGTCGTCGGGCAGTTGCAGCTGGAGGTGCTGATTTCACGGCTAGAGGCCGAATATCGCGTCGCCGCGTCGTTCGAACCCAGCCCCTATGAAACCGCGCGCTGGATCGCCGGCGACCCTGCCGAGCTGAAGCGCTTCATCGACGACAATCGCGGCGCCATGGCCGAAGATCGCGACGGCGCCCCGGTGTTCATGGCGCGCGACAGCTGGGAACTCAACTACGTCACCCAGCGCGAAACCGCGATCCGGTTCAGCGCCACCCGCGAGCGCGCATGACCGAGCCGGCGGACCTGGCAATCGCCGAGGCGGAACCCCGCCGGCCGCTGCGCCGATACCTGCTGCCCGGCCTCGCCATCCTGACCGGCTTCCTGATCGCCCTGGTCATCTGGCTGGTGCTCACCGCCCCGCTCGGCCGGGCGCTGGAACCCGCGACCAAGCCGGCGTTGGTGCTGACCGACAGCGGCGGCCGCCCGATCGCCCGGCGCGGCGACTACAAGGAAGCGCCGGTCGACATTGCCAGGCTGCCGAAATATGTGCCCGGCGCGCTCATCGCCATCGAGGACCGTAGATTCTACAACCATTGGGGAATCGACCCGCGCGGCATCGCCCGGGCGCTGTCGCGCAATATTGCCGCCGGCGGCACCGTGCAGGGCGGATCGACTCTCACCCAGCAACTTGCCAAGACCAGCTTCCTGTCCGCCGACCGCAGCATCGCGCGCAAGCTGCAGGAGGTCATCATCGCCTTCTGGCTCGAAGCACGGCTGAGCAAGGACGAGATCCTCCAGCGCTATCTGTCGAGCGTCTATTTCGGCGACGGTGCCTATGGCATTCGCGCGGCCTCGCGCGTGTATTTCGATACCGAGCCCGAAAATCTGACACTGGGCGAAGCCGCGATGCTGGCGGGGCTGGTCCAGGCACCGTCGCGCCTCGCCCCCAGCCGCCATCTGGAGGACGCGCGGGAACGTGCCGACCTGGTGCTGGCTGCGATGGTCGATACCGGCGCCATCACCCCCGCCCAGGCGCGCCGCGCCCGCCCGGCACGCTACACGCCCGGCCGCCGCGCGCTGCCGACCGGCAGCTATTTCGCCGATTGGGCCTTGCCCCAGGCGCGTGCTGCCTCGCCCGACGCCGATTATGGCGATGTCGCCGTCAGGACGACGCTCGATCGCAACCTGCAGGCCGCGGCCGAGCGCGCCGTGCGCGATACCATCGCCGGCTCGAAAGGCCTCGACCTGACCCAGGCGGCGCTGGTGGCCATGCGCCCCGATGGCAGGGTCGTCGCCATGGTAGGCGGCACCGATTACGTCACGACGCCATTCAACCGCGCCACCCAGGCAATGCGCCAACCCGGATCGTCGTGGAAGCTGTTCGTCTATCTGGCGGCGCTCGACGAAGGCATGCGCCCCGGCGACACGGTCGAGGATTCGCCCGTCCAGATCGATGACTATGCGCCGAAGAACGACGATGGCCGATACCGCGGCAACATCAGCCTGATCACCGCCTTCGCCGCCTCCTCCAACGTCGTCGCCGTCAAGCTGGCCCAGAAAACCGGCACCGCCGCAGTCATTGCCCAGGCCCGCAAGCTCGGCATCACCGCGCCGATCAGCGAATATCCGGCGATGGCGCTCGGCACCTCGCCGGTGACGCTGATCGAAATGACCCAGGCCTATGCGGCGCTGTCGTCGGGCCGGCGACCGGTGACCGCCACCGCACTGCCGCCCACCCGCCGCGGCGTCATCGGCGCCGCCCGCGCTGCCGCCGATGCACTGACGCCCTGGCCGTCCCGCGCGCCGATGCGCGAAATGCTCGCCAGCGTCATCCGCAACGGCACCGGTAACGCCGCCCGGCTGCCGGTGCCGGCCTATGGCAAGACCGGTACCACCCAGAACCACCGCGACGCGCTGTTCATCGGATTTGCCGGCGACCTCGTCGTCGGGGTCTGGGTCGGCAACGACGACAATTCGCCGATGAACGGCGTGGTCGGCGGCGGTGTTCCCGCCAAGCTCTGGCGCCGCTTCATGCTTGCGGCGCTGGCCCAGGACCGGGCCGCCAACACGCCGCGCACCCGGCGACCCGAAGCCGACGCCATCGGCGACATCGTCGACGCGGTGGCGGGACCGGAGGCCGGCGACGCCGCCAGCGCCGTCACGGGTGCGGTTCTCGATGCCCAGGATGCACCACCCGATGCCGGCCGCGACCCTGTGGATGCCGTGCCGGCCGAGCCGCCGCCACCCGAATTCGCGCCGCCGCCACCGCCGCCGCAATAAAGGTCGCCCTGCGTCAGCTATAGGCGATCATTCGCCCGAGCCCGGCGGCGACCAGCCAGGCCGCCAGCGATATGGCCGCCAGCACCCGGCCGCCGACCCGTCGAAACAAGGCGGCATTGGCGAGTGCCAGGCCGATCACCGCCAGCTTCCAGCGAAATACCGTCGAGCCCGCGACCGATTCGGCGTCGGCGGCGAACAACACACTGCCGCTGACTGCCAGCAGCAGCAGCCCGGCGACCCCCAGCGGCGTCAGGGCACGCTGCAGGGCGTCGCGGGGCAGCGCCGGCCAGGCACCGAGCAGCCGCAGGTCGAGGATGCCGATACTGCCGACGAGCAGCACCAGCCCGAGCAGATGGACGATATTGGCGACAGGATAGACCGCGCCGCCGCTGGCCCAGGCGCTGAGACCGCTTGCCTGGAGCCATTCGACAAGCGATGCGATCACCTAGCGCAATTCGACCGACTTGGTGCCGATCGTGACCCGCTCGATGCGCATTTCCGCGGTGCCGTCGCTGCGCGGAAAGCCTTCAAGCGTCACCGCCTTGGCATCCTTGAGCATCGCCTCGGTCAGGCCGCGCGCTTCCATCCGCGCCGTCGGGGCCAGCACCACGGCCCATGGCTTGCCCTGATAGGTGACCTGCGCCGTGCCATGCGGGTTGCCCCAGGTCACGGCGCTGACGGGCGCGGTCACCTTGATCGGCGCCTTGGCGTTGTACGAACTCCAGCCATGATGGGCAAAGGTTGCCGCGGGGATGCCGGCAAGTGCCAATGCGGCGGCGACGAGATGATGTTGGCGCACGGGGGGCCTCCTTTTGCATGACCCCCCGTCACCGCCGATAGTAACCCGGGGAAGGCGGCGTGCAAGCAAAAGCCTGCCCGGGACCGGCCTGCGTCAGGCGCCGGAACGGATCGTTGCCAGCGTCGCTTTCACGTCGCGGATCGAGCGGTCGATGGCGCCCAGCGCGTGGCTGCGTTCCGATTCCGGAAAGACAGGGGTCGCCGGCTGGCTGGCGACCGAGGCGCGCATCGTGGAGAGGCTGGCCAGGCCTTCGGCAAGCGTCGCGTCGATCGGTGCCGGCGCGGCGCTGCCGCACATCACCGTATAGGTGCGAGTGCCGCCGCTGGCGTTTCCGCTGCCGTTCTCGCTGCCCTTGATGACCATGGCAAAGGGCTTGGCGGCCGGCGTCAGGTCACACCCGGCCGGCGCCGTGAAATCGGCCGGCAGGGTCAATCCGCCGGGCGAGGGCGCACCGGGTGCGACGGCGCTGCCGCCGACGATCAGGCTATAGCGGCCGGCGCCATCGGGCTTGACCCCGAGCGTCACCGCCTGGCCGCCGCCGGCCTTGGTCGACGCAGGCGTTGCAGCGGTGGCGGCGAGCGCCGCGCCGCCGGCGAGCACGAGGGCCGCACTGCCGAAGGCGAGCCGGCGGTTCGAAGGCGGGATCATGGCAAGCATCATCAGTCGACCTTTCAGGTTGGAGCGCGGGTTGAGGTTGCACGCGGGGAGGGCGCCGATCCCCGCGGCCTTGGCAAGGACATGGGCATAGGCACGGGCGTCGCGCCGCCGGCCCTCGGGCGTGCTTTGCGCCAGCACCATCGCGTCGGTGGCGAACTCCTGGTCGTCGCGAAAGGCGCGGATCGCCACCCAGGCGACGGGGTTCCACCAATGCGCTGCCAGCACGATGAGCGACAGCCAATTGGCCAGAAGGTCTCCGCGCGCATGGTGCGCGGCTTCATGGGCAATCGCGAGGTCGCGCTCGCCAGGCGTGAAGGCTTCGGCAAAGCGTCGGGGCACGGCGATGAAGCGTCGCACGACACCGAACGCCAGCGGGCCTTCGACAGCGGCGGCGAGAATGCGGATGCCGCCCGACCGGCCGTAGATGGTGGCGCTGGCCTGCAAGCGGCGGCAGTAGCGGGCATGCCGCACGGCATGGATGGCGAACAGCGCGATGGCGCCGGCAAGCCAGACCAGCAGCACGGCCTCGACCGCCATCGGCATGCCTGTGTCGGCGCCGCCGCTGCCGCCATTGCGTGGCCCGGTGAACAGCACCGCCATCGGAGCGGCATCGGCGGCCGACAGCCCCGGCAGCATGCCCGCGGGCAGCGGCGGCAACACCATCCGCAGCGCCGGCAGCAACCAGAGCAGATAGGCCAGGCGCGGACCGACCAGCCGCCGTGCCGGCGCCCGGACCACCAGCACCACCAGCATCAAAACTGTAGAGGCGGCAAGGGCGGAGGCGCCCCAGGCGATGGCCGCGCTCATCCCTTGAGGTCCTTCAGCAGCGCTTCGATCTCGGCGATTTCGTCCGGCCCGAGGGCGTTGCGCTCGGCGAGATGGGCGACCAGCGGCGTCAGCCGGCCGCCGAACAGCCGGTCGATAAGACGGCGCGACTCGCCGGCGACATAATCGGAGCGTTCGATCAGCGGCCGGTAGAGGTAGCGTCGGCCATCGGCCTCGTGCGCGACGGCCTGCTTGGTGACGAGCCGCGCCAGCAAGGTCTTGACGGTGTTGACCGACCAGCCGCGTTCGGGCGGCACCCGGTTGATGACGTCCTGCGCCGTCAGCGGGCTGTCGATCCAGAGCACCGCCATGATGGCAGCTTCGGCTTCGCTGATGCGTTCCATCACCCGTCCATTTCGAATCGACTACAGCTGTAGGTATCACACCTACAGCTGTAGTCAAAGCCGAAACGGCGTTGGCAACAGGTTGTCGCCCAGCCCCTTATTTTACCGGAAAGCCGCGCTTTTCCAGATAGGCCTTCACCTCCGGATCGCGCCCGCGGAACTTGCGGAACGCCGCGCCGCGATCGCTGGTGTTGCCGGTCGCCAGAATGACGTCCTTGTAGCGCTTGGCGATTTCCGGATCCCAGGGAACCTTTGATTCCGCGAACGCCGCCCAGGTGTCGGCGTCCATGACTTCCGACCAGAGGTAAGAGTAATAGCCGGCGGAATAGCTGTCCGACGAGAACAGATGGCCGAACTGCGGCAGGCGATGGCGCATCACCAGCTGCGGCGGCATCTTCAGCGCCGCCAGCGTCTCGCGCTCGAACTTGTCGGGGTCGACGACGCCATCGGGGGTGGTGTGCAGCGCCATGTCGACCAGTGCGCTCGACAGATATTCGGTCACCGCAAAGCCCTGGTTGAACTTGTCGCTGGCCTGGACCTTGTCGATCAATGCCTGCGGCATGGCGGCGCCCGTCTTGTAATGGCGGGCGAACTTGTCGAGCACTTCCGGCGTCAGCACCCAATGTTCGTTGAACTGGCTGGGATATTCGACAAAGTCGCGCGGCATGCCATGGCCGGGATATGTCTGCTGGATGCTGAGAAAATGCAGCGCATGGCCGAACTCGTGGAACAGCGTCCGTGCGTCATCCAACGAGATCAGCACCGGCTCGCCCTTGGGGCTTTCCGTGAAATTGTTGTTGTTCGACCCCAGGATGGTCACCGGCCCATCGAACGTCGACGGCGTGCGATAGCTGGTCATCCACGCGCCGGAGCGCTTGCCGGCGCGGGCGAAATCATCGCGATAGAACAGCCCGACAAAGCCGCGCTTGCCATCGCGCACTTCCCACACCCGCACGTTCGGCGCGAACACCGGCACCGTGCCGGTCACCTCCTTGAAGGTGAAGCCATACAGCTTTTCGGCGGCCCAATAGGAGGCGTCGATGATGTTGTTGAGCTCGAAATAGGGCTTCAGCTCGGCCTGGTCGAGATCGTAACGCGCCTTGCGAACCTTTTCGGCGTAGAAGCGATAATCCCAGGGTGCGATGGTGATCCTGGCGCCTTCCGCATCGGCGATCTTCTGCATGTCGGCGACTTCTTCGCCGACCCGCGCGATCGCCGCCGGCCAGACGCGCAGCATCAGGGCGTTGGCGGCGGCGGGGGTCTTCGCCATCGTGTCCTGCATCCGCCAGTCGGCGTGCGTGGCAAAGCCGAGCAATTTCGCCCGCTCGGCGCGCAGCTTGACGATCTCGGTGATGACGGCGTTGGTGTCGTTCTTGTCGCCATTGTCGCCGCGCGCGACGAACGTCTTCCAGACCTTTTCGCGCACGGCGCGATCGGTGGCGAAGGTCAGCAGCGGGTCGACCGCCGATCGCGTGTTGACGACGAAGATCTTGCCCGGGCTGCCGCGCTTGTCCGCCGCGGCCTTGTAGGTGGCAATCGTCGCTGCCGGCACGCCGGCCAGCGACGCCTCGCTGTCGATCACCGTCCAGGTGTTTTCATCGGCGAGGAGCTTGGCCGAAAAATCGCTGAACAGCGCCGCCAGCCGCTCGTTGATGCGGCCCAGCTCGGCCTTGCCCTTGGCGTCGAGCCTGGCGCCGGCGCGGACATATTGGTCGTAATAGCGCTTGGTCAGCCGCACCTGTTCAGGGGTAAGCCCGGCCGGATTCGCGTTGACGGCGGCGATGCGCGTGAACAATTTGTCGTCGAAGCTGATCTTGTCATCGGCGACGGCGAATTTGGGCGACCATTCCTTGTCGAGCGCTTCCCAGCTGTCGTTGGAGACATTCGACGTCATCACGCTGAAAATGCTGCCGACACGGTCGAGCTTCTGGCCCGAGCGCTCCAGCGCGGCGATGGTGTTCTCGAACGTGGCGGGCGCCGGGTTGGCGGTGATCGCATCGATCTCGGCCTGGCGCGCCGCCAGCGCGGTGACGAACGCCGGTGAAAACAGCTTCGGGTCGGCCTTGTCGAACGGCGGCAGGCCTTCATAGGGCCCGGTCCAGTTCCACAGGATCGCCGGGTCGGCCGCCCTGCCAGTCGCTTTGTCCACAGCCGCAGCGAGCGCCGGCATTGCCATCGCAGCAAGGCAGGTCGCGGCGAGCAAAGTCTTGATCATCAACACATTCCTTCAGAAATTCATGCCCAGCAGCCGCCCCAGTTCCGCCAGCGCCTGGTCCTCGCTGCTCACCTTGATCGCCGTCATGCCCAAAGCGGCGGCGGGTTTGCAGTTGATGCCCAGGTCGTCGAGATAGACGCACGCTGCCGGCGCCACGGCGAGCGCATCGGTCATCATCATATAGATGCGCGGGTCGGGCTTGCGCACCCCGGCCTTCGAACTTTCGATGACATGGTCGAAGCGCGCCAAGATCGCTGCCACCTGTTCGGACCCGGCGGCATCGCGCGCCATGCCCGCGCCCTGCCCCACCGGCGCGTTGTTGGTGATGCACCCCAGCTGCAAGCCAGCGGCGCGGCAGGCGTCGAGCGCCGCCACCATCCGCGGCCGCACTGCGCCGGACAACAGGTCGAGCACGTCCCGTCCGCGAATGTCATGGCCGGCCGCTGCCGCTTCGGCGGCAAACAGCGCGTCGAAGGCTGCGCCGTCGATCTCGCTGCGCTCCAGCCGCGCCCAGGCGTTGCTGTCGGGATTGGTCGCATTGATCGACCGTATGGCATTGTGCGGCAGGCCGTTCGCTGCCTCCCAGGCATTGAAGGCGTCGAATGGCGAACTGGTGATGACACCGCCGAAGTCCCAGATCACCGCCTTGAACACCATCATTCCACCCCGGTCTTTTGCGGGCCCTTAGGCACGCGCACGGCGCCGGTCGTCAAGCCTGCACCACCCCGCACGCGGCCAGCCAGGCATCGATCGCGTCATACTCCGCTGGCGGCCGCGTCGCATCGGCAGCGTCGCCGCGCGGTACGAAGATGACCATGCCCTGCCGCGCCCGCGTCAGCAGCACGCGATAGGCATTGCGCACATAGTCGGCCCGCCCGATCCCGGCATCGCTCTCGGCGATATTCTGCCATTTGGTGCCGTGAAAACGCCGCGCCTGCCAGCCATCGCCGCGGCGCAGGTTAAGGTCCCACGCCACCGCCGCCCAGTCGAGTTCCAGCCCCTGGACATCGAACTCGGTCGCGGCATCCTCCAGCGCGTTCGACGATCGCACATCGTCGCCGGGGTTGAGGAACCAGTCGCAGACGTCGATTCTGGCCTTCACGAACAGGCCTTCGGGTTTCAGCCGCAGCGCATTCGATGACGCCAGCAGCCCGGCACGCTCCCCCGCGCGGCGATGGTCGCGCAGCCAGGCGCGGGCTGTCGCCAGGTCGCGGGTCCGCACCAGGGGGAAGGCGGCGGGGTCGGGACGCACCGCCCGCGCCGCTTCCGCGTCATGACCCAGCAGCGCTGCCACGAACGCCGACACTTTCTCGGCGCGGAAGGACCGCACCGACACGGCCAGATGCAGCGCCGGGTCGGGCACCGCGACGCGCTGCCCCAGATGCCAGCGCAACCCGGCATCGAGGCCGCCGTCCGCCGTCAACAGATGCGGCGGCATATGCACCTGCCAGTGGCGCAGATCGCCTTGCAATGCCCGCACCCATTCGCCGACGCCCGCTTCGCCGCGGTTGATCTCCTGCCCTTCGCCGATCAGGCAGACAACCACGCACCAATCCCGGTGCCGGTCCATGACCGACAGCAGGAACGCCGGTTCGGACTGGTCGAACCCGGGTTGGCCGCGCTTCTTGCGCATGAAATCGGCGGTCATCGCCCGGTCCCAGGCGCGCTGCGCCTCGTCGAATACCACGACATGTTCGGACGGCACCTTGGCCGATTCCAGATATTCGTCGCGGAAATGGTGGACATTCTGCACGAACTTGTCGCGCGCGCGTTCGACGCGGTGGCGGCCATCGGCGTCGCCGGGATCGGGCCGACCATGCCGGGCGCGGACGTCGCGCCGCAAGGCCTCGCTCAGGACATCGACGAGCGGACCATTGCCCGACAGGAAGGTCGCATCCTCGCCGACATCGGCCGCCAGGCGTCCGCAAGCAATGTTGAGCCCGGCCAGCGTCTTCCCCGCCCCCGGCACGCCGGTGACAAAGCAGATCGCCTTGCCGCCACGTGCCTTCATGCGTTCGACAACGGCCTCGATTGCCGCTGCCGTCAGCGTCAGATTTTCGGCGCCCGCCTCCGACCGCGAAATCGCCGCAACATCATGGCCGCGATACAGCGCCTCGGCAGCCTCGATGATCGTCGGCGTCGGGCGATAGCCGCCCGCCGCCCAGGCGAGCGCATCGATTGCCGGCGCATCACCCCCGCCCAGGAACTGGCGAAGCGTCGGCAACACGTCGCCGGGGCTCAACCGCAGCGGATCATGGACTCGGTCGGGCGCCCAGAAGCCGAAGCCCAGCTGCTGCGGCGGCGCCTCGGTGGCGATCAGCATCGGCACGATCGCCAGGTCATGGCTCGCAACATGGAAGTTCTTCAGGTCGAGCGCATAGCCATGGACCTGTTCGACGGCATGGCGCGGAAACCCCCGCTCCCCGACCTTGTATTCAAGAACGAACACCAACCCGGCCGCGACGATCACCGCATCTGCCCGCCGTCCCATGCGCGGAATGGCGAACTCCAGGAACAGATGCGCGCCGGGCAGGTGCGCGGCAACAGCCTGCAGATGGTGGATCTGGACCAGCCAGGCGCTGCGCTGCGCCTGTTCGACATCGAACGGCAGCGCCTGCGCCAGCCGGCCGAAAATCGCCATCGGATCGGCTGCGGCGAAATCTGCAGCAGCAGCGTCGTGATAGGCGCGGGACATTGGCCTGGCGTGCCAGGGCCGGCCCAACGCGGCAAGGGCATGATGCCGCAATCCGGTCTATATCGGATGCATCGTCCATGATCGAGAAGCTCGACGCGTGATCCTCGCCCTTGTTCTCGCGGTTTCTGCCGCGACGCCGTCCCCGATCACCTGCACCGCCGTCTGGCGCGATGCCGCGCGCAACCGCGACGTGCCGGTGCGGATCACCCTGCCCGCCGGCAAGGCCCAGGCGCCGGTGGTGTTGTGGAGCCCCGGCCTTGGCGGCGATGTCGGCGGTGGTGGCGTCTGGGCGGCGGCCTGGGCCCGGGCCGGACTTGCCGTTGTCCAGATGCAGCATCCCGGCAGCGACGGTGCCGTCTATCGCGCCGGTGGCACGCCGGAGGAGCGCCGCGCGCGCGTCGCCGCCGGCACCCGCCCCGACCAGCTGTTGGCGCGCGTCGGCGATACCGGCTTTGTCCTCACCGAGCTTGGCCGGCGCCGCCGCGAGGGCGCCTGCGACCTGGCGCGCATCGACACCGATCGTGCCGCGATCGCCGGGCACAGCATGGGCGCCTGGGTGGCGCAGGCGGTCGCCGGGCAGCGCTTCGGCGGCCGTGCGACGCTGGTCGACCGGCGCTTTCGCGCCGCCGTTGCCTTTAGTCCCACCGGCGACCCCCGGGCGTCGGCGGGGCCGCCGGCGTTCGTCGGCGTCGGCATCCCGTTCCTGTCGATCACCGGCACGTTCGACGGCGCGCCGCAATCCGCAGACCCGGCGCAGCAGGTGGCAGCACTGGCGGCGCGCAGCGCGCCCTACCAGTCTATGCCGGCCGATGGCAGCAAATGCCTGCTGGTGCTGGGCGATGCCACGCATATGATGTTCAGCGGCAACACGCTGACCGCCGCCGCCGCCATGACCGCGCGCCATGTCCAGGATGTCAGCAGCCGCGCCGCCACCAGCTTCCTTGTCACCGCGCTGGCCGGCAAACGGCCGGACCTGACCGAAACCGTCACCCCGCTGCTGGTGCCCGGTGACAGCCTTGGGTGCAAATAGCTACGCCGCCACGACGCCGGACAGAAATGCTTCGACCGCGTCCAGCGGCACGTCGCGCGCCACGAACGCCTGGCCGATGCCGCGCGCCAGGATGAAGGGCAGCGTACCGGCCTTCATTTTCTTGTCCTGCCGCATGTGGTGGAGCAGCCGGGCCGCCGGCGCCGCCAGCCCCAGCCGCTGCGGTGACAGCTCAAAGCCACAGCTGGCCAGATGCGCCCGCACCCGCGCCGCATCCGCCGCCGGGCACAGGCCGCGCGCCGCCGAAAGGTCGAACGCCAATGCCATGCCGAGCGCGACGCCTTCGCCGTGCAGCAGCCGGTCGGAAAACCCCGCCTCCGCCTCAAAGGCGTGGCCGAAGGTATGGCCGAGGTTGAGCAGCGCCCGCACATCGCCGGTCTCGCGCTCGTCTTCGGCGACGACCGCCGCCTTGGCGCGGCACGACACGGCAATGGCATGCGCCTGCGCCGCGGCATCGCCGGCCAGCAGCGCGGCCGCATTGGCCTCGCACCAGCCGAAGAAATTCGGGTCACCGATCAGGCCGTATTTAACGACTTCGGCATAGCCGGCGCGCAGTTCGCGCACCGGGAGCGTCGCCAGCACATCGGGATCGATCAGCACCAGCGCCGGCTGGTGGAAGGCGCCCACCAGGTTCTTGCCTGCCGCGGCATTGATCGCGGTCTTGCCGCCGACCGACGAATCGACCTGCGCCAGTAATGTCGTCGGCACCTGCACAAAGGCACAACCGCGCCGCAGGATGCTGGCGGCAAAGCCGGTCAGGTCACCGATGACCCCGCCGCCCAGCGCCACGACCGCGTCGCTGCGTTCCACCCCCAGCTGCAGCAACCGCTCGGTCAGCAGTTCCAGCGTCGCCCAGTCCTTGGTCGCTTCGCCCGGCGGCAGCACGATCTCGTCGACCGCCAGCCCGGCCGCGGCCAGCCCGGCGACAAAGGCCGGCAGGTGCAGCGCCGCCACATGGGCATCGGTCACCACCGCCAGCCGGCCGCGCGGCGCCAGCCGGCCGAGCAGCGGCGCTGCATTGGCGAGCAGGCCGGGGGCGATATGGATGGGGTAGGCGCGCGCGCCCAGGGGCACTTCGACGATCATCGGCTGATATCCGCATTGGCCGCAGCGAGCGCGGCGAGAATGGTATCGACGGTTTCGACATGCGGCCCGCGCCGGCTGCCGACATGAATGGGCGCCTGAGCGTAAATCGGGTTGCGGACGGCGGCGAGTTCGGTCAGCACTTCGGCCGGGTCGCGGTCCTTCAGCAATGGCCGGGTATCGCGGCGCCGCACCCGCTCGACCAAGGTCGCGACATCGGCATCGAGCCACACCGCGAGCGTGCGCGCCAGGATCAGCGCACGGGTATCGTCCTGGATGAAGGCACCGCCGCCGGTGGCAATCACCTTGGGCGCGCCATCGATCAGCCGCGCGATGACGCGGCGCTCGCCGTCGCGAAAATGCGCCTCCCCAAAGCGCGCGAAAATTTCGGACACGGCCATGCCGCTGGCGGTCTCGATCTCGGTATCGGCATCGACAAAGGGCAGGT
Organism: Polymorphobacter fuscus; assembly: GCF_011927825.1. Lineage (NCBI taxonomy): Bacteria > Pseudomonadati > Pseudomonadota > Alphaproteobacteria > Sphingomonadales > Sphingosinicellaceae > Sandarakinorhabdus > Sandarakinorhabdus fusca. Next base: position 2,259,749 of record NZ_JAATJI010000001.1, on the reverse strand, counting down.
CGAGCCGCGCCGCCAGCCGGCGGCCGATGGTCGTCTTGCCGACCCCCATCAACCCCACCAGCGTGATCGGCCGGGCAGCGGCGGCGCGCAACAGGGCCGCGCGCTCCGGCTCCGGCGGGGGGATTTTTGCGTCGCACTCCATCTCGCCCCCCGCTATACACGTGTCACGGCGTGACGAAAGCATGGCCGCGCCGCGGTTTTCCGGCGCCCGCGCCGACGTGTGGCCCTTTCTGATCGACGGCAACAAGACGGCACCCGGCACAGCATGACACCATCGCATCGCGCGCAGCTTTTCCTCGGCATGGCCGCGCTGGCGGTCGGGGCGGGGCTTGCCGGGCCGGTGACGGGACAGCCGGCGGCCCCGGCCGACACGCCGACGGCGGCGCCGAAATCGCTGTTGCCCGATGAATTCGACGTTCCGGCGCGTCCGGCCCCGGTGGCACCGCTTTTGCCCGGCACCGATGCGCCCACTGTCGTGGCCCCGCCGCCACCGCCGCTGCTGACAGGGCCGGTTGCCGATGCCAGCGACACGACAGCGCTCACCGATCCCATGGCGCCGCCAGCGACCGGGCGCGACATCACCGTCATCGGCCCGCTCACCACCGCTGCCGGTGGTTATGGCGTCGGCACCTTCGTCGGCTCGCGCGGCCGCTTCCTCGCCGGCCTTGCCAACCGCATCGACGCGCCTATCGGCTCGCGCTGGGCCGCCATCGCTCTCAACCGCGCGCTGCTGAGCGAAAGCGCCGCGCCGTCGGATATCCGCCCGGCCGATTGGGTGGCGGTGCGCGCCTGGCTGCTGACCCGCATGGGCGAGGTCGAAGGCGCCAAGCGGCTGGTCGATTCGGTGCCGGTCGATCGCTACAGCCCGGCGCTGTACCGCGTCGCCGGCCAGGTGGCGCTCGCCGCCGGCGATATCAGCGGCCTGTGCCCGATCGCCGGCAACGGCCAGTTGCTGTCGCGCGACGTGATGTGGGACCTGGCGGTCGGCATGTGCGCGGCGCTGCAGGGGGACGACATCACCGCGGCCCGGCTGTTCGACGCGCTGGCCGAGGACGAAAAGCGGGTCGAACCCTTCGACGTCCGGCTCGGCGAGCGCGTCGCCACCATCGCCGGCGGTGCCGGTCGCGCAGCGAACATCGATTGGGCGGAGGCGCCCAGGCTGACGCCGTTCCGCTATGCCGTCGCCACGGCAACGGGGATATCGGTCCCGGCGAACAAATTGGCAGGGCTGGGCCGGGCGCGTTTCGGCTGGCTGGTGCGCAACGCCGGCATCGGCGCCGAAACCCGGCTCGAATCGCTCGGCCAGGCCGCTGTCCTGGGGACCATGTCGGCGACCGAACTGGTCAGCGGCGTCGCCGCACTGGCACCCGCCGATGCACCCGGCGACAGCCGCGCCGGCCGGCTGCGCACCGCCTTTGCCGGGGGCAGCCTCGGCAACCGGCGTGACGCCCTTGCAGCGATCATGGCGTCGGGCGATGGCAGCACCCGCTATGCGGCATTGCTGGAAGCGGCGACGGCCGCGGCCCGCCTGCCGGTGACGGCCGACAGCGCCGACGCCAGCGCCGACATCATCGCCGCCCTGCTCGGCGCCGGCGACACCCGCGCCGCGCTGCGCTGGTGGCCGATTGCCGACAAGGCGGCGGCACCCGTGCGGGCGCGGGCCTGGGCACTGCTGGCAACCGGCACCGGCGGCGTGCCGATCGACGCCGACGCCTTCGAAAGCTGGCGCAGCGACACCTCGGCGACCGACCACCAGGCAGCGATGCTGCTCGCCGGCCTGGCCGGGCTAGGCCTTGCCAGCGGCGCCGACTGGGAAGACGCACGCGGCGAACTCCTGCCTGCCACCGCCAACAGCTGGACCCGCGCCATCGACGCCGCCGCCGCCGGCCGCCGCGCCGGGGAGGCGATCATCCTGTCCGCCACCGGCTTGCAGGGCGCCTGGAAGGACGTGCCGCCGCAGCATCTCTATCATGTCGTCGCGGCGCTCAACCGCGTCGGCCGGCCGCTGGAGGCGCGGCTGGTCGCGGCGGAAGCCGTCACCCGGTCGTGACGCCGGGATCCGACGCCGGCCTGATCGCCCTGTTTCTCGACATGCTGGCGGCCGAGCGCGGCGCCGCGCGCAACACCCTGCTCGCCTATGGCCGCGATCTCGAACAGGCGAGCGGCTGGCTGGGTGGCGGCCTCGCCGATGCCGATGCCCAGGCCTTGACCCGCCTGTCCGGCCATTGGGCCGGGCTGGCGCGGTCGAGCGGGGCGCGCAAGGCATCGGCGGTGCGGCAGTTCTTCGCCTTTCTCGCCGCCGAAGGGCTGCGCGCGGACAATCCGGCGCGCGACCTCGCCAGCGCCCAGGCCGCGCGGCCGTTGCCGAAGTCGCTGGACCCCGCCGATGTCGGCCGGCTGTTCGCGGTGCTGGACGCGCGGCTGCACGCCGATCCCGACCCGCGCACGCTGCGGCTCGCAGCACTGGTCGAGCTCCTCTATGGTTCGGGGCTGCGCGCCACCGAGCTGGTGTCGCTGCCGCGCCACGCGGTGCGCCCGGGGCGCGGGTTCCTCGTCGTTCTCGGCAAGGGTGACAAAGAACGGCTGGTGCCGATCGGCAGCCGCGCCGATGCCGCCGTGGCGGCCCATGCCGCCCATGTACCGGCCGATTCGCGTTATTTGTTCCCGTCGCGCGGCGGGCATTTGCACCGGTTGCGGCTGTACCAGCTGGTCAAGGAACTCGCCGCCGACGCCGGCATCCCGCCGGAACGGGTGTCGCCGCATGTGCTGCGCCACGCCTTTGCGACGCATCTGCTGGAAGGCGGCGCCGACCTGCGGACGTTGCAGACGCTGCTCGGCCATGCCGATATCGCGACGACGCAGATCTACACCCATGTCGCGGCGCGGGCGCTGGTCGAGCTGGTGAATGCCCGCCACCCGCTCGGCAACGGCGCCCGGCCCGTGGCATGATGGCGGCATGACGACGATCGATCTCAACGCCGACCTCGGCGAAGGCTATGGCCCCTGGACGATGGGCGACGACGCGGCGATGCTCGATGTCGTCAGCAGCGCCAATGTCGCGTGCGGCGGCCACGCCAGCGATCCGGAAACGATGTTTCGAACGCTGGAACTGGCCAAGGCCCGCGGCGTCGTCACCGGCGCCCATCCGAGCTATCCCGATCTGGCCGGCTTCGGCCGGCGCCGGCTGCCGATGCCGCCGGCCGAGATCGAGCGTTTCGTCGCGGCACAGGTCGGCGCGCTGATCGGCGTCGCGGCGCTGGTCGGACAGCCGATCGCCTATGTGAAGCCGCATGGCGCGCTCGCCAATGTCGCCGCCGACGAGGCGCCCGTGGCGGCGGCGATCGTGCGGGCGGTGCGTGCCATCGATCCGGGCCTGGCCGTGCTGGCGATTTCGGGGACGGTGCTCGAACGCCTCGCCCGCGATGCCGGGGTGTCAGTGTTCAGCGAGGTTTTCGCCGATCGCGGCTATGCGCCGGCCGGGACATTGGTGCCGCGCGGCACGCCGGGGGCGATGATCGCCGATGAAGGCGCAGCCGCTGCCCGACTGTTCGGCTTTCTCGACAGCGGCCTGATGCCGACGGTCGGCGGCGATCCGGTGGCGCTGGCGGTCGATTCGGTCTGCATCCATGGCGACAGCCCGCACGCCGTGGCAATGGCACGGCATCTGCGCGCGGCGTTCGTCGATCGCGGCATCGCCATCGCGCCGTTCCTGCCGCGCTGATGGCCCCGACCGTACAGCCGGTCGGTGACACGGCCGTCCTGCTCGGCTTTGGCGACGCCATCGACCCGGCGGTGTTCGACGGCATCCTGGCGCTGGAGGCCGCGATCATCGCCGATCCGCCACCGGGCCTTGTCGAAACCGTTCCCGCCTATGTGACGCTGCTGATTGTCTTCGATCCGCTGGTCACCGATGGCGAGACGATCGCCGCAGCAGCGCTGGCGCGCACCGGGACGGCGCGGCCGACGACAGGTGCGCTGCACTGGATCGCGATGTGCAGCGACGCCCATCTGGCCCCCGACCTTGCCGATGTCGCCGACCGGGTCGCGATGCCGGCCGCCGATGTGCTCGCCGCGCATTTCGCCACCGAATATCGCGTCTACATGTACGGCTTTGCCCCCGGCTATGCCTATATGGACGGCGTCGTGCCGGCGTTGCAGCTGCCGCGCAAGCCGGTGCCGGTGCGCAGCCGGCCGACGGGATCGGTGATGATCGCCGGCGGCCAGTGCCTGATCACCACCCTGCCGATGCCGACCGGCTGGTGGGTGATCGGCGCGACGACCACACAGGTGCTGCGGCCCGACGGCTTCCTGTTCCAGCCCGGCGACCGGGTGCGCTTCACCCCCCAGCCGCGCGCCGACTTCGACGCCAGAATATGACCAGCGCCGTGCTTCTCGTCGAACAGGCGGGGCCGCTGACGACGATCCAGGACGCCGGGCGCTTCGGCCATCTGCGTCACGGCGTCAGCTGGTCGGGGCCGGTCGAGCCGCTGGGCTTTGCCGCCGCCCGCACCGCCATCGCCAGCCGCGGTGCCGCGATCGAATTGTCGCACGGCGGCATTGCGCTGCGCTGTGTCGAAGGCGCGGTGACGTTCGCGTTGGCCGGCGGCGATTTCACGGCGACGATCGATGGTGCGCCGCTGGGTGGCTGGACGACGGGCGTGCTGACCGCAGGCGCGCGGCTGGTGGTGCGCGATGGTGCGGCCGGCAACTGGGCGACGCTGGCGCTGGGCGGCGTCCCAAATTGCCCGGCGTGGCTCGGCAGCAGCGCGACGCTGGCACTGGCCGGGCTGGGCGGCGGGCGGTTGGTCGTCGGCGACCGGCTGACGGTCGACGCCGACCCGATCGGCGACGCCGTTGCCCGTCCGTTCGCACCGCCGCCGGCGGAGACCGGCCCGATCCGCGTCGTCCTCGGCCCGCAGCTCGACGCCTTTGCGCCCGAAACTGTCGCGGCGCTGACCGGCGCGGACTTCACCGCCGCGCCGGCGTTCGACCGGATGGGGATGGTCCTCACCGGGCCGCCGCTGGTGCCGCTGGCGCTGACGATGTTGTCATCCCCCACCATCCGCGGTGCCATACAGGTCAATGGCGCCGGCACCGCGACGATCCTGCTTGCCGACCACCAGACCACCGGTGGCTATCCGCGCATCGCCACGGTGATCAGCGCCGACCTGCCGCGCGCCGCGCAACTGCGCCCCGGCCAGCCCTTGCGCTTCGTCGCGATCAGCGCCGCCGAGGCGGTGGCAATCGCCCGCGCCGCCGCCTTGAGACGTACGGAATGGCTGAAGAGGGTCGCTACCGCCGATACGCTGCTCGACCGACTGCTAGCCGCCAATCTCATCGACGGCGTGGTCGACGCGCGCGAAGAATGAAGCGCCTATCGACCGGGGTCCGGGGCTTGAGGCCCCGGTTCTTCCCGCCCAACCCAATGCAGCCCTGCCCCATGCGCCTTCAACCACGCCCGCGCCGCGCGCTCGTTCGGGTCGAGCTGGCGCAGCAGCGCATGGAATTGCGGACCATGATTGGGGTGGACCAGGTGCGCGACCTCGTGCGCGACGACATTGTTGCGGACCATCGGCGGCGCCAGGATCAACCGCCAGCTATAGGCGATGCGGCCGGCGGTGGTGGCGCAGCTGCCCCAGCGCGCCCGCGGGTCGGCAACGCGGACCTGGGCGACCGGCCGCGCGACCATCGCGGCATAGCGGTGGGTGGCGTCGGTCAGTTCGGCGAGCGCCGCCGCCTTCAACCAGCGCAGGGCGCGGCCGGCGAGCATGGATTGCGGCCCGCCGACGAACAGCAGGTCACCCTCCCGGCGCGGTGTGCGGGCATTGTTCGGCGCCCATTCGAGGTGAAGCGTGCCGCCGTCAAACGGAATCGCGGCACCCGGCACGAAGGGCAGCGGCGCCGGCCAGCGCGCCACCTGGTTGCACAGCCAGCCCTGGTGGTCGGCGAGCAGTTGCGCCGCCGCAGCCGCACCGCCGCGCGCCGGCAGGCCGAGCCGGACGACGCCCTGCACCGGGTCGGCGCGCAGCCGCACGCCCTTGGCGACGGCGCGGCGTTCGATGATGAGGGGCAGTTCGCGCCCGGCGACTGCGATCGTCGCCGGCAGGCGCGGTGCCGTGACAGCGGGGCGGTTCGACCCGCCGAGCAGGCCGAATAGCGTCAGAGCTCTTCCTCGATGATATGGTTCTCGAGGTCACCGGCATCGTCTTCGCTGACCGTCTTGCCGCGCACGGAAATGCCGGCTCGGTGGACCGAATTGGGGTCGCCGCTGACCAGCGGGTGCCAGTCGGCCAGCCCCTGGCCGTTGAGGACGCGCAGATAGGCGCAGGACGACGGCAGCCAGTCGATGCTTTCCAGCTTCGATGGCGTCAGCCGCACGCATTCGGGCACATGCGCCTTGCGGTTGGGGTAATCCTTGCATTGGGCGGTGCGCGGATCGAGCAGGCGGCAGGCGACGTTGGTCGGGAACAACTGCCCGGTTTCGTCATCCTCCAGCTTGTGGACGCAGCATTTGCCGCAACCGTCGCACAGGCTTTCCCACTGCGGCCGGGTCATCCGGTTCAGCGGCACCGTCTCCCAGAAGGGCCTATCGGACATAGGTTTCGAGCATTGCCGTCACATCGGCCGGCGTGCTGCCGTGCGGCAGAAAGGCGATCGGCGCGCCATCGGGGCCGAACAGGTAGATTACGGCGAAATGGTCGACGAGATAATTGTCCGGGTCGCTGGTCGCGACCTTCTTGGCATAAATGCCATAGGCCTTGCGCGCCGCATCGATGGCGGCCGGGCTGCCGGTCAGCCCGACAAGGCGCGGGTGAAAGGCGGCGGTGAAGGCCTTGACCGCCGCCACGTCGTCCCGTTCCGGATCGACGGTGACGAAGATCGGCGTGACACGTGCACCGCGCGCCGGCTGCCCCTTTTCGAAATCGGCGAGACCGCGGGAAATATAACCGACATCGGTCGGGCAGACATCCGGGCAGAAGGTATAGCCGAAGTAGATCAGCCGATACTGGCCGGCGTAATCCTTGTCAGTCACCGGCTTGCCGTCCTGGTTGGTCAGCGCAAAGGCGCCGCCCAGGCTCGACCCGGCCAGATTGCCCGAAGGCGGCGCGTTGAAGCGCATCCAGGCAATGCCGATCGCCAGCAAGGCGGTGACACCGAGCATGATCCACAGGCTGCGGCCGGTCATTGCGACCTGTTCATCGGGCGTTGTCGGGACTATGCGAGGGCATTGGCACGAAATAGGGTGGAGGACGGCAATTGTCGATGTGGCGCATGGGACGCATGATGCGCGGTCTTGGCATGATTGCCGCACTGGTCGGGCTGGCAGCGGCACAGCCGGCCGCAGCGCAGTTTTCCGACGCTTATAATTTTCTGAAGGCCGTGCGCGACAAGGATGGCGGCAAGGCCACGCAGTTTCTCGACAAGCCGGGGAACACCATCGTCAACATCCGCGACAATGACACCGGCGATACCGCGCTGCACATCGTTACCCGCCGCAGCGACTTGCCGTGGATGGGGTTCATGATCGGCAAGGGGGCCAACGTCAACGCCAAGGACGGCGAAGGCAGCACACCGCTGATCATCGCCGCGATCTCGCGCTTTTCCGAAGGCATCGACCTGTTGCTCAAGGCCAAGGCCCAGCCCGATGTCCAGAACCGGCTGGGCGAGACCGCGCTGCTGAAGGCGGTGCAGAACCGCGACACGACATCGGCCAAGCTGCTGATCGACGCCGGCGCCAACCCCGACATCGCCGACAGCAGCGGCATATCGGCCCGCTCCGCCGCCACCGGCGACCCGCGCGCGGCAGCGATCGCACGGATGCTGAAGGACGTCGCGGTGCGCACGAACCGGCCGGTGCAGGGGCCCACGCGTTAGGATCTAAGCACTAAGGGCAGCGACAGGGCACTGCCGCCTGTTTCTTTGCCGCATGGCCCTGCCTGCGACATCGGCCTAAGGCAGACGCAATGGAACGACCGTCGATTGCAGCCAGCGCCTTTGACCGGCCGGGCGTACGCGTTCGCACCCTGGCGACGCTGCGCTGGATCGCCATTTCGGGGCAGTTCGCGACGCTGATCGTCGTCGGCCTGTATCTGCGCTTTCCCCTGCCCTGGCCGTCGCTTCTTGCCGCGGTGCTGGCGTCGGCGGTGCTCAACATCGGCCTGACGACGCTTTATGGCCGCAACGCCCGGCTTGAGGGGCGCGACCTCGTCCTGCACCTGGCTTTCGACCTGTTGCAGGCCGGTGTGCTGCTGCTGTTGACCGGCGGCCTGTCCAACCCCTTCGCCGTGCTGCTGATCGTGCCGGTGACCATTGCCGCCACGCTGCTGCCGGCACGGCAGATGGGCTATCTGGGGGTCTTTGCCGGGGTGGTGCTGGTGGTGCTGTGGTTCTGGGCCAAGCCGCTGCCCTGGGCCGGGCCGCCGATCGAGTTCCCCGAAGTCTATCAATGGGGGGTCGCGGTGTCGCTGGCGCTCGCCATCGGCTTTCTCGCCATCTATCTCTGGATGGTCTCCGCCGAGGCGCGCGACCGGGCGCGGGCGCTGGTCGCGACCGAAGCCGCGCTGACTCGCGAATCGCGCATGTCGGCGCTCGGCAGCCTGGCGGCGGCTGCCGCGCACGAGCTTGGCGGCCCGCTCGGCACCATCACATTGGTCGCCCGCAGCCTGTCCGACGCGCTGGGTGACGACCCGGAATTCGGCGAGGATATCCGCCTGCTCGAATCCGAAGCGGCGCGCAGCCGCGCCATCCTCATTCGGATTGCCAAGCGCGCCGAAGCCGAGGACCCGTTCGCCGAACTGGGCCTCGATGTCCTGCTCCACGAAGTCGCCCATGCGGTCACGCCGGCGCGGGTGCCGATCCGCGTTGTCGCCCCGACCCCGCAGCCGCTGGTGCGGCGGTCGCCCGAGCTGCTGCACGGGTTGCAGAACCTGGTCGCCAACGCCATCCGCCACGCCGGATCGGCGGTGGAACTCCACGCCGCATCGACCATGAGCGAAGTCCGCATTACCGTTCTCGACGACGGCGCCGGCTTTGCCGACAATATTCTGCCCCAGCTGGGGGAACCCGATCTGGGGCCCTCGCATTCCGGGTCGGGCGGCACCGGCCTTGGCATTTTCATCGCAACGACCCTCATCGAACGCACGGGCGGCCGACTGGCGTTCAGCAATCGCAACAACGGCGGCGCCCAGGTGGACGTGCGCTGGCCGCGATCCCATATCGAAGCGGCCCATCAGGAGTGAACATCATGGCAAGCGTTCCAGCCGAAACCGAAACCGCGGGCATCCCGCTGCTGCTGTGCGACGACGACGCGCCCTTCCGGCAACGTCTGCAGGTGATGCTGACGCGCAAGGGCTTCGCCGTCACCGCCGTCGGCAGCCTGGCCGAAGCACGGGTGGAAGCGGCAAAGCTGCGCCCCAGCCACGCCGTGGTCGACATGCGGCTCGATGATGGCAACGGGCTCGACCTGGTCACGGAACTGCGGGCGCTGTCACCCGATGTGCGGATCGTCGTGCTGACCGGCTATGGCAACCTCGCCACCGCTGTCGCCGCGGTAAAGGCCGGCGCGGTCGATTATCTCGCCAAGCCGGCCGATCCCGAGGACATCGTCCGCGCCCTCAGCGCCGAAGCGGGCGCCCGCCCGGAAGCGCCGCCGGAGCCGATGTCGGCCGACCGGGTGCGCTGGGAGCACATCCAGCGCGTCTATGAACTCTGCGACCGCAATGTGTCGGAAACCGCGCGCCGGCTGAAGATGCACCGGCGGACGTTGCAGCGGATTTTGGCGAAGCGGTCCCCGAAGTAGCGATTTCGTCCGCAGCTACCCCCCGATGACCTCATTGGGGTAGGTGCCGAACAACTGGTTGCGCAGGATATAGCCCGATCGGCCATCGTTCGACACCCGGCACCACATGTTTTCGCACAGGGTGATCGTCACCACCGTGCCGGGTTCGATCCGCCAGGCAACGCGCGACTGGAGGTCGGGCGCGACATAGAGGGTGCGCACCGAATCGCGGACGAAGCCGGTCCGCACGCCGGTGAGCAGCGATTTGTTCATCCAGCCGATCGTGCCATCGGGGTCGCGCACCTGGCGCCAGATCTTGTATTCCTTGATGATTTCCAGCGGCAACCCCCGCCGCTTATATTCCCACAGGATGGGAAAGCGCTCCTCGGGCCCCGATCGCATCATCGCCGAATTGGACTTCAGCGAGACAAAGCGCGGCACCGGCAGCGTCGTCGTGCCGTCGGCGCGCTCCTCCCCGGCGGCAAGGCCAGGGGCGGCGGCGGTCAGCAGCGCGGCAAGCAGCGAAAGGCGGATCGTACGCATCGCCGTGTCTTGACGCACCGGGCGGCGCGGGGCAACCCTTTCGGCCATGGCACCCCCTCCCACCCGTCCCCAGGCGCGACCGCGGCCCAAGGTGATCGTCACCCGCCGGCTGCCGCAGCTGGTGGAAACGCGGATGGCGGAACTGTTCGATGTCGAACTCAACCTGAGCGACGAACCGATGACCGCCGCCGCGCTGGCAGACGCCGCAGGCCGCTGCGACGTGCTGGTGCCGACGGTGACCGACGAGATCGACGCCGCCGTCTTCGCCAATTCCGGCCGCTTGAAACTTCTCGCCAATTTCGGCGTGGGTGTCGATCATATCGATCTCGGCGCCGCGCGGGCGGCCGGGGTTGTCGTCACCAATACGCCCGGCGTGTTGACCGACGACACCGCCGACATGGTGATGGCGCTGATCCTGGGCGTCCCGCGCCGGCTGGCCGAAGGTGAAAAGCTGGTCCGCGCCGGCGAATGGAACGGCTGGTCGCCAACCGGCATGCTCGGCCACCGCATCACCGGCAAGCGGCTCGGCATCATCGGCATGGGGCGTATCGGCCGCGCCGTCGCCACGCGCGCCCGCGCCTTCGGCCTGACCGTCCATTACCACAACCGCCACCGCCTGCCCGCCGAAGTCGAAAGCGCGCTGGAAGCGACATGGTGGGACAATCTCGATGCCATGCTGGCGCGGGTCGACATCATCACCATCAACTGCCCGCACACCGCCGAAACCCACCATCTGGTCGGTGAACGGCAATTCGCGCTGATGCAGCGGCAGGCCTATATCATCAATGCCGCGCGCGGCGAGATCGTCGACGAGAACGCGCTGTGCGAGGCGCTGACGGCGGGGCGGATCGCCGGCGCCGGGCTCGACGTGTTCGAAAACGAGCCGGCAATCGACCCGCGGCTGCTCGATCTGCCCGGGGTCGTGCTGGTGCCGCACATGGGCAGCGCCACGTTCGAAGGCCGGCAGGCGATGGGAGAAAAGGTGATCGCCAACATCCGCGTCTGGGCGGACGGGCACCGGCCCCTGGACCAGGTTCTGGAAGGTTGGGCGTAGCGGCGCCGCGCCTGACGCCCGCCCGCCGTCTTTCACTGGCGCCCGTCGACGCAAGGCATTAGGGACCGATCGGCTCGCCCGCGCGTTGGCTCCGGGCAACACCAGAGGAAATCACATGCTTATCCCCCATGGCACCATTGTCGCCGTCGCCGACGGCGAGATCCTGAACCTGTTCCGCAACGGCGGCGATGAAGCCGGACCGAAGTTGACGCCCATCCCCGACGCCGACATTTCGAGCGACAACAAGGGTTCGGGCGGACGCCACCAGTCGAGCAGCGCCAACCCCGACGACAGCCAGCAGAACGAGGACGGTTTTGCCGCGGGCATCGCCGCCATGCTCAACAAGCGCGTTCTCGACGGCAAGATCGAAAACCTGATCATCGTCGCCGCACCGCGGACGCTGGGCGAGCTGCGCAAACATTATCACAAGTCGCTTTCGGCGATCCTGCTCGGCGAAGTCGCCAAGGACCTGACCGGTCATTCGGTCGCCGATGTCGAAAAGAGCCTCGCTGCCGCCTGACCTACCACCGGGCGAGGCGCGGCAACAGCAGCCGCGCCAGCCCGGCCACCACCAGCACGGCGCCGCCATACCAGGCAGCGATATAGACGACATCGAGATGCGGGCAGTGCAGGGCAAAGACGAAGGTCGCCAACCCTGCCGCCCCCAGCCCCGCGGCCACCGCGGTCCGCCCCGGGCGTGTCGGCGCCCCGCGCTGCACCAGCAGCCCCAGGGCCAGCAGCAAGGGCAGCGCCAGCAGCAGGATGTTGGCAAGGCAGTCCAGCCCCTCGCGCCACTCCAGCCGCGCCGACAACTCCGACGTACCCGGTATCGCGGCATCGATCCGCCACCCCACCGCCATCACGCCGGCGGCAGTGATCGCAGTGGCGCGCCACAGCGACGCCTGACGCCGCGCCATCGTCAGCGCCGGATCGAGCGAGGCGAGCAAGAACAAGACCGAAGCCGTCCCGATCAGCCCGAAGCCGAGCAGTTTCCACCAGAAGGCCGGGCTTTCCAGCAGCCACGGCAAGTCCGGATTGGCCCCGCGCCACAGCCCGAACACCAGCATTTCGGCGACCACCAAGGCCGCGACACGCCATGCATCGCGCATCGGCCGGGGCGGAGTGACAATCACCAGATCGGCGACCAGACGATCGATCAGCCGGTCGGGGGCAGGCTCAATCGTCATCGACGGCGCTTTCGACAAGACGGGCGAGGCGGCCGAGCCCGCGGTGGATGTTGACCTTGACCAGCGCCTCGGACTGGCCGGTCAGCGCCGCGGCTTCGGCGATGCTGCGCCCGTCGAGCTTGACCAGGCGGATGGCGTCAGCCTGGGCCGGTTTCAGCATGGCGAGCAGTCCGGCCAGCGCCGTGGCACTGGTAACGGCGCGGTCATGCCCGGGGGTAGACAGCGTGTCCGGCAAGGCGTCGGCCGCTGTGCGGCCAGCACTGCGCAGACTGTCGATCCATTTGTAGCGCGCAATGCCGGCCAGCCAGGGTCCGAACGGGCGCGCCGGGTCATAGGTATGACGCTTGTCGTGAAGGGCAATCAACGTCTCCTGCACGGCATCTTCCACCGCTGCCGGCGGCAGCCGCCGCCGGAAATAGCGCAGGAGCCAGGGACGCAGTTCGCCAAGCAGGCGGCGATAGGGCGCAGCCTCGCCGCGTTGGGCAGCCGCCATCATGGCGCCCCAGGCGCGCACATCGGGATCGGTCGTCGGCGCCATCAACGCAAGCAGACTAGCCGCTGTGCCCGGCAGCGGGAATGGCCCGATGGCGGCTTCAACCGCCACGAAGATCAGCGCCTGTCATGACATGGTGCATTTCGCTTGGGAGCGCGGCGCGGTTACACCGGCGGCGGGCTTAACGTTACGTTTCCGATGCGCTATATTGCCTCAGCGGCGGAGGATTTTCGTTGCTGATGGCATTGATGGCAGAAGGAATGGCACCGTGACGGCAAATCTGAAGATGATTTCGGCAGCGATTCTGACCACCATCGGGCTTGCCGGCTGTGCGACGCACACCGGCACCGGCGCAGCAACCGGTGCAGCCGGCGGCGCCGCGATGGGCGCGATGACCGGCGGCAGTGCCGTCACCGGCGCCGCGATCGGCGCGGCGGGTGGCGCGATTGTCGGCGGCGCGGTCGATCGTGACGTCAATTCGGGCAAGTGCTTCCAGCGCGGAGTCGAAGTCGCCTGCCCGCCGAAGTGAGGCAGCCGGCAATCGCGCGGGCGGCCATCATCGGCGCGGCCGCCATGACGCTGCTGACACTGCCGGCCTGCCGAACGGCGAAGGCCACCGGTGCGGTGGCAGGTGCCGTCGGCGGCGCGGCCGTGGGCGGGGCGACGGCCGGTGCCCGCGCCACCGGCGCAGCAGTTGGTGCGGCGGGCGGCGCGATCGTCGGCGCGGCGGTCGACCGCAACGCCAATGCAACCCGCTGTTTCGATCGCGGCGTCGAAGTCGCCTGTCCGCCCGAATAGGCCGCGCTTCGCGATCCGAGCGCGGTCAGGCGCCGGTCAGGATGCGATCGACCAGCTGCCCGACCGTCGGCACGAAGCCATTGGAATAAAAGGGATCCTTGGCAAAGCGGAAGGCCGAATGGCCGCCGAACATCAGATTCTGTTCGGTATCGCCGCCATGCGCGATGTCCTGCAGCGTCTTCTGGATGCAGAAGCTGCGTGGGTCCGCCAGCCGGCCGGTGGTATTGGTTTCATTGTCCGCCCAGCTGGAAAAGGCGCATTGCGACAGGCAGCCCATGCAATCTGCCTGGTCCTTGCGTACCATCGCCTTCTCGGCCGGGCCCACGAACACGAGCGTGTTGTCGGGCGTTTTCAACGCGTCGGTAAACCCCGCCCCATGCCATTCGCGGGCGCGCAGCAAATCGTCCCGCGTGACATAATAGCTTTTGCGGCCGACGCCGACATCGAGCAGGAACTGGTGATCACCGGTCGCCGTCGTGGAAAAGGCGATCTGGCGTTCGGACCGACCCTCGAGTGTGCGCAGGAAGGGATTGCGCACCGCGCTGGAATAAAAGCCGGTCGGCGAGAATTTGTGCAGGGAAATATCGCCCTCCTGCAGGGTCATCAGCCGTGCTTTCCAGCCTTCCGGAATCGGACTTTCCTGCGTCAGCAGCGGGCGGGTGCCGAACTGGAAGACGATCTGGCCGAGATCGGGGTTGTCGATCCAGTCCGTCCATTCGCTGAGCGCCCAGACGCCGCCGGCCATGATGATCGGCACGCTGTCGGCGATGCCCGATTCGCGCATGACGGCGCGCAATTCGCGGACGCGCGGCAGCGGGTCCTGCGGGACGCGCGGGTCCTCGGCGTTCGACAGGCCGTTGTGGCCGCCGGCGAGCCAGGGATCTTCGTACACCACGGCGCCAAGCCACTCCGCCGCCTTGGAATAGGCGCGCTTCCAAAGGGCGCGAAAGGCGCGGGCGCTGCTGATGATCGGGTAATAATGGACGCCGTGATGGGCGGCGATCTCCGACAGCTTGTATGGCATGCCGGCGCCGCAGGTGACGCCATGGACAAGGCCCTTCGTGCGCCCGAGCACGCCTTCGAGAACGCGCTGGGCACCCCCCATTTCCCACAGGACGTTGATGTTGAGTGCGCCGAAGCCGCGCGACAGTTCGGGTTCCGCCATCTCATAGGCACGCTGCACCTGCTGCACCGCGCCTTCGATGGCATATTCGACCAGTTCCTCGTGGCGCTCGCGCCGGGTCAGCGCCGAATAGATCTGGGGAATGATGCGACCCTCGGGGTCGTAACTGTCGGCGTTGACGGCGGAAATGGTGCCGACGCCGCCGGCGCGGGCCCAGGCGCCTGACGACAGATGGTTGGTCGCGGCGACACCCTTGCCGCCTTCGACCAGCGGCCACATTTCGCGGCCGCCCATGGAAACCGCCTTCAGCCCATTCAGCATCATTATCCGATCAAACTCCGTGCGCCCCCGCGCGCGATGTGATGTCTATACGGCGAAAACGCCAAAAAAATGCAAGAAATCGTGAGGGGCTCCGTGACGCAGTCGGACGCAGGGGACAGCGAGGACAGGCTGTCGGCGCTGTTTTCCACCGCCATTTCGGCGGTTTCCGCCGATGCGGTGATGCCGCGCCTGCTGCCGCCGGCGCACCGGCGGCTGGTCGTGATCGCCATCGGCAAGGCGGCAGTGCCGTTGATGGCAGCAGCACAGGCGCGCAGCCCGCGCCCGTTCGGCGGACTGGTGGTGGCGCCCCATGGCCATGTTCCGGCAGGTACGGGATGGCCGAGGGTGACGGTCCGCACCGCCGGCCATCCCGTGCCCGATCCGGACAGCCAGGCCGCCGCCGATGCGGCGCTGGCACTGGCGAGAGGGCTGGGGCCGGGCGACCACCTGCTGATGCTGGTGTCGGGCGGCGGCTCGGCGCTGCTGGCGGCGCCCGTCGCCGGCGTGACCCTGGCCGACAAGGCCGCGTTGACGCAGGCGCTGCTGCGATCGGGCGCGGCGATTGCCGAGATCAACTGCGTGCGCCGGGCGCTGTCGCGGATCAAGGGCGGTCGGCTGGCGGCGGCCGCGGCGCCGGCGGCGGTCACCACCTGGGTCATTTCCGACATCCCGGGCGACGATGCGGCACTCGTCGCCTCGGGGCCGACGCTTGCCGGCGACACGGGCGACGCCGCAGCCGTGGTGGCGCGATACGGCATATCCGTTCCACCCGGCGTCGCAGCAGAGCTGGCGGCAGCGGCGCCGGCAGCGGTCCCGCCCGGCGATGTGCAGATCCTCGCCCGCGCCCGCGACGCCCTCGACGCCGCCGGCCGGGCAGCGGCCGCCCTTGGCTATGGCGTCATCAGTCTCGGCGACGACCTGCAAGGCGAGGCACGCGCGATCGGCGCCGCGCATGCCGCGCTGGCCCGTCAGGCGCCGGCCCGGACCGCAATCATCTCCGGTGGCGAGACCAGCGTGACGGTAACGGGACAGGGCGGGCGCGGCGGGCGCAACCTCGAATATGCGCTGGCACTGGCGATCGGCCTCGATGGCGCCCGCGGTATCACCGCGCTGGCAGCGGACAGCGACGGCATCGACGGGTCGAGCCACGCGGCCGGCGCCCGCATCGGCCCGGACACGCTCGCCCGCGCCCGCGCGCGCGGGCTCGATCCGGCGGCGTTCCTCGCAGCGAACGACGCGCATGGCTTTTTCGCAGCGCTGGGCGATTTGCTGGTGACCGGGCCGACGCTGACCAATGTCAACGACATCCGGATCATCCTGGTCGACTAGACCTTGCGGCTGGCCTTTTCGGCGATGCCCGACACACCTTCGCGGCGTTCGAGCTCGGCGCGAATGTCGTCGAAGCTCAGCCCGGCATCGACGAGCAGCACGGCAAGATGGAACATCAGGTCGGTCGCTTCGCCGACGATCTCGCCGCGGTCCTTGCCCATCGCCGCGATGACGGTCTCGACCGCTTCCTCGCCGAGCTTCTGGGCGATCTTGGCACGGCCCTTGGCGGTCAGCCGCGCGACATAGCTGGTCGCCGGGTCGGCATGGCGATTGAGCGTGATGCGGGCGATCACCCGGTCGAAGACGTCGTCGGTCATTTCCGCACCCTCACGCCGGCCGCCGCCAGTGCCGCCTTGGCGTCGGCAACCGTCGCCTCGCCGAAATGGAAGATCGACGCCGCCAGGACCGCGCTGGCATGGCCTTCGACAACGCCGGCGACAAGGTCCTGCACGCCGCCGACCCCGCCCGACGCCACCACCGGCACCGGCACCGCATCGGCGATGGCGCGGGTGAGGGCGAGGTCATAGCCGCCGCGCGTGCCGTCACGATCCATGCTGGTCAGCAGGATTTCGCCCGCCCCCAGCTGCGCCGCTTCCTGCGCATAGGTCACCGCGTCGATGCCGGTGGCGCGGCGCCCGCCATGGGTGAAGATCTCCCATTTGCCGGGCGCGACCGCCTTGGCATCGACAGCGACGACGACACACTGGTCCCCGAAGCGCATCGCCAGTTCGCCGATCAACGCCGGGCGGGCGATGGCGGCGGAATTGACCGCGATCTTGTCGGCGCCGGCCAGCAGCAGCGCCCGGGCATCGGCGACCGATCGGACGCCACCGCCGACCGTCAGCGGCATGAAACAGGCATCGGCGGTCGCTTCGACGATGTGGAGCAGCGTGCCGCGATCCTCGTGGCTGGCGGTGATGTCGAGGAACGTCAGTTCATCGGCGCCGGCGGCGTCATAGGCCCGCGCCGCCTCGACCGGGTCACCGGCATCGCGCAACGCGACGAAGTTGACGCCCTTGACGACACGGCCGTTGGCGACGTCGAGGCAGGGGATGACGCGGACGGCAAGACTCATGCCGCCGCCGCCAGGGCTTCGGCAAGATCGAGCCGGCCATCGTACAGCGCCCGGCCGGTGATGACGCCTTCGATATTGGGCTGGCCGACAAGCGCGGTGATATCGGCCATGCCGGCAACACCGCCCGACGCGATCACCGGCACCGGGCTGACCGCCGCCAGCGCCAGTGTCGCCGCCAGATTGACGCCCTTCAGCATCCCGTCGCGGCCGACATCGGTGAAAAGCAGCGCTGCAACCCCCGCGTCGGCAAAGCGCGCCGCCAGTTCGGCCACCGGCAGCGTCGAGCGTTCGGCCCAGCCGCGCGTCGCCACCATGCCATCGCGGGCATCGACCGCCACCACGACGCGGCCGGGGTGCGCCATGGCGGTATCGCGGACCAATGCCGGGTCCTCCAGCGCCGCCGTGCCCATCACCACCCGCCAGACGCCGGCCGCCAGCCAGGCTTCGGCCTGTGCCCGCGTGCGGATGCCGCCACCGACCTGGACGCGGCCGGGGAACGCCGCGATCGCCGCACGCACGCCATCGCCGTTGCGGCTGGCGCCGGCAAAGGCGCCGTCGAGATCGACGACATGCAGCGCCGTCGCGCCGGCATCGGCAAAGGCCCGCGCCTGCGCGCCGGGATCGTCATTGTAGATCGTCGCGCGGTCCATATCGCCTTCAGCAAGGCGCACGCATTTGCCGCCCTTGAGGTCGATCGCCGGGAAGATGATCATGCGGCAAGCCAGCGCTGGAGGAAGGCCAGGCCATAGGCCTGGCTCTTTTCGGGGTGGAACTGCACGCCGGTGATGTTGCCGCGCGCGACGATGGCGGGGAAGGCACCGCCATGATCGGCGGTGGCGCGGACATCGGCGGCATCGTCGGGGTCGAAGCGGTAGCTGTGCACGAAATAGGCGTCGCCGGTCGGCACGCCGCTGTCATTGGCGGCGGTCACCGCGTTCCAGCCCATGTGCGGGATCTTCAGCGCCGCGTCGTCCGGCGTCAGCCGCGTGACCTTGCCCGGCAGCCAGCCGAGGCCCTGGTGGACGCCATGTTCATGACCTTCGGTCGCGAGCAGCTGCATGCCGACGCAAATGCCGAGGAACGGCGTGCCGCGCACCCGCACGGCATCATCCAGCGCCGCTTCGATCCCGGTGGCGCCGCGCAAGGCGGTGATGCACTGGGCAAAGGCGCCGACGCCGGGCAGCACGATCCGCGCCGCAGTGGCGATGCGCGCCGGATCGCCGGTGATTTCGACATCTGCGCCCGCCGCTGCCAGCGCGCGGGCGACGGAGCGCAGATTGCCGGCACCATAATCGACGACCGCAATGCGATCAGCCACCGGTGATGCCCCCCAGCGTGCCCTTGGTCGACGGCACGGCATCGGCCTTGCGCGGATCGATGGCGACGGCGGCGCGCAGCGCCCGCGCCAGCGCCTTGAAGCAGCTTTCGGCGATATGGTGGTTGTTGACCCCGTAAAGCGTTTCGACATGCAGGGTGATCCCGGCGCTGCCGGCAAACGCCGCGAAGAATTCCTTGACCATCTCGGTGTCGAGCTCGCCCAGCTTGGGCTGGGTGAACGCGGTCTTCCAGACGAGATAGGGCCGGCCCGAAATGTCGAGCGCGACGCGGGTCAGCGTTTCGTCCATCGGCACCAGTGCATCGCCATAGCGGGTGATGCCGCGCCGGTCGCCAAGCGCGCGCGCCACGGCCTCACCGAGCGCGATGCCGCTGTCCTCGGTGGTGTGGTGGCCATCGATATGCAGGTCGCCCTTCGTCGTCAGGGTGATGTCGATCAGGCTGTGGCGCGACAGCTGTTCGAGCATGTGATCGAGAAAGCCGATCCCGGTCGAAACCTGATATTCACCGCTGCCATCAAGGTTGACGGTGACGTCGATCGCCGTTTCCTTGGTGGCGCGGGCGACGGTGGCGATACGCTGGATCATGGCGGCGCGGGTAATGCATCGGCGGCGCGGCGGCAAGGTGGCGGGCGGTGGTTCAGCCCTGGGTTCGCAAGGTCATTTCGACGCGCAGCCCGGGTGCATTGTCGCCCAGCGCCAGGTTTCCGTCGTGAAGATGCGCCACCGCTTCGACGAGGGACAGGCCCAGCCCGGCCCCCGGCGCATGGCGGCTGGGGTCGAGCCGGCCGAAACGGCGCAGCGCCGTGGCGCGGTCGGCGACGGCGATGCCCACGCCATTGTCGGCAACCGATATGGTCAGCGCCGCTTCCGACAGGATCGCCGACACGGTGATCCGCGTCGCCCCGGCGGCATGGCGCATGGCATTGTCGATGACGTTGCCGATCGCCTGGCTGACCAGTTCGCGGTGCAGGCGGAAATGGCCCTCGAACGGCGTCACCACCAGGGTGATGCCGCGATCCTCTGCCGCCGGGCCATAAAGCTCCCCGATGTCGCCGAGCATTGCCGCAACGTCGACATCGCCGAAGCGATCGCGGCCGATGCCGGCTTCGGCCTGGGCGATCTGCATCGCCGTCGCCAGCATCGTCTGCAGCGCCGCGGCCTCGACCGACACCCGCTCCATCGCCGCCGTCGCCACCGGGTCGTCGGTGGCATTGCGTGCCTCTTCCAGCGTCGCCGTCAGCCGGAAGATCGGGCCGCGCAGGTCGTGCGCCAGGCTGCCGGTGACGATGCGCAGTTCCTCGACCAGCGTCTGGATACGCGCCAGCATGGCGTTGACGCCGTCGCCCAGCCTGTCGAAGCTGTCGCCGCTGCCGTCGAGCGGCACCCGGCGCGCCAGGTCGCCTTCGGCCACCGCGCTGGCCGTATCGGCAATGCCGGCGACGCGCCGGTTGATGGCGCGCGTCATCGCCGCCGCCACGATCAGCGCCAGTGGCACAGTGAACAGGAAGGCGGCGATCAGCACGCGCTGGCTGACCTGGGCGTAGCGCACGTCGGATTCGATGACATGGCCGGTCAGGAGATGGCTGCCCCCGGGCAGGGTCGTGGCGCTGATGCCCAGCCGTTCGGCGCGGTCGGCGCCGGTGCGGAACAGGTCGATCGTCTGCCAGTTCGTCGTTCGGGCCACCACCGGCGGCCAGGCTGCAAGGTTGCCGGCGATGACCCGGCCATCGGCC
Source organism: Polymorphobacter fuscus (assembly GCF_011927825.1). Taxonomy (NCBI): domain Bacteria; kingdom Pseudomonadati; phylum Pseudomonadota; class Alphaproteobacteria; order Sphingomonadales; family Sphingosinicellaceae; genus Sandarakinorhabdus; species Sandarakinorhabdus fusca. The sequence continues at coordinate 2,238,978 of NZ_JAATJI010000001.1, read as the reverse complement.
GCGGTCAGCAGCAGCACGAGATTTTCGCCGCGCAACGTGTCGAGCCGGCTGGTGATCTCGGTCGCCAGTGCGGCGTCACCACCCCGCGCATGCCAGGCGCGCAGATCGTTCGCGACTTCGGCGACAATTTCCTGCCGGTCCCGCGCCGATTGCTGGACGATGGCGTTGCGCGCCAGCAGCAGCACGCCGCCGGTCATGGCGATCTGCAGGACGAAGATCAGCGCGACCAGCCGCGCCGTGGCGGACGACAACAGCCGCACGCGCTAGACTTCGGGCCCGAAGCGATAGCCGGCGCCGCGGACGGTGTGGAGCAGCGGCTTGTCGAAGCCGGCGTCGATCTTGCGCCGCAGCCGGCTGACATGGACGTCGATAATGTTGGTGCCCGGGTCGAAGTGGTAATCCCAGACGCCTTCCAGCACCATGGTGCGCGTTACCACCTGGTCCGGATGGCGCATGAGGAACTCGAGCAGGCGAAACTCCAGCGGTTGCAGCGCCACCGTCATGCTGCCGCGCTTGACGCGGCGCGCGAGCAGGTCGAGTTCCAGATCGGCACAGACCAGCCGGGTTTCGACCGCCGCCGGGGCGTTGCCGCGGCGCGCCAGCCGCTGCAGCCGCGCCAGCAGTTCGGCAAAGACGAAGGGTTTGACGAGATAATCGTCGGCGCCGCCGGTCAGCCCGGTGATGCGATCATCGGCGGTGCCCAGCGCCGACAGGATGATGACCGGGGTTTCGATGCTGGCGGCACGCAACGCTGCGAGAACGGCAAGGCCATCGAGCTGCGGCAGCATGCGATCGAGCACGACAACATCATAGCTGCCGTCGCTGGCGAGGAAGAAGCCGTCGCGGCCATTGTCGGCGCGATCGACATTATACCCGGCCTCGACCAGTCCCTTGACGATGTAATCGGCGGTCGTGCGATCGTCTTCGACAACCAGAATCTTGCGGCTCATGACCGATCCCCGTCCCGCTGCAACATTACATGCCGGATGGCATGATTATGGGCGACAGCCATGTCAATCACCGGGTCGGGATGCGTGCGCAACGCGGCGATCGCGCCGGCGCGGCTGGTGACATGGTGGCCGTCAAGCCCCACGATGCGATCCCCGACCGCAATCCCGCCCTTGGCGGCCACGCTTCCGCTCTGCACGCTGGTGACGATCAGGCCTTCCCCGGCACGGCCGTCGGCCGCCGTCAGGCCGGGCAGATGGGCGCGTTCCGTGCGCGACGGGGCCAGCAGCGACGTCGCCGCCAGCCCCGCGACGAGGGCAGCGACCACGATCGCCAGCGGCAACCGCGCGTCGGCCCAGAACCGGCCTGCATCCGTCATTGAAAGCGTCCATGACCGCGCCGACCCCGGCGCACCTGCGTGAATCTAGCGATGACTGCGCGCGTGTCGCGTGAAGTTGATTTCATGCAGCGGTGAAGGCGCGGGCGGGCCGGGCGTGCGATGCCGGGCCGGGTCCGCAACCGGACCCAGCCAAGGGAATTCGATTGACGGCGGCGCCTTGGCTGATGCAAGCCAGACATGTCGGGACTGGCACGGCGACGGCCGTGGATCTGAGGCGCTGACGCTGATGCGAATTGTCGATATTTCAGCACTTTATTCGCCGAGCGGCGGGGGCATCCGCACCTATACCCGCCTCAAGCTGGCAGCCGCCGAACGCCTTGGCCATGACCTGACGGTGGTGGTGCCGGGCGCCGAAGACAGCGTGGAACAGGTCAGCGACGCGGCGCGGCTGGTCAGCATTGCCAGCCCGCGCTTTCCGCTCGACCGCAATTATTTCTATTTCGAGAACGACGCCATCATCCACGACGCGCTCGACCGCTATCAGCCCGACTTCATCGAAGCGTCCTCGCCCTGGGGCAGCGCCACCGCGGTCGCCGAATGGACGGGAACCGCGCCGCGCGCGCTGATCATGCACGCCGACCCGCTGTCGGCCTGGGCCTATCGCTGGTTCGAAGGCGTGTTCAGCCGTCCCACCATCGATCGCGGGTTCGACTGGTTCTGGCGGCACCTGCGCCGCCTCGATGCCGGATTCGACACTGTCGTCTGCGCGTCCCCCAGCCTGGCGGCACGGCTGACCGCCGGCGGGCTGCACCATGTCGAAACCGTGCCGATGGGAGTCGAATCCGGCGTCTTCGGCCCGCAGCACCGCGATGTCGGGCTGCGCGCCCGGCTGCTCGAACGCTGCGACCAGCCCGAAAATGCCACGCTGATCGTCGGCGTCGGACGCTTCTCCCCCGAAAAATGCTGGCCACTGATCATCGCTGCCGCAACGGCGGCGGGGGTCAATGATCCGCTCGGGCTGGTCCTGGTCGGCGATGGCCATGGCCGTACCAAGATCCTGCGCGCCGTCGGCGAAAACCCGCATATCGCGCTCGTCGCGCCGATCACCGACCGGGGCCAGATGGCACGAATGCTGGCCAGCGCCGATCTGCTGATCCATGGCGCGTCGGCCGAAACCTTCGGCCTGGTCGCGGCGGAAGCGCGCGCCTCGGGCCTGCCGATCATCGTGCCGGCCGCCGGCGGGGCAGGGGACCAGTTCGTCGAAGGCCAGGGCGTCACCTTTACCGCCGGCGACGCCGGCAGCGCGGCCACGGCCATCGGGGAAGCCATTGCACGCTTGCCGGCACTGACCGCGGCGAGCCGCCTTGCGGCGCGCGGGGTGCCGACGATGGACGAACATTTCGAAGCGTTGTTCCGCCGCTATGCAGCAATCGCCGGGGCGCGTCGCAAGGCCGCGTGACATGCGCCCGCAGTCTTTATGAACTATTAATAATGCTTGTTTCATCCCCTGCATTGGACTAATGCTTATGCCAAGGGCGTAACGTTCGGGTGGGTGGACAGATTGGCGCTATGAAGACTTATCGGCTTTTCGCCCTCGACACGACCGGACGGGTCGACAGGGGATTCGAGCAGGCATTTCAGAACGATGACGACGCGATCCGCTTTGCCAGCGGTCTTGACGATGCGGCGCTGGTCGAGGTTATGCGCGGCACCAAGCTGGTTGCGCGCGTGCGCCACCATAATGGCCGCACCACCGTCATCGCCAACGAACAGGCATCCTGACGTCCGTCAGTTGCCGGTCAGCACGAAATTTTCCGGATATTTGGCGGTAGCCTCGGCATAGAAGCCCTGGATGATCGCCAGGTCGGCGGCATAATCGCCGCTGGGCCAAAGGGTTGCGGGCAGCGATACCGTCTTTTTGGCATAGTCCATCACGGCAAAGGTGATCGGAACGCCAGCGCCGACGGCGATGTGATAAAAGCCGGATTTCCACTTCAGCACCCGGTCGCGCGTGCCTTCGGGCGGCACCACCAGGATCAGCCCCGCTTCCGCGGCAAAGGCGGCGCGCATCGTGCCGACGACATCGTTGCTGCGGCTGCGATCGATCGGGATGCAGCCGGTCCAGCGGACAAGCGCGCCGAACGGGCCCTGGGTCAGGCTCTTCTTGCCCATGTAGCGCAGGCGAATCCGCCATTTGGCAGCTGCCGCGATCATCCAGATGCCATCCCAGTTCGATGTGTGCGGTCCGGCGGTGACCACCGCCTTGGCGTCGTCCGGCCAATCCCCGGCAATGCGCCATCCCCCCAGCGCCAGAAAGCCGCGGCCCAGCCAATGCCAGACGTCCATGCCGAAACCGCGGGACGGGCGCGGGCGCGCCGTGGTCAGGTCATGGAGGATGAGGGTGCCGGGCGGGTGCATCCACGGGCCTTACCAGACGCCCCCGGGGCTGGCGATTCCGCGCCGCCGCAAAAAATGACAGGGCGGCAACCTTTGCCCCGCGCCGGCCCCGGGGGGCTTTTCAACCGCCGACGACACCCTACATCCCGATTACATTCAAGTTGCGAAAGCCCCCTTTCCCCATGGCAGACTTCCCCGATTGGCACGGCACGACCATCGTGTCGGTGCGCAAGAACGGCCATGTCACCATCGCCGGCGACGGCCAGGTGACGATGGGCCAGACCGTGATGAAACCCAATGCCCGCAAGGTCCGCCGCCTCGGCCCCGATGGCGCCGTCATCGGCGGCTTTGCCGGCGCCACCGCCGACGCCTTCACCCTGTTCGAACGGCTGGAAGCAAAGCTGGAACGCTATCCCGGCCAGTTGACCCGCGCCGCGGTCGAGCTTGCCAAGGACTGGCGGACCGACCGTTACCTGCGCCGGCTGGAAGCGATGATGATCGTTGCCGACAAGGACGTGACACTGGTGCTGACCGGCACCGGTGACGTGCTGGAACCGGTCGGCGGCATGGCGGCGATCGGTTCGGGTGGCAATTTCGCCCTCGCCGCCGCCCGCGCTTTGGCCGATTCGGACCATGATGCCGAAACCATCGCGCGCCGCGCCATGGGCATCGCGGCCGAATTGTGCGTCTATACCAACGACCAGCTGACCGTCGAAAATATCGGCGGCGGAGAGACGAAATGACCGTGATGACCCCGATTGCCGCAGCCGAGGCCGGCCTGACCCCGCGCGCCATCGTCGCCGCGCTCGATCGCCACATCGTCGGCCAGGGCGATGCCAAGCGCGCCGTCGCCGTGGCACTGCGCAACCGCTGGCGCCGGCAACGGCTGGGCGATGACCTGCGCGACGAGGTTTCCCCCAAGAACATCCTGATGATCGGGCCCACCGGCTGCGGCAAGACCGAGATCAGCCGGCGGCTGGCACGGCTGGCCGGCGCGCCGTTCCTCAAGATCGAGGCGACCAAGTTCACCGAAGTCGGCTACGTCGGCCGCGACGTCGATTCGATCATCCGCGATCTGGTCGAGGAATCGATCCGGCTGGTCCGCGAAACGCGGCGCGCCGGCGTCAAGGAAGCTGCCGAAAGCGCGGCCGAAGCCCGGTTGCTCGACGTCCTCGTCGGCAAGGATGCCAGCGAGGCAACGCGGCTGGCGTTCCGGGACCGGTTCCGCTCGGGCGACCTCAAGGGCCGCGAAGTCGAGATCGAGGTCGCCGAGACCGCACCGAGCTTCGACATGCCCGGCATGCAGCCCGGCCAGGTCGGCATGATCAACCTGTCGGACATGCTCGGCAAGGCGATGGGCGGCCGGACCAAGCGTCGCAAGATGCGCGTCGAGGCGGCATGGGAAGCTCTTGTCGCCGAGGAATCCGACAAGCGGCTCGATGACGAGGACATCGCGCGGGAGGCGGTGCGCAGCGCCGAGGACAATGGCATCGTCTTTCTCGACGAGATCGACAAGATCGCCGTCAGCGATGTGCGCGGCGGCTCGGTCAGCCGCGAGGGCGTGCAGCGCGACCTGCTGCCGCTGATCGAAGGCACCACGGTTGCGACGAAATATGGCCCGGTGAAGACCGACCATATCCTGTTCATCGCCTCGGGTGCGTTTCACGTGTCCAAGCCAAGCGACCTGCTGCCCGAACTCCAGGGCCGGCTGCCGATCCGCGTCGAGCTGAAGGGCCTGACCTATGAGGATTTCAAGCGCATTCTGACCGACACCGAAGCGTCGCTGGTCCGCCAATATGTGGCGCTGCTTGGCACCGAAGGCGTCACGCTGACGCTGACCGACGACGGCATCGACGCGATCGCGCGCACCGCCGAACAGGTCAATGACGCGGTCGAGAACATCGGCGCGCGGCGGCTGCAGACGGTGATGGAAAAGCTGCTCGAAGGCCTCAGCTTCGATGCCAGCGAGCGCGCCGGTGACGCGGTGACGATCGACGCGGCCTATGTCGAACGCGAACTCGGCGCGATCGCGCGGGATACCGATCTGTCGAAGTTCATCCTCTAGCCTTTTGCGGCGCAAACATGTAGTCTCGCGTAGTCACAATCGGGATGCGCGTGATGGAAATGTCGGTTCGGGAGGCCAAGGCCCGGTTCAGCGCCGCGCTGGCGGCAGCCGAACGCGGCGAACCGGTGGTGGTGACGCGGCATGGCAAGCCGGTGGCGCGCATCATGCCGTTCGTCGCCGAACCGACGGGCGTGGACTGGGAGAAGGCGGCGCGGATCCGCAAGGAACTGGGTATCGCACCCGTTGGCAGTGACTGGGTCGATGACTTCAACGATCCGGCGTTCAGCCGCGCATTGCTCGGGCTGGACGATTGACGCTGCTCCTCGACACGCATGTCGTCATCTGGGCCGCGACCGACGAAGCCGAGCTGACCCCGGGCGAACGCAATGCGATATCGGCCGCCGGCGTGCCCGTGGTGTCGGCAGTCGCGGTGTGGGAAACGCGATTGAAGTGGAACAGCTTTCACCCGTCCGGCCAACGCAAGGGCGTGATCGCGCCGGAGATGCTGCTGCGCTTCGTCGATGTCATCGGCTGGACGATCTTGCCGCTGTCCGCTCGCCACGCAGCAACGCAGTTGCAGGTTCCCATGGCCCACCGCGACCCGTTCGACGAGCTGCTGCTGGTGCAGGCGCAGGTCGAGGGCCTGCGATTGCTGACTCGCGATTCGGCGTTGCGTGGCCATCCGCTGGCGCTGTTTGCCTGACGGCCATCGCTCTTGCCGCTCGTTCGCCGTCGCGCCAGAGTGACGATAGACTTTTGTTCCTCTGTCGAAGGTTCCCCATGCGTCTGTTCGCGCTGTCCGTGTTGCTCGCCTCCACCGCCGCGCTTGCCGAAGGCATTCCGCTCGGCAAGCTGCCTGCTGGGGTCGCCCCCACGGCGTATCGGCTCGACCTGACCGTCGACCCCGCCCAGCCGACCTATAGCGGCCATACCGAGATCGACGCCGACGTCGCCGCGCCGACCAGCCGAATCTATCTCCACGGGCTCGGGCTGAAGGTCGCCAGCGCCACCGCCACTGCCGGCGGCAGGACGGTTGCGGCCCGATACAGCGAAGTCGACCCCTCCGGCGTCGCGCAGCTCGACTTTGCCGCGCCGCTGCCCGCCGGCAAGGTCACGCTGAAATTCGACTATACCACCGGCTTTCGCACCGGCGCCGAAGGCCTGTTCCGCGCCAAGGTCGGCGAGGACTGGTACGCCTGGACCCAGATGGAACCGCTCGACGCCCGGCGCATGTTTCCCGGCTTCGACGAACCGGGGTTCAAGACGCCGTTCACCGTCACCGTGACCGCACCGTCGGCGGTCAAGGCCGTTGCCAACGCGCCCGAAACCGGCACATCGCCCAAGGGCGCGATGACCGTGCACCGCTTTGCGCCGACCAAGCCGCTGCCGACCTATCTCGTCGCCATCGGCGTCGGGCCGTTCGACATCGCCGGCGCCACCATCCCTGCCAATGCGGTGCGCAAGACCCCGCTCGATTTCCGCGTCATCGCCACCAAGGGCCAGGCGCCACGAATGGCGACCACACTGACCGAAACCCCCAAGATCATCGCCATCCTCGAAGACTATTTCCAAAGCCCCTACCCGTATGAAAAGCTCGATTTCATCGCCTCGCCGGTCCAGGGCGGCGCCATGGAGAATGCCGGGCTGATCCTTTACCAGGACACGCTGATCCTGCTCGATCCTGCGGCACCGCCCAGCCAGTTGCGCCGCTTCGGCGTCGTCGTGGCGCATGAATCGGCGCATCAATGGTTCGGGGATCTGGTGACGCCGACGTGGTGGACCGATATCTGGCTCAACGAGAGCTTCGCCGAGTGGATGGGCAACAAGGCCAGCAACCGCTGGCGTCCCGACCTCGGCATCGCCGCCGGCGAGCTCGACGAAGCCTTTTCCGCGATGAACACCGATTCGCTCGGCCGCGGCCGGCCGATCCGCCAGACCATCGATCGCAACGACCAGGTCATCAGCGCCTTCGATTCGATCACCTACCTCAAGGGTGCGCAGACGGTTTCGATGTTCGAGGCCTTTGTCGGGCCGGAAAACTTCCGCAAGGGCGTCCAGCTCCACCTCGATCGCTATGCCTACAAGAATGCGACCGCCGAGGATTTCTTTGCCTCGGTCGGCGAGGCGGCAGGCAACCCCGATCTGGTGCCGGCGCTGCGCACCTTCACCGACCAGACGGGCGTGCCGCTGATCACCGTGGCCGATACACCGAAGGCCATCACCCTTGCCCAGTCACGCTATGTGCCGCTCGGCGTGGCGACCGACAAGATGGCACGGCTCTGGTCGATCCCGGTGACGCTGTCGCGCGGCGAAGGCCGGGCGGCGACGCTGCTGACGACACCGACCGCGACACTGCCGCCGCTGATCGGCACCACCCCGGCGCTGATGCCCAACGCCGATGGCGCCGGCTATTACCGGTTCAGCCTCGACCAGGCCGGCTGGGACAGGCTGATCGCGGCGGCGCCGACCTTGCCCGGCCGCGACGCCATGGCCTTCGCCGACAGCCTGTGGGCGGACTTTGCCGCCGGCCGCGCCGATTTCGCCACCGTCATGCGCGCCGCCGAAGCGCTCGCCGGCAATCCGGAACGGCTGGCGGCCGTGCTGCTCGGCAACAAGCTGTACGGGCTGCGCGCGACCATGCTGACGCCTGCGGAAATTCCCGCCTACCGGCGCATCATGGCTCGGCTCTACACGCCGCGCCTCACCACCATCGGGTTCGACCCGGCGGTGGCGATGGCGCCGGGCGAAAGCGCCGAAACCGCGGCGCTGCGCGAATCGTTGCTGCCGCTGGTGGCGCTCGAAGCGCGCGACCCGGCGGTGCGCAAGCAACTCGTCACTGCGGTCGATGCCCTGCTGGCGGGAAACCCCGCAGCGCTTGCCCCGGCGTTCCGCAGCACCGGCCTTGCGGTGGCGGTGCAGGACGGCGGCCGCGGCTTCATCGACCGGCTGTGGCCGGTGCTGGTCAAGTCCGCCGATCCGCTGTTCCGGACCCAGGCGTCGCGGGCACTGGGCCGCGTAGAGGATGCAGCGACCATCGCCCATGTCCAGCAACTGGCGATGGGCGACGACCTGCAGAGTCTGGAACGGACCGGAGTCCTGTCGAGCCTTGCTGCCAATCCGGCAGCGCGCGACGCCACCGTGGCCTTTGTGTCGAAGAACTTCACCCGCGTCGTCGAAAGCTTCCCAGGCTTTGCGCGTGCCGGCATCATCGGCTTCTACAACGGCTATTGCACCCCGGCCGATGTCGATCGTGTCGAGGCGCTGGTGCGCCCGAACCTCGCCATCCTGGGCGGCGGCGACCTCGAATTGTCGCAGACCAAGGAGCGGATCGGCCAATGCGTGGCGCTGAAGGCCGCGCGCGGCAGCCAGATCGCCGCCGTCCTGGCGAAATACTAGGGCTTGGTCGGCGCGGGGCTTGGCGGCGTGTGCGTCGCCGTCAGCCCCAATTGCCAGCGCGGCGCAAAGCCCTTCAGGCTGCCGTCCGCCGCCGCATCGAGCCAGGCGGTGCGGCTAGCATCGCCCTTCAGCGTCAGGTCGAGGAACGCCGTCAGCGAGCGGAAGATGATCGCGTCGGCCATGTCCTTGCGCCACACCGGCTCGTCGATCGCGTCGCGCAGCCGCTGGGTATCGGGGGCGCTGGCGGGCGGCGGGTTGCCGCCGAGGTTGTGGCGGGCATTGGCAAAGACCAGCAGGCGGCGGTCGCTGCGGACGGCATTGTCGTGGAGCCAGCGGATGCCGTCGGCGCCCGCAACATCGTCCTGATCGCCCATGATCCACAGGCTGGGCAGCGTCAGCCCCGACAGGCCGGCGGGCGTGAACGACCGGGTTGCAGCCGCGCCGCCCCAGGGCGCGATCAGCACGACCGCACGCACCCCGGGCGCCGGCGCCGCGGGTTCGAGCACCGAGGCCATGGCGGCGGCGGGCACCTGGCTCATCACCGTGCCGCTGCGGGCGTGACCGGCGCCGCCGGTCGCGAGTGCGCCGAAACCGCCCATCGAATAGCCGATGACGGCGACATTGGCCGGATCGACCAATGTTGCCAGCGGGTTGCTCTTTCCCTTCAACCAGGCGAGCGCTGCCCGCTGGTCCTGGCTGCGGCGCACGACCGAGGTGGCAAAGGCCTGCAGCCGCGTGCCGGGGTTCATCGCACCGCGGTCGTCATGATCGATGCTGGCGACGAAATAGCCTTTCGAAGCAAGGTTTTCCGCCATCCCGCTCATCGCCGTCGACCAGCGACCAAGGCCGTGGCTGAGCAGGATCGTCGGCAGGCGCGGGCCCGGCGCGGGCGCCGCATCGGTGGTGGCGATGCCTTCGAAGACAAGCTCGGCGGGGATGCCGGCGGGGGGATTTTCGAAGCGGTGGGGGTAGCTGGTGGGGGCGCCAGGGGCCGCGGCAGGGTAGAAAAGGGTAATGCCGAGGTCGCGGCCGGGGCCGGCGGGAAAGCGCAGCTCGCGGGTGCCGACGGGGCTTGGGCCGGGCGCCGCAAGTTCCGGCGCATCGGCCGGCACCAGGCTGGGCGGGCGGGCGGAGGCAGGGGCGGCAAGGAGGAGGGCGAGGGTCAAGATGCGGTGCATGGCGCGGGTTGTGCGATTGTGGCGCGGGGGGTGCAAGAGGGCCGGGGTGTGAATTTTTTGCGGCGGGCGTTGGCGGGTGATGCGGCGGAGGGGGCGGGGTGTCGGGGGGCGCAGCGAGCATGGGCAAAGCCCATGCCGGCGTCAGACGAGATCGGCCAGCGAAGCTGTCCGCCTCGCTGGCCGAGCTTGCGCCTGTCGGCGCGTAGCTTGCTACGCGCTCGCGGCGCTACGCTGCAAACTGGTTCATCGTGTTGTGCGCGCCCCCAGCCTTCAACGCCGCCTCCCCGGCGAAATACTCCTTGTGGTCATCGCCGATGTCCGATCCCGACATGTTCTGGTGCTTCACGCACGCAATGCCCTGGCGGATCTCGGCGCGCTGGACGTTCTTGACATAGCCCAGCATGCCGGCGTCGCCGAAATATTCCCGGGCGAGATTGTCGGTCGAAAGCGCCGCCGTGTGATAGGTCGGCAGGGTGATGAGGTGGTGGAAGATGCCGGCGCGCGCCGCGGCATCGCGCTGGAAGGTGCGGATCCGCTCATCCGCCTCGGCGCCAAGCTCGGTGCCGTCGTAATCGACGCTCATCAGCCGGGCGCGGTCATAGGCCGACACATCCTTGCCGGCGGCGACCCAGGCGTCATAGACCTGCTGGCGGAAATTGAGCGTCCAGTTGAAGCTCGGCGAATTGTTGTAGACCAGCTTGGCGTTGGGAATGACGTCGCGGATGCGGTCGACCATGCCGGCGATCTGTTCGATATGCGGCTTTTCGGTTTCGATCCACAGCAGGTCGGCGCCGTTCTGCAGGCTGGTGATGCAATCGAGCACGCAGCGGTCCTCGCCCGATCCGGCGCGGAACTGGAACAAATTGCTCGGCAGGCGCTTGGGCCGCAGCAGCTTGCCGTCGCGGTTGAGGATGACGTCGCCGTTGCGGGCCGTGGCCGGGTCGATCTCCTCGCAATCGAGGAAGCTGTTGTACTGGTCGCCGATGTCACCGGGTTCCTTCGACACGGCGATCTGCTTGGTGAGGCCGGCCCCCAGCGAATCGGTGCGGGTAACGATGATGCCATCCTCCACGCCCAGTTCGAGGAAGGCGTAGCGGCAGGCGCGGACCTTGGCGAGAAAGTCCTCGTGCGGAACGGTGACCTTGCCGTCCTGGTGGCCGCACTGCTTTTCGTCCGACACCTGGTTCTCGATCTGCAGCGCGCAGGCCCCGGCCTCGATCATCTTGCGGGCAAGCAGATATGTCGCCTCGGCATTGCCGAAGCCTGCGTCGATATCGGCAATGATCGGCACGACGTGCGTCTGGTGGTTGTCGACCGCGGTCAACAGCTGCTTTTCGCGCAGCACGTCGCCGGCGGCGCGCGCCGCGTCGATCTCGCGGAACATCATGCCGAGTTCGCGGGCATCGGCCTGGCGCAGGAAGGTGTAAAGTTCCTCGATCAATGCCGGAACGCTGGTCTTTTCGTGCATCGACTGGTCGGGCAGCGGCCCGAAATCGCTGCGCAGCGCCGCCACCATCCAGCCCGACAGATAGAGATAGCGCCGGTCGGTCGAACCGAAATGCTTCTTGATCGAGATCATCTTCTGCTGGCCGATGAAGCCGTGCCAGCAGCCCAGCGACTGGGTGTATTGCGCCGGGTCGGCGTCATAGGCGGCCATGTCGCGGCGCATGATGCCGGCGGTGTAGCGCGCGATGTCGAGCCCGGTGTGGAAGCGGTTCTGCAACCGCATCCGCGCCACGGATTCGGCGCTGATACCGTCCCAGCTGCCGCCTTGCTTGCCGATAAGGGCCTGCATCTGGGTGATGTGTTCCTGGTACGCCATCGATTTCGCCCTGTTACAATGATGTTGCAGCGCCGCATAAGCCCCGCGCCCGCGGCTCGGAAGGCCCGGCGAAGTCCGGATGTAGGACTTTACAAGCCGATCTTGTAACGTTGTAAGAACTCCACAAGATCGCGAGTCGAGGCCATGTCGAACGACCATCCCGTCTATATGGGCCCCCGCCTCAAGCGCCTGCGCCGCGAGCTCGGCCTGACCCAGGCGAACATGGCCACCGACCTCGATATTTCCCCCAGCTATGTCGCGCTGCTGGAGCGCAACCAGCGGCCGTTGACCGCCGACCTGTTGCTGCGGTTGGCGCGCACCTATCGGCTCGACATGGCGGCACTTGCGACCGACAGCCATGACGACAATATCGCGCGGCTGCATGGCGTCCTGAAGGACCCGATGTTCGCCGACATCGATGTGCCGGCACTGGAGACAAGCGACGTCGTCACCGGCTTCCCCGGGATCACCGAGGCCTTCCTGCGCCTTCACACCGCCTATCGGGAGGAGCATCTGGCGCTGGCCGACAGCAGGGCCGAATCCCGGGGTCCCGAAGGCCAGGACGCGAGCGATGCGTCGGCGAGCGACCCGGTGGCCGAGGCGCGGCGCTTCCTCGCGGCGCGGCGCAACAATTTCCCGGCGATCGATGATGCCGCGGATGCGCTGGCGACCACGGTCGCCGAAGCCGGCAGCCTTGCCGCCTATCTGAAGGCGCGCCACAAGCTACGAATACGGCGACTGCCGCGCGACGTGATGGGCGGCGCGCTCCGGCGCTTCGACCGCCATCGCGACGAGGTGCTGCTCGACGACACGCTCGACAATGCCAGCCAGACCTTCCAGCTGGCGCTGCAGCTTGCCTGGCTCGAACTGCGCGCCGAAATCGATGCGCCGCTGAAAACCGCCGGTTTCCGTTCCGAAAGCGGCGAACGGCTGACCCAGAAGGCGCTCGCCAGCTATGCCGCGGCGGCGGTGATGATGCCCTATGCCGGCTTTGCCCGCGCCGCCGAAAAACGCCGTTACGATGTCGAGGCGCTGGGCCGCCAGTTCGGCGCCAGTTTCGAGCAGGTGGCGCACCGGTTGACGACGCTGCAGAAGCCCGGCGACAGCCAGGTGCCGTTCTTCTTCATCCGCATCGACCCGGCGGGCAATGTCTCCAAACGCCTCGATGGCGCCGGCTTTCCGTTCGCGCGCCATGGCGGCGCCTGCCCGTTATGGGCGGTGCACCAGGCGTTCCGGCGACCGCGCGAGATCATCACCCAATGGATCGAGCTGCCCGATGGCCAGCGCTTCTTCTCGATCGCCCGGTCGGTCACGGCCGGCGGCGGCGCCTGGGGCTCGCCGCGGGTCGAACGCGCCATCGCGCTCGGCTGCAGCGCCGAACATGCCGGCCGGCTTGTCTATACCCAGGACCCCGCCAGCCCCGGTCCCGAAACCGCGACCCCGATCGGCGTGACCTGCCACCTGTGCCACCGCACCCGCTGCATGGCACGATCGGCACCCCCCATCGGCCGCACGGTCCTGCCCGACGACTTCCGCCGCGCCAGCGCCCCGTTCGGATTTTCGGATATCTGACCCCGGCCGGTCATGCCGGCACAGGCTGGCACACGGAGCGTCGTCGAACCTTGGAAGACCGGCCGCCGGTGCGAAACCCGGGCTCGCGGAAATGTGGCTGTGGCGGGGCGCGTTTGTCGCTGCCTCCGCCACCTCCTCCCCTTTTATGCGCGATCCGCTTGCCAGCCCAATGACGCTGGGTTACGCGCACGTCAATGCGACTTTCGATAGGAAACGCATCATTTTCTTCCAATTTTGCCCGCTGCAATGCAGCATCGCGCCCGAATCCGCTGCAAATTCCTTGAAAACGCATTGAAAGGTTGTTCATGGCCACCGGCATCGAAATCACTGGCGCGCTGCGGCCAGGGTATGAAACCATCCTCACCGATGCCGCGCTGGCCTTTGTCGCCCAGCTTCACCACATGTACGAACCGACCCGCCGCTCGCTGCTCGGCGCACGCGAACAGCACCAGGCATGGTGGAACGCCGGCCATGGCATCGATTTTGCCGGCGAAATGTCATCGGTGCGCGACGACCCGTTCTGGCAGGTGCGCCCGGCGCCGCACGATCTGACCGACCGCCGCGTCGAAATCACCGGGCCGTGCGACCGCAAGATGGTCATCAACGCCCTCAATTCCGGCGCGCAATGCTTCATGGCCTGCCTGGAGGATGCCAGCGCCCCGACCTGGGACGTGATGGTCCAGGGCCAGGTCAACCTGCGCGACGCCGCCGCCGGCACGATCTCGCTGGAAGACAAGGGAAAAAGCTACACCCTCAACCCCAAGACGGCGACGCTGATCGCGCGGCCGCGTGGCTGGCACCTCGATGAGGCGCACATGCTGGTGGACGGGGAACGCGTGTCCGGCGCCATCTTCGATTTCGGCCTCTATGTCTTTCACAACGCCCGCGCGCTGCTGGCGCGGGGCAGCGGCCCCTATTTCTACCTGCCCAAGCTGGAACATTATCTGGAGGCGCGGCTGTGGAACAACATTTTCACCACCGCCCAGTCGATGCTCGACCTGCCGCTCGGGACCATCCGCGCCACCGTGCTGATCGAAACCCTGCCCGGCGCCTTCATGGCCGAGGAGATCCTGTACGAGCTGCGTGACCATATCACCGCGCTCAATTGCGGCCGCTGGGACTATATCTTCAGCTATATCAAGACCTTCCAGGCCGACCCCGACAAGGTCCTGCCCGATCGTGCCGCCGTTACCATGACCGTGCCGTTCATGGCCAAATATGCAGCGCACGTCGTGCGCACCTGCCACAAGCGCGGTGCCCATGCGATGGGCGGGATGAGCGCCTTCATCCCGGTCAAGGACGACGAAGCCGCCAATGAACGCGCCTTCGCCGCCGTCCGCGCCGACAAGGAACGCGAGGCCTCGCTGGGCCATGACGGCACCTGGGTCGCCCACCCCGGCCTCGTCGGCATCGCCCGCGAAGTCTTCGACCGGCTGATGCCGACCCCCAACCAGCTGTCGGTCATCCCCGAAGGCCATGCCACGGCCGCCGACCTGACCACCCCGCCCGATGGCCCCAAGACCCTCGCCGGCCTTACCAACAACATCAATGTCGGCATCGGCTATATCGCCGCCTGGCTGCGCGGCCAGGGCGCCGTGCCGCTGCACAATCTGATGGAAGACGCCGCCACGGCCGAGATCAGCCGCACCCAATTGTGGCAGTGGCGCGTGTCGGACGTCGTCCTCGACGGCGGCGAAACCGTCGATGCGGCGCTGATCGACCGCGTCACCGACGAACAGCTTGCCGTGTGGAAAGCCGCCGTCGGCGACAATTTCTTCGCGACCGGCAAATATCTGGAAGCAGCCGACGTCTTCCGCACCCTTGTGCTGGCCGACGAACTGGCGCCGTTCCTGACGCTGCCGGCGTATGAGCATTATTTCGCCGGTTGAGCGGCGGCGCGCGGCGCCTCAATTCTCCGACGTATAGGAGGGGCCGCCGGGGTGCGGTTCCTCATAGGTCGCCCAGTCGCTGGCGCCCGGGGGTGCCGGCGGCCGGCCCGCCGAGCTGCGGATCTCGCCGCCGGGTTCGGTCCGCAGCCGGTGCAGATGGACCTTGGCGATCAGGTTCGCCGAGATCGGCGCGGTGATGAACAGGAACAGGGTGATCAGCAGTTCGTGCGAGGACCAGGTGCCGCGCGCCAGCTGAAAGAACAGCACCGATCCGACCAGCATGCCGCCCAGACCCAATGTCGTCGCCTTGGTCGGGCCGTGGAGGCGTTCCATCAGGCTGGGCAGGCGCACCAGCCCCCAGCTGCCGATGAGGGCAAAGGACGACCCGAGGACGATCATCGCGCTGACGATGATTTCGGCAAGGCTGACCGACGCCATCATTCGACGATGTCGCCGCGCAGCGCGAACTTGCAATAGGCGACGGTGCCGACGAAGCCGACCATGGCGAGCAGCAATGCCGCTTCGAAATAGGTGTCGTCGGCCTGGGAGATGCCGAACAGCACGATCAGCGCGATGGCATTGATCACCATCGTGTCGAGCGCCGCGATCCGGTCGCTGATCGTCGGGCCGCGCAACAGCCGCCACAGATTGAGCAACAGCGCCAGCGCCAGGCAGCCGAAACCGAACATCACCGCAAGGCCGATCATGGGAATACCTTTTGCAGCCGGGATTCATAACGCGCCTTGATGCGGGCGATCTCCGCCGCCGGGTCGGGCGCATCGAGGGCATGGACAAGAAGATAGCGACCGCACGCCGAAACGTCGGACGACACGGTGCCGGGGGTCAGGCTGATCGTGCCGGCAAACACGGTGATCGCTTCGGGCGTCGCCAGGTCCATCGGGATCACCAGCCACGCCGGCCGCAGGTCGCGGTTGCGGCGGAACAGGATGATCGCCGCGATTTCGAAATTCGCCGTGATGATGTCGCGCAGGACGAGCGCCAGATAGGCGAGCGCTGCGCCGAAATCGATGCGCGGCCGGCCCGGCCAGAAGGGCGCCGTGAAGATCGGCAGGGCGAGGCCGATGACGATGCCGACGACCAGCCCGCCGATGGTCAGGCTGTTCGCCATCAACAGCCAGAAAACGACCAGCAACACCGACAGGCCGGGGTGCGGGATGAGGCGCCGCATGTCAGCGCCCCCCCAGCACGGCAGCGGCCGTCGCCGCCGGGTCGAGCAACTGTTCCGCCGCCGCCCGGGTGAACGCCGTCATCGGCCCGGCGCAGAGAAACAGGGCGGCGAGCAGCAACAGCGCGGCAATGGCGCCCACCATGTCGTCCGTGCGTGACGGGGGCGGGACGGCATTGTCCACCGCCGGGCTGGTCTTCCAGAAGACTGCGCTGCCGCTGCGGGCAAAGCCGATCACGCCGAACAGCGTCGTGCCCAGGATCACCGCCCAGGCCCATTGCCACCCGGGCGTTCCCGCCACCGATTGCAGCACCAGCAGCTTGCCCAGAAAGCCCGACAGCGGCGGCAGGCCGGTCGCCGCGATCGCTGCCAGCAGGAACAGCAGCCCGATGCCGGCGCGCTGCGCGAAGGCCGGTCCGGGGCTGGCCTGGTCGGCCTGGCCGGCGCGCCGGCGCGCGACGATATCGGCCACCAGGAACAGCGCCATGCCGGTCAGCGTCGAATGGACGAGATAGTAGAGCGCCGCCGCCAGCGATTCGACCTGCCAGCCGGCAACCGCGATCATCAGCGTGCCCGTCGACCCGATCACTGCAAAGGCGGCCTGTTCCGAGAGGTTGCGCGCCGTGAACACCCCGGCAAACCCCATCACCGCCGTCGCCATCGCCGCGGGCAACAGCCAGGGCGCCGGCACCCAGGCCGCAGCACCGGCGCCATCGCCGAAAATCTGGGGCACGACACGGATCATGGCATAGACGCCAACCTTGGTCATCACCGCGAACAGCGCCGCCACCGCGGGCGTGGTGACGGCATAGGTCCGCGGCAGCCACAAATGCAGCGGCACCAGCGCCGCCTTCAGCGCAAAGACGCTGACCAGCAGCAGCGCCGCGATCCGCAACAGCCCCTGGTCATCCGGACCGAGCGCTGCCACCCGCAGCCCCATGTCGGCCATGTTGAGCGTGCCGGTCAGCGCATAGAGCAGCCCAAGCGCGACGAGAAACAGCGACGATCCGACAATGTTGACGATGACATATTGCACCCCCGCCTTCAGCCGCGCCCGCCCCTGGCCGTGCAACATCAACCCATAGGAGGCGATCAGCAGCACTTCGAAGAACACGAACAGGTTGAACAGGTCGCCGGTAAGAAAGGCGCCGTTCAACCCCATCAGCTGGAACTGGAACAGCGGGTGAAAATGCCAGCCGGCGCGATCGGCACGCGTGAGCACGGCATGGACCAGCGCGATCATGCCCAGCACCGCGGCGAGCACCAGCATCATGGCGCTCAGCCGGTCGAGCACCAGCACGATGCCGAACGGCGCCGGCCAGCCGCCGACGGCATAGCTGCGGATCGCCCCGTCGCCGGCCCGGTTCAGCAGCAGCAGCGCCGTTACCAGCAGGCCCAGGCACGACATCAAGGAAATGCCGACGCCGAGCCAGCGGCGGCGGCGCATGACCAGCAGCGCCAGCGGCGCCGCCAGCGCCGGAATGACCACCGGCGCGATGATGAGCTGGTCGGACAGGCTCATGACGGCGTCGCGTCGGAGTCGGTGGCGCAGGCGACTTCATCGCCATCGACCTGGTCGCTGCCGGTTTCAAGGAAGCTGCGCAGCGACAGCACCACGGCAAAGGCGGTCATGCCGAAGGTGATGACGATCGCCGTCAGCACCAGCGCCTGGGGCAGCGGATCGGCATAGTCGGAAATCGTCTTCGACCAGATCGGCGGCCGGTTGATCGTCAGCCGGCCGGACACGAACAGGAACAGGTTGACGGCATAGGAGATCAGCGTGAGGCCCAGGACGACCTGAAAGGTGCGGCCGCGCAGCGCCAGATAGATGCCGCCGGCGGTCAGCACGGCGATGGCGCTGGCCATGAGGAATTCGAGCGTGATCACCGCCGGTCCTCCTCGGCGGCGCGGGCGGCACGCTGGGCGATATGGCTGAGCTGCGCCAGCGCCAGCATGACGGCTCCGAACACCACGGCGAACACCCCGAGGTCGAACAGCATGGCGGTCGCCAGTTCGACCTCGCCGACCAGCGGCAGGTCGAAATAGCCGAAGGCGCTCGACAGGAAGTTGGCGCCGAAGACCAGCGACCCCAGCCCGGTCGCCATCGCCACCAGAACGCCGAAGGCGATGAGGAAATGTTCGCCGATCCGGCGGCGCCCATCGGTCCAGTCGAACCCCGACGCCAGATATTGCACCAGCAGCCCGATGGCGACGACCAGCGCCGCGATGAAACCGCCGCCGGGCTGGTTATGGCCGCGCAGGAAGATATAGATCCCCGCCGCCAGAACGAGCGGGAGCAGGATGCGGCTCGCCATGACGAACATCATCGGGTGGCGTTCGGGCGAATGCGGCATGTCGGCCTGCCAATTGCGCAGCCGTGCGCCCGCGGCACCGCGCGCCGTCGGATCGAGCAGGGCGTAGATGGCAAGGCCGGCGATGCCCAGAACGATGATTTCGCCCATCGTGTCGAAGGCGCGAAAATCGACCAGCGTCACATTGACGACATTGGTGCCGCCGCCGCCCTTGTAGCTGTTGGCGATATGATAGGCGGAGATCAGCGGCCCCGGATCGCGCGTCATCATCGCCCAGGCGAGGCCGCCGACCGCGATGCCGCCCAGGATCGCCAGCACCGCATCGCGGCGGCGGCGGGCATCGGACGACAAGGTCGGCGGCGTCTTCGGCAGCAGGTTGAGCGCCAGCAGCAACAGGATGATCGTCACCACCTCGACGGCAATCTGGGTCAATGCCAGGTCGGGCGCGGAGAACAGCACGAACGCCAGCGCGACGACCAACCCGATGACGCTGACATAGATCAGCGACAGGAAACGTTGCCGCTGGTTCTGGACCATCATCACCGTCGCCGCCAGCAGCAGGCCCCAGGCCAGTATCGCCACCGGAGATGCCGGAATGCCCGCCCGCGCCCCGGTCAGCCGGCCGCCGCCGGCAAGGCCGCCTTCGACCACCGCCAGCACGACAATGGCGAACACAGTGAACAACATGCGCTGCAGCGACGGCGCATGAATGGCGACGACCGCGCGGCGCACGGCGCCATCCACTGCCGACAGGCCGGTGTCGAACAGCCGCTTCGCGTCGATATGCGGCTGCGATTCGTACCAGCGCAACAGCCCGCCGTGTTGCCACAGCAGCACCGCACCCGCGGCGACCGCGCCGGCGCTCATCGCCAGCGGCAAGTTGAAGCCATGCCACAGGGCGAGCGCGACGGCCGGCGCCGGCCCGCCGATCACGGCCCCCGTCACCGCAGCGACCAGCGATCCTGCCACCAGCATCGGCGCCAGCCCGAACAGCAGCGCGAGCGCGACGAGCACGGCCGGCGACGCCCACATGCCGGCGCCGGGGTCGTGCGCCCGGGCATGCGGGCCCGGCTCGCGCGGCTGGCCGAGAAACAGCTTCACCGCGAAGCGCAGCGAATAGCCGGCCGACAGCGCCGCCGCGACGGTCGCCACCACCGGCACCAGCCAGGGCACGCCGAACAGCCCGACCGCCAGCGTTTCATCGAGCATCATTTCCTTCGAAATAAAGCCCCCCATCGGCGGCAGCCCGGCCATCGCTGCTGCCGCAAGCATGGCAATCGTCGCGGTAATCGGCATCACCTTCGCCAGCCCGCCGAGCCTGCGCAGATCGCGCGTGCCGGTTTCGTGATCGACGATGCCCGCCGACATGAACAGCGCTGCCTTGAACGCGGCATGGTTGAGGATGTGGAACACCGCCGCTGCGGCCGCGGCCTCGATCGAAAAGCCCAGAAGCATGACGAGCAAGCCCAGCTGGCTGATCGTCGAATAGGCGAGAATGCTCTTCAGGTCATGGCGGAACAGCGCCACCCAGCCGCCGAACAGCATCGTCGCCAGCCCGACGCTGGTGACGATGATCGTGTAGAGATCGGTCCCGGCTAGCACCGGCCACAGCCTTGCCAGCAGGAACACGCCGGCCTTCACCATCGTCGCCGAATGGAGATAGGCACTGACCGGCGTCGGCGCCGCCATCGCGTGCGGCAGCCAGAAATGGAACGGGAATTGCGCCGATTTGGTAAAGCAGCCGATGAGCACCAGGACGAGCATCGGCGCGTAGAGCGGCGACGCCCGCACCAGGTCGCCGCGCGCCAGGATGGTCGCCAGGTCGAAAGACCCGGCAGCGACCCCCAGCAACAACAGCCCGCCGATCAGCGCCAGCCCGCCGCCGCCGGTGACCGCCAGCGCCATCCGCGCCCCCTGCCGCGCCTCGGCCTTGTCTTGCCAGAAGCCGATGAGCAGGAACGACGACAGGCTGGTCATTTCCCAGAACACCAGCAGCAGCAAGACATTGCCCGACACGACAATGCCGAGCATGGCGCCCTGGAACAGCATCAGGCTGGCAAAAAACCGCAGCGTCGCCTCGCCTTCGGCGAGATAGAAATGCCCGAAGACGATCACCAGCAGCCCGATACCGAGGATCAGTCCGGCAAACATCAGGCCAAGCGGATCGACCATCAGCGCGAAATCGAGGCCGATGGCCGGCACCCAGGCCATCGAGACGGCGGCGGCGCGGCCGGCCAAAACACCGGGCGCCAGCGACAGGAGCAGTAACAACCCCGCCGCGCTGGCAAGCGCCGCAGGGCCGGAATGCCATATCCGGCCCCGATCGCCGACGACGGCCACCAGCAACGCTGCCAGAAACGGAAGCGCCAACAGGGTATAAAGGGCCAAGGGGTCTGTCACTGGCTGGTCGGGTCTTCCGGTTCGAGAGACGCGATACCAGCCCCTACATGAATTTCACCACTTTGCTGCGTGCGTTCCGTCGCTGCAAGTCTCCAGGCGCCTCAATGACCTTTGCGCGACGTCAGTTTGCCGAAGGTCCGCTCGAGCGCGACCAGCAGCTTGGCGGCCGCGCCGGCACTGGCCTGGCCGATCGTGGCGGCGGACGCCGTGACCGTCAGCGGATCGAGACCGTTCGGACGCGCTTCCATCGTGCACAACTTGTCGTCGCCGACGTTGCTGTCGGCATTGACGTCGCGAAAGTGCAGTTCGACGCGCGTCAGGCGTGACGCATAGCGGTCGAGCCGCCGGCGCACATCGGCTTCGATCTCGGCAACTGTATCTTCGCCGGCGTTGATGTGATTGTCGGAATTGACCTGGACGAGCATTGCGGCATTACCTTTTCAGCATATTGAACGGGAACGGTCGGTGGACCCGGATTCAGCGCGCCTTGCGCGATCGTTCGAGCGCGGGCCGCTGGCCTTCCGCATCGAAAGCCCCCGACGGCGGGTAATCGGGCCGCGGCGACGATGTCATGCCCGCGTCCCCCGGCGTCGTGCCTTCGCTTGCCTGTTCGGCGTGGCCGGGGGCCTCGGCATCGGCCCGCTGCTTCTGGTCATGAACGCGCGCGGCGATGTCGGCCTGGCTTTCCTTCGAACGCGGTTCGGTCATGATCATCTCCCTGAAGACAGATTGGATTTCCACTTCCAACGACTGAAATCGCAAATCAGTTCCGAAAAAATGGCCAGAAAACTCCAGAGCGCTGGATTCGGCATGATGAGGGCCAAGGAAAATCCGACATCAGCCATATATTAAGGGCGATATTGTTTCGTTTCTTGACCGTCATGTCGGATATTGACGATATTTTCGGCGCACGGTTGCCGAGATCCGTTCAGGCGAACATTTCTTCAAAGGCTTCTTCATCGACGACATCGCCGCCGCGGTCGTGGAGGTAGCGCCACATCGGCCGCCACAGCGCGGCGCTGCGGCGGACCGGGGCCAGAAAGCGCGGCAGCGACGCCGCGACAATGGCATCGGCTTCGTCGCCGGGCGCTTCGCCACTGGCGGCATACCAGAGGCGGCGGGCAAAGGCCGGGTCGGCGCACAGTTCCGGCGTGACGCGGTCGAGGGTCGCCACCAGCGTGGCGATCCCCGCCCGCACCGCGTCCGGCGCATCGGCGGCACCGATCAGTTCAAGCGCCGAGAAGTTCGGGATACCGGCCTCTGCCGTGGTGATCAGTTGGGTATCGAGCCCGCGCAGGCGCGCGGCGACGCCTTCGACATTGGCGAACGCCAGCCAGGCCCCGTCGAAACCCGCGGCCAGATTGTCGACATGCCCGAAGCCGGCCGGCGCGATGACGACCTGGTCCTGACCCAGCACCGCGCCGCGCTGCGCCATCCAGCCCTGCAGGATATCGCGGCACAGCCCGTCCGTCGTCGCATTCGACACCGGCGACGCGATCCGTATCCGATCCCCCGCCACCAGCCGGTCGAGCGCTGCGCGGTGCATCAGCACGCCGCCGTCCGTGGCAAAGAAGCAGCCGTGCGCGATCAGCCGCAGCGCCCGCTGTTCGACAAGGTGGAGGGGCTCGTTGACCACCAGGTCGACGGCGCCGTCCGCCAACGCCTGGAAACCGTCATAATGATCGTCGGGAACCACCAGTTCGATGTCCCAGCCATCGGCCACCAACCGCGCGCTTGCCGCGATCAACGGCAGATGATCGGGGTTGAGAAACCATTCGAGAGCGATGCGGAGGCGCGGCATGCACCGTGCCTCGCAACTCGGCACGTCTTCGTCAATGGCGCGAAATGCCGGGGCCGCCCCGCGCGTCAGCGTCCGATCGCATCCGTCAGCCGGTCGAGGAACAGCGCCGGCGCCTCCACCTGCGGCGAATGGCCGAGATCGTCGAGGCGGATCAGCCGCGCCCCGGGGATGCGCCTGGCGGCATCTTCGGCGGCCTGGGGCACGGTCTGGACCTTGCCGCGCAGCGCCGGCGGTGCCGATCCGGCGCGAAAGGCCGTGGTGTCGCGCTGGCCGATGATCAGCGTGACCGGCACGCGCAGTTGCGGCAGTTCGGCGGCGACCGGCTGGGTCTGGATCATGTCGGACAGCCGCGCCTGTGCATCGCGGACGATATCGCCACCGGGGCCGGCATATTGACCGGCCAACATCGCCACCCATCGGTCATAGGCCGGCCGCCATTCGCCATGATAATAGGTGCGCAGCTGATAGGCCTTGATCGAGGCGGCATCGGTTTTCGCCTCCTCCGCGCGCAGTGTCCCCAGATCGGCGTAGGGCACGCCTTGACCCAGCGTGTCGTTGAGGCCGAGCGGGTTGACGAGCACCAGCTTCGCAACGCGGTCGGGGTGCAGAAGCGCCAGACGAACCGCGAGGATGCCGCCGGTCGAATGGCCGACAAGCACGACCCGATCGGCCCCGGCGTCATCGAGCAGGCCCCGGGTCAGCTCGGCCAGGGCATGAAAGCTGTACTGATAGCCCGCCGGCTTGGACGATTTGCAGAAGCCGACCTGATCGGGAACGAGGACGCGAAAGCCGTTCTTCGCCAGCGCTGTGGCGGTGTCGGCCCAGGTCGCGGCGCAGAAATTCTTGCCATGGAGCAGCACCACCGTCTGGCCATTGGCAGCCGATGCCGGCGCCACGTCGAAATAGGCCATGCGGACCGAATGGCCTTGTGACGACGCGGTGAACCAGCGCACCGGCAGCGGATAGTCGAACCGTTCGAGGTTGGCGCCCAGCGACGCCGGTTGTGCGCCGACGCCCGTCGCCGACAACGCCGCCAGTGCCAGTGCCAAGATCCATCGTGCCATCCGGATCGAACGACCGGGCGGCGCCGCGGCTCCCGTCGCTCCGGTCATGGCGCGGTCTGCACTTCGGCGTCGGCACGCGCCGGCGGCGCTGGCGGCGCGGACAGGGCCAGCCAATCGGTGCGGGGCAGGCCGTACAGAAGGTCGAAAAATTCGAGCTGCGCCCGGGCCGGCATCGCGGTGTTGCTGTTCCACAGCATCACGATGCCGCTGCGCGCTGCCGGGTCGAACAGGATCAGCGAGCCATAGCCATCGACCGATCCGCGATGGCCCACCAGGGCATGGCCGGCATAGCGATAGGTCCGCCAGCCAAGCCCATAGGCCGGATCGGCCAGCGCGCGGTCCATCGCGCCGCGCCGCCGGTGCGGCGGCGTCGGCACGCGCGAACGGTGCATCATGTCCAGGCTGGCCGGGGACAGCACCGCCGGCGCATCGCCCATCTGGGCCCCCATCCAGCGCAGCAGGTCGCGGATCGACGAATTGACACCACCGGCGGCGGGGACGCGGTAATAGCTGTCGTTGACGGTGGTCGACACCTTGTTGTGCCGATGCGGGCGCGCCCAGCTCGCCGCCGATTCAAGTCCCTGCCGGCCGATCGTGGCGTGATCCATGCCCAGCGGCACGAACAGCCGCGCGCGCGCCACGGTCGCATAGTCCCGGCCGGTCACGCGCTCCACGACCTCGGTCGCCGTGTCATAGGCGATATTCTGATAGGCATAGCAGGTCGCCGGCGGACATTCGGGCTTCAGCGTCGCAAAGCTGGCGCGCAGCATCCGGGGGTCCTCGCCGGCTTCCAGCCGGTCGTCCCAGGCATTGTGCGGCAGGCCGAGACGGTGCGACAGGACATCGGCCACGGTGATCGCCCGGGTCCCGCCCGGCAGGGCAAGCGTCGTGCCCAGTGTCGCCAGCGGCGCATCGAGCGACAGCTTGCCCTCTGCCGCCAGCCCGACGACCACCGCCGAGGCGATGCTTTTGGACAGCGACGCCCAGCGAAAGACGGTGTCCGGCGTGACCGGGTCCTTCGATTGCGCCAGCGTCTCGCCATAGGCCCTGACGAACCGCACCTGCCCGGCCTCGATCGTGCCGACCGCCAGCCCGACCATGTCCGGTTCCTGCATCAGCGCCTTCAGCCGCGCGTCGAGTTGCTGGTAGTCGACGACCGCGGCCGGCGCCATCAGCGGCTGGCCGGTCGCGGCCCGGGGCGCGGCGATGGCGACCGCGTCGGTGCGCTGGACGGGCCCGCCCCGCAGCGCCAGCCCCACCGCGACCGCCACCAGGATGAGCACGACGAGCACGACCAGCCATGTCCCGCGTCGCACCGTCGCCGCTCCATCCATTCGGGGTCTGTCTCCCGGCCCGATCGCGCCCTAGGGTCGGGCCGACTGGATTCTGCCCTGCCCCGCCGTCACAGATTGAGCAAGGTCGGATTGCCGCCTTGCGCCGTGATGTTCACCGAAAGCGACCGTTCGACGGCGTAGCGCAGCAAGGCATGCGGTCCGCCGGCCTTGGGACCGGTGCCCGACAGGCCTTCGCCGCCGAACGGCTGCACGCCGACGACCGCGCCGGTGATCGTTCTGTTTACATAGGCATTGCCGGCCGGGACCAGCGCCCTGACATGGGCGGCAAAGGCGTCGATGCGGCTGTGGATGCCCAGCGTCAGCCCATAGCCGCGCTGCGCCAGCCGGGACGCGATCGCATCGAGGTCCCTGGGGTCATAGCGATAGATGTGGAGAATCGGCCCGAACACTTCGCTTTCGAGGAAATCGGGTGCCGGCACCTCGGCAATGACCGGGCCGAAGAAGCTGCCGGACAGATGCGCCGGGACCGGATGGCGATAGAGGATCCGGGCGTCGCGCTGCAGCCGCTCGACATGCGCGGCCAGCATGGCGCAGGCATCGGCGTCGATCACCGGCCCGACATCGGTGGCGGCATCGGCCGGATCGCCGATCACCATGGCTTCCAGCGCCCCGACCAGCGTCGCGATGATGGCGTCGGCGGACGGCGCCGGCAGGAACAACAGGCGCAGCGCCGAACAGCGCTGCCCCGCCGACCCGAAGGCCGACACCAGCACGTCATCGACCACCTGTTCGCGCAGCGCCGTCGTGTCGACGAACATGCCGTTCAACCCGCCGGTTTCGGCGATGAACGGCACGATCGGGCCGCGGCGGGCAGCGAGGCTGCGGTTGATCGTCCACGCCGTCTCGGTGCCGCCGGTAAAGGCGACGCCATCGATTCCGGCATGCGCGACCAGTGCCGCGCCGACGGTGGCGCCGTCCCCCGGCAGCAGCGCCAGCACATCGCCGGGCAATCCCGCGTCGTGGAACAGCCGCACCGCTTCGGCCGCCACCAGCGGCGTCTGCTCGGCGGGCTTGGCGAGCACGGCATTGCCCGCGGCCAGCGCCGCCGCGACCTGACCGGTGAAAATGGCAAGCGGGAAATTCCATGGCGAAATGCACAGGAACACCCCCCGCCCGTGGAGTTCGAGCTGGTTCAGTTCGCCGACCGGGCCGGGCAGGATGGTCGGCGCATCGAAGGTCCGTTCGGCAAGGTCGGCATAATAGCGGCAGAAATCGACCGCCTCGCGCACTTCCGCCACGCCATCGTTCAAGGTCTTGCCGGCTTCGCGCGCCAGCAGCGCGACGAACCGGTCGGTGGCGGCTTCCAGCCCGTCGCCCATCGCGCGCAGGATCCGGCCGCGGCCGATGCCGCCCAGCCTGTCCCAATCCGGCTGCGCGCGATGGGCGCGCGCCACGGCGTCGTCGATATCGGCCGGAGTTGCCGCCGACACGCTGCCGACCCGGTCGTTCCGATTGGCGGGATTGGTCACCGGCACGGCGCCCGCGCCCGGCCGCAGCGCACCGCCGATGATCGGCGCTGCCACCACCGGGCCGGAAAAGCGCTCCCCCACCGTCCGGGCATGGTCGCGGACCGCCAGGACACCATAGTCGCGCCCCGGCGGATTGGCGCGCACCGCGCCATAGATGTCGCGCGGCAGGGCGATCGCCGGATGCGGCCCGGGCCGGGCAATCACGGCGGCGATCGGATCGCCGACGACGGTTTCCACCGGCACATCATCGTCGAGCAGGGCGTGGACAAAGCTGCTGTTGGCGCCATTTTCCAGCAGCCGCCGGACCAGATAGGGCAGCAGTTCCTCATGCCCGCCGACAGGGGCATAGACTCGCACCGGGATCTGCGCATTGCTGCCGTGCGCGGGGCTGTAGAGCGCTTCGCCCATGCCATGGAGGCGCTGGCTCTCGATGCGCACCGCCGATGCGGCGGCCATGCTGCGCACCGCCGCCAGCGTATGGGCGTTGTGCGTCGCGAATTGCGCAAACAGATGCGGGCTGGCGTCGATCAGCGCCCGCGCACAGACGAGATAGCTGAGGTCGGTCGCTGCCTTGGTGGTGAAGACCGGATAGTCGGGGCGCCCCGCCACCTGGGCGCGCTTGATCTCGCTGTCCCAATAGGCGCCCTTGACCAGCCGCACCATGATCCGCCGCCGGCTGGTGCGTGCGAGCGCTTCAAGGCCGGCAATGACGGCAAGGGCGCGCTTCTGATAGGCCTGGACGACCACGCCCAGCCCCGACCAGTCGCCGAGCGCCGCCTCGTGCGCCAACCGGTCGACCAGCTTGAGCGACAGCACCAGCCGGTCGGCCTCCTCGGCGTCGATGGCAAAGTTGAGGTCGTACCGCGCCGCGATCAGCGCCAGCCGCTTCAACCGGGGATAAAGCTCCTCCCAGACCCGCGCCTCCTGCACGGCTTCGAAGCGCGGGCACAATGCCGACAATTTGACCGACACCCCATGGCCACGTTCGGGCGTGTCGGACCCCATCCGTGCCAGCCCCACCGTCTCGATCGCCGCGGCATAGGCCTTTTCATAATGTTCGGCATCGGCGGCGGTGCGCGCGCCTTCCCCAAGGATATCGAACGAACACAGGCTGCCATTGGCCTTCGCCCGTGCCAGCGCCTCGTCGATCGACCGGCCGAGGACGAACTGGTCACCCATCATCTGCACTGCGGTGCCGACCGCGGCACGGATCACCGGCTCCCCGAGCCGCGCCACCAGCCGCCGCATATAGCTGCGAAAATCGCGGCGGGCCTCGGGTTCGACATCGATCAGCCGGCCGGTGAGCATCAACGCCCAGCTCGAGGCGTTGACGAGCAGGCTATCGGACTGGCCGAGATGGCTTGCCCAATCGGCGGATCCGATCTTTTCGGAGATCAGCCGGTCGCGGGTCGCCGCGTCCGGCGTCCGCAACAGCGCTTCGGCGAGACACATCAGCGCCAGGCCTTCCTGCGACCCGAGCGAATATTGCTGCAAAAACCCTTCGATCAGGCTCTGCTTGCCCGCCGCCACGCGCGCATCGCGCACCAGGCCGATCGCCGTGTCGCGGACCGCGACCTGGTCGTCGGCCGACAGCGGCTGGCGCGCGAGCAGCGCCCGAACCGCCTCGGCTTCATCCTGAAATTTCAGGTCGTCGATGGCGTCCCATTGGGCATCACGTGGGTTCAAGCTGCTCACTCCTGTCGATCGCACACGACCGGCACCCGCCAATCCCGTGTCTGGCTTGTCGTTGGCGCACCGGATGTTACTGTCCGCGCTATGGGAATTTCCGAAGGTTTACCGATGCTCGACCAGATCGACCGCAATATCCTTCGGGTGATGCAAAAGGACGGCCGGATCACCAATCAGGATCTGGCCGCCAAGTCCGGCATTTCGCCGTCGGCGTGCTTCGACCGGCTACGCAAGCTCCGCGAACAGGGCTATATCACCGACATCGTCGCGCTTCTCGACCCGGAAAAGCTCGATCGATCGCTGCTGGTGTTCATCGAAGTCGTCCTCGATCGCACCACCAACAACCATTTCGACGAATTCGCCGCGGTCGTGCGGCGCATGCCCGAAATCCTCGAATGCCACATGGTCGCCGGCGGCTTCGATTATCTTCTGAAGACCCGCGTCGCCAACATGGCCGCCTATCGGCGCTTTCTCGGTGACACGCTGACGCTGCTCAAGGGGGTTCGCGAAACCCGCACCTACGCCGTGCTCGAGGAGGTCAAATACACCACCAACCTGCAGATCTGATCGGCGGTACATCACGGCTGCGCCGGCGCCGGGGCCGCGTTCAGCCGCTGCTTTTCGGCAGCGACCATCGCGGCGACATCGGCGAGCAGGCGCGGCGCGTCGTAGACGATGCCGTCCTTGATCGTATAGCGGACGCCGCCGACCTTTTC
The DNA here is from genome assembly GCF_011927825.1 of Polymorphobacter fuscus. Taxonomy (NCBI): domain Bacteria; kingdom Pseudomonadati; phylum Pseudomonadota; class Alphaproteobacteria; order Sphingomonadales; family Sphingosinicellaceae; genus Sandarakinorhabdus; species Sandarakinorhabdus fusca. The sequence goes on along the minus strand of NZ_JAATJI010000001.1, from coordinate 2,209,379 downwards.
CTGGGCGTTGGTGGCATTGTTCAGCCGCATGAAGCCGGTGCCGTACAGCGTCTTCAGATTCTGCAGCGGGTTTTCCTTCACCACCACCAGGTCGGCGAGCATGCCGGTGCGCACCACGCCCATCGGTTCGGCGACACCCTTGGGTTCGTGAAGCGTCCGCGCGCCCAACATGGTCGCCGACCGAAAGATCTCCAGCGGCGTGAACCCGGCCTCGCGGAACAGCTCGAGTTCCTCGACATAGGCAAAGCCATAGACCTTGTAGATGAAACCCGAATCGGTGCCGACGGTCACCCGGCCGCCCATATTCTTGTAATCGTTCACCAGTGTGAAGAACCGCCCGTAAAAGTGCTTCCACGAGGTCTCGATCTCGCTGTTCCAGTCATAGAAATACGACCCATGGTTGTCGCGCGTCGACTGGAAATATTTCCACAATTGCGGGGTCGCATATTGCGCCTGCCAATCGGCATTGCGCGCCCGCATCAGGTCGCGCGACGCCGCATAGATGTTGAAGGTCGGATCGAAGGTGACGTGATGCGCCTTCTGCGCCTCCAGATACGCCATCCATTGCGGGCTGCCCGGTTCGTACACCTCGTTCCAGATGTTCGCGACTTCGCCGAAGCGATCGAGCTCGTTGTAGAAATTATAGCCCGGCGTGAACTTCTGGATGGTGCCGTCCTTCAACAGCGATTCCATGTGACCGTAAAAGTGCGTGATGGTGTCGAGCCCGGCTTCGCCGGCGATCCGCCCGTTGAAATTGGCGACGCCGAGCTGGCTGAGATGCGCCACCGTGCCCATCTTGTTCTTGTGCGCTTCGTCGATGGCGGCGGTGATGATCTCGGGCGTTTCATCCTGCCAGCCGAAGAACTTGATGCCGTCGATATTGTTGGCGGCGGCCCAGCGCACCCACTCGCGCGCTTTTTCCGTCGTCAGGATGCGGCCACCCGACCAGCCGGCCCCCAAAGTCTGGTAGTTGAAGATCCGCGGTGCCGCGATGGTGTTGGCGGCGGACCGGTTCTTTTCGGCACTCGCCAGCGCCGGCGCCGCCAGCGGCACGCCGCGCACCGTCGTCACGCCATGCGCCAGCCACAGCTTATACGCATAGGAGGCGTCGGGCGCCTTGTCGGGGCCGGGCAGGTGGGTGTGCATGTCGACAAAGCCGGGCAGCACATACATGCCGGTCGCGTCGATTTCCTGGTCGACATCGCGCGGTTCGCGGTTGCTGCGCTCCGGCAGGCCGGGCCAGCCCGCCTGGCGGATCTCGGCGATGCGATTGCCTTCGATGACGATGTCGACCGGCCCGCGCGGCGGCGCGCCGGTGCCGTCGATCAGCGTCGCGCCGCGAATGACCATCCGCCGGAACGGGCCGATTCCTTCCCCCGCAACCCGCGCCGGGGCGCCCCGCGCCACCTGCGCAGGCTCTGCCGCCGGCGCCGCCCGTTGCTGCGCCGCAGCCGGCGGCGCCAGCACCGCCGCCAGCGCGGCGATGCTGGCCAATGTTCGAAACACCATCGTCATTCCCCTGCCGATCCCTCAGTCGTCGATCCCTCAGCAATACCCGTCACGGGTGCGGCAGGCCCTCGGCCGGCATGCCCATGCGCTGCTTTTCGGACCGCACCATCACCGCGACATCGTCGAGCAGCTTCTTGGCATCGAAGACGATCCCGTCTTTGATGGTGTAGCTGACCCCGCCGACCCGTTCGAGCTTCTGGGTCTTTTCATTGAGCCGCAGCGCCCCGGTGCCATAGAGCGTCTTGAAGTTCTGCAGCGGGTTTTCCTTGACCAGCACCATGTCGGCCAGCTTGCCGACGCGCACGGTGCCGATCGGCGGCACTTCGCCCTTGGGATCGTACAGCGTCAGCGCGCCGTTGAGCGTCGCTGCCTGCACCACCTGGGAGGGGTTGAACCCGGCTTCCTGCAGCAGTTCGAGCTCCTGGATATAGCCGAAGCCATAGGGTTCGAAGATGAACCCCGAATCCGACCCGGTCGTCACCCGGCCGCCGATATTCTTGTAGTCGTTCATCAGCCGCATGAACTTGTGGTAGAAATTTCGCCACTTGACCTCGGTGCCAAGGCTCCAGTCGTAAAAATAGGATCCATGGTTCTCGCGCGACGACTGGTAGAAACCCCACAGCTGCGGCATCGTGTATTTGTCGTGCCAGTCGGCGTTGCGGGCGTGCATCAGGTCGCGGCCGGCCGCATAGATCGTCATCGTCGGATCGAAGACGACCTTGTTTTCCTTCTGCTTGTGCAGATAGTCCCACCATTCGGGCGAACCCGCTTCGAAGCTCTCCTCGCCCAGATTGGCGACATCGCCGAACCGGTCCTGCTCATCGGCGTAATTATAGTCGGGGCGCCAGTTCTGCACCGGGCCGTTCTTCAGCATCGATTCGAAATGGCCATAGAAGTGGGTGACAGTGCCCAAGCCGGCATTGCCCGCCTGCAGCGCGTTCATCCGCCCGACGCCGATCTGCGACAGATGCGCGACGGTGCCGATCTTCTGCTTCTTGGCCTCGTCCATGATGGCTTCCATCACTTCGGGCGGCTGGTCCTCGCTGTCGAGCAGCTTGATCCCGTCGATGCCCTGCTTGGCGGCCCATTGCACCCAGGCGCGCGCCACGGCCGGCGTGTTGACCCGGCCGCCGGTCCAGCCCTTGCCCTGGCCGGGCCGCTGATAGGCAAAGATGCGCGGCGCGGTGATCTCGTTGCGCGCCGACCGGCCGCGCTCGCTGAGCGAGGTTTCGAACGGCGCCAGGTCGACACCGCGCACGGTGGTGACACCATGCGCCAGCCACAGCTTGTACGAATAGGACATGTCGGGCGCCTTGTCGTCGCTGGCGCCATGGACGTGCATGTCGACAAAGCCGGGCAGCATGTACATGCCGGTGGCATCGAGCTCGTAATCGAAGTTGCGCGGCTCGCGGCCCGGCTTCATTGGCAGGCCGGGCGTGCCGGCGGCCACGATATCGGCAATCTTGTTGCGTTCGACGATGATGTCCACCGGGCCGCGCGGTGGTGCGCCCGACCCGTCGATCAGCGTCACGCCGCGGATGACCATGCGGTTGAACGGCCCGACGCCTTCACCCTGCGGCCGCGCCGGCGCCGGCACCGCTCCGGCCCGCGGCTTGACGGCCTGGACAGGACCGCCCGCCGGCGCTGCCGCTTCGGCGGTCTGCGCGTGCAGCGGCGGTGCCGCTGCTGCCAGCGCGACCAGGGCCGCGCCCAACCACAGCGCGCGCGATTTTCCAATGCTCATCGTCATGTCTCACCCCTCGTAACTGCCATGGCTGCCCGCCGGGCGACCCCCGCCGCCCGGCGCCGAAATCATCAGAAGCGCTTCGTGAAGTTCATCCCGAAGGTGCGCGGCGGCAGGCTGAAGGTCAGCGTCTTGCCGCCGGTGTTGGAGCTCGAACTGGCGCTGTTGATGGCGACATCGTCGAGCAGGTTGGCGACATAGAGATAGACGCCCCAGTCCCCATCGGGGCCCTGCATCCCGGCGCGCAGGTTGACCACCTCATAGGCCGGGATGAAGCGCCGGAAGACGTCCGCCGGCGCCAGCGTCGACCACGACGATCCGACATGCGAGGCATCGGCGCGCATCGTCAGTTCCAGCGTGTCGGACAAGGGCGTGGTGTAATCGGCCGAAACGCTCGCCGTCAGCCGCGGCACATAGGCCAGCCGATCGCCCTTGCGCCCGGTTGCGGTGACGATCGTGCTGACCTGGTCCTTCGACAATTTGGCGTCGGTGAAGCCGACATTGCCCGCCAGCATCAGCCCGGTCACCGGCGTCGCCGAAAGCTCGGCCTCGGCGCCATAGATGCGCGCCGCGCCGGCATTGGCGATCAGCCCGAACACCGACCCGGTGCCCGATGTCCGTGCCGATACCTGCAGATTGTCCCAATCGATGCGATAGCCGGCAACGTTGAAATAGACGCCCGGCGCCAGGGTCGTCTTGACCCCCAGTTCATAGTTCCACAGGCTGTCCGACGAATAGCCGGCCAGTTCCGCCGGCAGCCCGATGACCTGGTTGACACCGCCCGGGCGGAAGCCCTGCGCCGCCTGAGCATAGACCAGGATATCACGGTTGTGCTGGTACGACAGGTTGAACTTGTAGATGAAACCATCTTCCTGATAGTTCACTTCCTGATAGGGCGTGACCACCGAAGAATAATGGATCTGGCCCTGGTCGATGCGCCCGCCGACGACCTTGTTGAAGTCGAAATAGCGCGTGCCCGCCGTCAGTGTCAGCTTGTCGAAGAACTTGTAGCTCAGCTCGATGAACGCTGCCTTCTGCTTCAGCTTGTCGTTGATCGTGCGGTCGTAGCGGATGTTGTAAGGGTCGGTCGGCGACAACAGCTGGCCGGTCTGCGGATCGCCGAGCACCAGGGTCGAACGCACGACGGTCTTGCGATCTTCCATGAACAGCCCTGCCGTCCAGTTGAAGGCGCCGTCGCCGGCCGAACTGACGCGCAGTTCGTTGATCCAGTTCTTGACATTCTGCGGCTGGTACAGGCTCGAAACCTGGATCTCGCGGGTTTGCCGCAGATAGCCCGGCAGCTCGGCATCGGTGCAGGCGCGGGCGTTGCGCTGCAGATAGGTGCGGCAGCCCGCCGCCGTATCGCGGCCGTTGAAGGTGTCGCTGACATCGCCGACGACCGTGCGGCTGCGGTCGAAATAGGACGATACGCCGGTCAGCGTGAAGGCATCGAAATCATAGCGGACGGTGCCGTTGTACATCCGGTTGCGGTCGTAATTGCCCGATGCCGAGCGGCCGTCGGTGGCATAGTCGATCCCGGTTTCGGCGACCCAGCGCGGCGAATCGGTGGCGACATCCTCGAAGAACGCCGACAGATCGACCGTCAGCCGCTCGACCGGGGTGATCCGCACCAGCGCGCGGCCGCCATAGCTGCGGCCATCGTTGATGTCATTGCGGCGATAGACGATGTTGTCGACATAGCCGGCGAAGCGATTGTAGAAGCCGACGAGTCGCACCGCGACCTTGTCCTCAACGACCGGCAGGTTGATCATGCCATCAACCGAGCCGCCATAGCCGCCGCTGCGCACGCTCGACATGTTGGCGGAAAACGCCGCCTCGACCCGATCGCTCTTGGGCTTTTCGAAGATGACGCGCAGCGTGCCGCCCATCGACCCGGACCCGAACAACGTGCCCTGCGGCCCGCGCAGCACTTCGGCGCGCTCGACATCGAACAGCCGGAAGTCGGGCGTCGATCCGGCGGCGTCCGAACTCGTCGAAACCGACCCCGACACCGGCGTTTCGTCGAAATAGACGCCGACCGTCGGCTCACCCGATGACTGGATGCCGCGGATCAGCACGCGGCGGTTGCCCGGCCCCGAATCGACGATACGCAGCGACGGCGCATTGCGCGTCAGATCGGTGAAGCTCGTCGTGCCGCTGCGCTCCAGCATCGCCCCGGTCACTGCCGAAATCGCCAGCGGCGTTTCCTGGATGCGCGTGTCGCGGCGCAGTGCAGTGACGATGATCTCGCCTTCATCGGTTGCTGCCTGCGCGAGGGCCGCAGCCGGCGCCATCAATGTCACGCCGAGCAGCAAACCCAACCGTACGCCGCGCAACCGTGGCGTCTTGTAAATCCAGTCGTTCATGAAATGCCCCCTCCTGAAAGTCCCGCAGCCCACCCCATGCGTCCGACTTCTATCCGGATCGACATTTGTAACATAACCGCCATTAACCAGAATATGTTGGGTTTAATGCGCGACAGATTAGAATATCCCGGCGCTTTTGCCGAAATTGCCGAAGGATATTCGGATAGGCGCTGTCGCGGCGCTATGCCGCGTCCGATCGCACACCCTGGCGGCGAATCGGTTCAGATGGGTATATTCGCTGCAACCATGCCGCAGCGCAGCACCAGAGTATGGCGACGCGCGGGATGCTGCCCCCCGCCAGCGTCAGAAGGGCTTTACCACCACCAGGATGACGATGACGATCGTCGTCAGCGACGGAATTTCATTGACCAGCCGCAGCGTCTTTTCGGCGTACGGCCGCTCGCCGGCTGCGAATTTGCGCGCCGCACCGATCATCCAGCCGTGAAATCCCGACAGGCCGAAGACGACGAGAAACTTCGCCATCAGCCAGCCCGGCCATCCCAGGTGAAACGCCAGCATGATGCCGAGCACCCAGACGACGATCATGCCGGGGTTGAGGATGATGCGTTTGAGCCGGGCACAGCGTTCCGCCCAAAGGTCATTTTCCGGGGTGCCCGGCGCAACCTGCGACCAATACACCAGGAACCGCGGCAGCATGAACAGCCCCGCCATCCAGAAGATGACGAAGATGACGTGCAGCGCCTTGACCCACAGATAGGCGTCCCCGAGCCAGCCGACGGCGTGATCCATGTCAGAAAGGCTTCCGCAGCATCGCCATCAGCTGTTCGACATGGGCGATTGGCGCATCGGGCAGGATGCCATGGCCAAGGTTGAAGACGTGGGGCCGGGTGTCGAACGCCGCCCGGATGCGATTGACCGCCGTCACCAGCGCGTCCCCCCCGGCGATCAGCGCCAGCGGATCGAGATTGCCCTGCACCGGCATTCCCGGCGGCAACATCGCATCGGCCCATTGGGGATCGATGGTTTCATCGAGGCCGACGGCATCGACTCCGGTTTCGGCCGCATAGGCGGCCAGCTTGGCGCCGGCGCCCTTGGGAAAGCCGATGATCGGCACATCGCCATGGCGGACCATCAGCCGGCCGACGATATCGGCGGTCGGCGCGATCACCCAGCGTTCGAACTGCGCCGGCGACAGCGTCCCGGCCCAGCTGTCGAACAGCTGCACCGCCTGTGCGCCGGCCTCGATCTGGCCCGACAGATAATCTACGGTGACAGCGACGATCTTGTCGATGAGCGCCTGGAAGCCCTGCGGATCGGTATAGGCCAGCCGCCGGGTTTCGCCCTGGTCCTTGCTGCCATGGCCGGCGACCATATAGGTGGCAACCGTCCACGGCGAACCGGCAAAGCCGAGCATGGTGGTTTCGTGGCCGAGCTGCGCCTTCACCTTGGCCACGGTCTCGTAGATCCTGGCCAGATATTCGGGCTTTGCCACCAGCGCATCGAACCGCGCATCGCTCAGCGGCGGCGTCAGCTGCGGGCCTTCGCCGGGGCCGAAGGTCAGGCCCTGGCCGATGGCGTGCGGCACGATCAAAATGTCCGAAAACAGGATGGCGCCATCCATGCCGAAGCGGCGGATCGGCTGCAGCGTGATCTCTGCGGCTGCGTCGCTGTCATAAACCAGTGCCAGGAAACCGCCCTTTTCGGCCCGCAGCGCCCGATATTCGGGAAGGTACCGCCCGGCCTGGCGCATCAGCCAAACCGGCGGCGGATCGCGGCGGTCGCCTTTCAGCACGGCGAGCAGGGGGGGATCGGTCGGCGTCGGGTTCGAAATCATGCCGACCCATCACCGCGAAACCGGCCATGGGTCAAGGGCCAGTCGCGCCGCGCGCCACTACCGGCAACGGGCCATCTGCAATTCAATCTTGAATCGAAAATGCGATGGTAGTTGTCACCCGACCCATTTGGGGATTGTTGGCGCCGCACCGGCCTGTCCACAATCCGGCGCGCGGCTAGAGTCCTCAATCTCGGCGAGTCGCGAAAACTGTCCCCGTTATCCACAGGCTGCCCTGTGGAGTCTTCCCCAGCGGGATAAGCGGTTCGCGACTCATCCCGGCGGGCGGGAGGAATCGGTCGGAACTGTCGCAAAAGCCGCTTGCCCCCGGCGCTCGCCGCGCCATAACCATGGCGCCCCATGGTTATCCCCAGTCTCATCCCCGGTCTTTTCGCGTCAGTACCTCGGGCCCCAGCCGCCGGAGGCCCTTCATGACTCTCGAGCCGTCCCGCCTCCATCTCCACCTGGTCAGCGATTCGACCGGCGAAACGCTCGAATCGATCGCCAAGGCCGGGCTGGCGCGGTTCGAAGGTGTGGAAGGGATCAAGCATTTCTGGCCGATGGTGCGATCCGAAGGCCATCTCGACCGCGTCATCGAGGCGATCGCCCGCCAGCCGGGCCTTATTATCTACACCCTTGTCGATGGCGGCGTCCGCGACCGGCTCGAGCAGCGCTGCGCCAGCCTGGGGCTGCCCATCGTCTCGCCGCTCGATCCGATGATCGGCGCGCTGTCCGATCTGCTCGACCAGGCCGCGACGCGCCGGCCGGGGCGCCAGCACATCATGGACAAGGCCTATTTCGATCGTATCGACGCGATCAACTTCACCATGGTCCATGACGATGGCGCCGCCCACGAAAACTGGGAGGAAGCCGATATCGTCCTGGCCGGCGTGTCGCGCACCTCCAAGACGCCGACGTCGATCTATCTCGCCAACCGCGGCTACAAGACCGCCAATATTCCCATCGTCCCGCAATCGCCGCCGCCCGCGCTGCTGTTCACGCTGAAGCGGCCGCTGGTCGTCGGGCTGACGACGGCGCCCGAACGGCTGCTGACGATCCGGCGCAACCGGCTGCTGACCATCGGCCAGGCGCCCGACACCGATTATGTCGATGCAGCACATATCGAAAGCGAGGTCGCCTATGCCCGGCGGCTGTTCGCGGACCATGATATTCCGGTCATCGACGTGACGCGCCGGTCGATCGAGGAAACGGCCGCCGCAATCATCAACCTTTTCCAGGGCCGCACCCAGCGCGGCCCGAGCGGGCCGGTACCCCGGTGATGGTCCGATGATCGTGCTGGCCAGCCAGAGCCCGGCGCGGCGCGCCATGCTCGCCGCCGCCGGCGTCGCGCATGACGCGGTGCCGGCGCATGTCGACGAAGACGGTGTCACCGCCGGGCTCGTCGCCGCCGGCGCGACGCCCGATCGCATCGCCGATGCACTCGCCGAACTGAAGGCCGTCAAGATCGCGCGCAAATTGCCGGGCGTGCTGGTGCTGGGCGCCGATTCGGTCGTCGTGGCTGCCGATGGCGGGCTGATCGCCAAGCCGGAAACCCGCGCCGGCGCGGAGGCACAGCTGCGCCGGTTGTCGGGTGCCACCCACCGGCTGATCTCCGCCGCTGTCATCGCCGAAAACGGCGAACCGGTGTGGCGCGCCGGCGGGTCGGTGCGGCTGACGATGCGATCGCTGTCGGACGCGTTCATCGCCGATTATCTCGATGCCGAAGGCGATGCGGTGCTCGGCTGCGTCGGCTGCTATCGCATCGAGGGGCTGGGCGCGCAGCTGTTCACCCGCGTCGACGGCGACCAGTTCACCGTGCGCGGCCTGCCGCTGCTGGCGGTGCTCGGTTACCTGCGCGATCGCGGCGTGCTGGCGACATGACGCGGCTGCAGCCCGCCAGCGCCGGCATCTTCGGCTGGCCAGTGGCGCATTCGAAGTCGCCGGTCATCCACCGTTTCTGGCTCGGCAAGCTGGGGTTGGACGGCGATTATTCGCGCTTTCCCGTCCATCCCGACGCGCTCGGCGCCGCCATCCGCGCCCTGCCGGCGCTCGGCCTGCGCGGCGTCAACATCACCGTGCCGCACAAGATCGCGGTCATCGATCACCTCGATACGCTGGCCGACTCGGCGCGCGCCATGGGCGCCGTCAACACCGTCACCGTCACCGCCGACGGCAGCATCGCCGGCGCCAACACCGATATCGACGGCGTGCTGGAGCCCATCGCGCACCTCGACCTTGCCGGGCGCAGCGTGATGATCGCCGGCACCGGCGGCGCCGCACGCGCCGCGATCACCGCCGCGGTCGTCGCCGGTGCAGCATCGGTGACCGTCCTGGCGCGCGACCGCGCCAAGGGCGAGGCGATGCTCGCCAACGCGGGCACGGCCGGGTCGGTGCTGGCATTCGACGCGCCCTGGCCCGATGCCGATCAAACGGCGCTGTTCTTCAACGCCACCAGCCTCGGCATGGCCGGCCAGCCGCCGCTGCCCGTCGACCTGTCGCGGCTGCCCGTCACGACAACGGTGTTCGACGCCGTCTATGCCCCGCTCGAAACCCCGCTGCTGGCGGCGGCGCGCGCGCGCACCATGCCGGTCATCGACGGCCTGCAGATGCTCGTCGGCCAGGCGGCGACGGCGTTCGCCGCCTTTTACGACGCGCCGGCGCCGCGCCAGCACGATGCCGAACTGCGCGCGTTGCTGACCCGATGATCATCATCGGCCTCACCGGATCGATCGGCATGGGCAAATCGACCGTCGCCGCGATGTTCGAACGGTCGGGCATCCCGGTGTTCGATGCCGATGCCGCCGTCCGCGCCCTCCAGGGTCCGGGCGGCCGCGCCCTGCCCGCCATCGAGGCCATCTTCGCCGGCACCACCCACGCCGGCGGGCTCCACCGCGAAAAACTCGGCGCGCAGGTCTTCGGCAACCCCGCTGCGCTCAAACAGCTTGAAGCCATCCTCCACCCGCTCGTCGGCGAAGCGCAGTCGAACTTCCTCGCCCGCCACCGGCTGAAACGCGCCGTCGTTCTCGACGTGCCACTCTTGTTTGAAAAGGGCGGCTGGCGGCGCTGCGACCTGACCATCGTCGTCAGCGCCCCCTTGCGCGTCCAACGCGCGCGCGTGCTCGCCCGGCCGGGCATGACGCGGGCCAAGTTCGCCGCGATCCTCAAGTCACAGATGCCCGACGCTGAGAAGCGGCGGCGCGCCGATGTCGTGATCGAAACCGGGCGGGGCCGACGAGTGACATGGATGGCGGTGCGCCGTGTCGTGGAGCGCCTCCGTCGTGAAGGCGCCTGAGGCCCCTTCACCCCAAATCCTTTCATTACCGACTATGCAGAACGTCCGTTATGGGTGGTTAGCCGTCGTTGCCCGTGGCGAGACGATCAGCCTCGTCCGCCAACGCCAGAAGCTCTCGCTCTCCGTCAGCGCTCACTGGAAGGTCTACACTGCTCGCTCGAAGCCGGATACTATCAACCTCGGGATCGCGAAGGGAGCATGAGGTGAAATCGTCCCATTCGTATGGGCCGCATGTTTCGTCCAAAAAGGTCCGAATGGTGCGCGCAGCGTAAGCCGCCTTCTCTTGCTGGCCCTTCATCCCGTTGGCTTATCAGACGGTGCTAATGTCCGCCACTGAGCGATAGTTGCCAAGTCCCCCTGATGCCCCTCCGACGTGCGCGAGCTACCGGGATAGGGCGGGAATCTGCCATCAGACGCCTAGCCATTCTAACCCGCCCGGAAGCTCCTCCGCTGCGAAGTCGACCTGCAAAACCCGCCGGCGGGCGGGCTTAGCGGCGGCTTCCGATGCGTGCAGGATCGGGGTCGCATAAATCCACACGTCTCCAGCATCTGCGAGGCAGGTGTACGTGCCACACTGGCGCACAACGGCGTCAATTCCACCGACTGGAATGCGACCATGTTTATGCGAACCGGGCGCGATCAGCAGTGGGGCATTGGTCGCGGGAACGTCGTCCAAATGGATGCGCAACGTCACCATGCGAGACAGCAGCTCAAAGGGCGGAGCGACGTGCTGCATCCCTTGCTTCGTGGTCCACGGGCCGAAGCCTTGAACCTCATCGCGCCGTTCCACACAAATGGTGCGATCTTGGTGCCAAGCCAGCGACCAATTGGTTCCTGCGGTCTTGTCAAACAGGACGGCCCGAACCGGTCGGCTCCTTGGACCGAGGGTGCAGGCGGCAATCGCGCCGATCGAGCCATGCGATGCGAGGAATGGGGTTAGTGTTGCAACCCCTCTTATGCGGATGCCGGCGTGATCTGCCGGGAGGTAAGCTATGGAGCCGCGCAGTGCGGCGAGATCTCTGGCTACGGCACCCGGCAGGCGTTCCGCACCGTGGCTCTGAAAATTCAGCGAGGTGGCAATCGGGGACATAACCCGGCACCGATACGCTGACCGCTTATGCCAAACAATGTTCGCATTTGGGCGAAAGCCGTCGTTTGGGTCAACTGACCCGCCCATAAACGGGTGCAGGGGGTAACCCCCTGCCCTGCCGGGGGCTCTTCTCAAAACGCCGCAAAATCGCTACAGCCCCGCCATGCGCGAAATCGTCTGGGACACGGAAACCACCGGCATCTTTCCGGGTGATGGTCATCGCATTGTCGAGATCGGCGCCGTCGAGATGATCGGCAAGGTCGTCACCGGTCGCACGTTTCACACCTATATCGATCCGTGCCGGGCGATGCCCAAGGATGCCCAGGCGGTGCATGGCCTGTCGACGGCGTTCCTGACCGGCCAGCCGGTGTTCGAGATGGTGGTCGACGAATTCCTGGCGTTCATCGGCGATGCGCCGCTGGTGGCGCACAATGCGGCGTTCGACATGGAATTCCTCAATTACGAGCTGAAGCGGGCAAACCTGCCGCTGATCCCGCATACCCGCTCGATCGACACGCTGGAGATTTCGCGCAAGATCAACCCGGGTGCCAAGCACACGCTCGATGCGCTGTGCAGCCGCTATGGCATCGACCTGTCGGGGCGCACCAAGCATGGCGCGTTGATCGACGCCGAGTTGCTGGCGCGGGTTTATGTCGAGCTGACCGGTGGCCGCCAGATCGGTTTCGACCTTGCCACCGAGGCGGTGGAGGTCGAGCTGGTCGTCGACCGGGTCAATTTCGGCATCCGCGACCATGTCGCCCTGCCCGAGGAACTGGAGCGTCACGCGGCCTTTGTCGCGACCCTCAAGGACCCGGTCTGGCTGCAGTAAAGCATGCAATTCCCCCGATAGGACTTGGCATTGACCCCCTATCGGCGCGAGACTAGAGCCACCGCCCCGCCTGCGGGCGGCTGAGCCACAGGAGTTGAGCATGGACATTCGCATTTCAGGCCACCAGGTCGACACGGGCAGCGCCTTCGGCACGCACGTTCGCGAGCGTTTGAATGCGATGATCGACAAATATTTCCCGCGCGCCATTTCCGCCCAGGTGACGCTGGCGCCGGCGCCGCACGGGCATTTTTCCTGCGACATCGTCATGCACGTGATGTCCGACATCATCCTGAAGAGCACCAACCGCGCCGGGGAAGCGCATCCGGCCTTCGACGGTGCCGCCGATCGGATCGACAAGCAGCTGCGCCGCTACATGCGCCGGTTGAAGGACCGCCATGGCCCGGGCGCCGAGCGATCCGCCGAGCGCGCCGCCATCGCGGTCCTCGACAATGCCGATTACAAGATCTTCGCACCCGTGCCCGACGAAGCCGAGCCCGAGGGCGACCATCCGCTGGTCATCGCCGAAACCCGGGTCGACATTCCCGAAGCCAGTGTCGGCGATGCGGTAATGATGCTCGACCTGCGGAACACCAACGCACTTTTGTTCGTTAACAGCATGAGCGGCGACCATAATATGGTCTACCGCCGGGACGACGGAAGCATCGGTTGGGTGGAACCGCGCCGCGCATTGGCCGGGGTTGCCAAATGAGGCGCCAGCGAAGGCGAAAGTGAGTGTCATGACGAACAATGTTACCGGGTTCGACGATCTGGTGGATGCCGACGGCTTGATGGTCGGCCTGGCCGTGACGGACAAGGCGGCCCTGCTGGCGGCGATGGCGGAGCGGGCTGCCGCCGCGGCCGGCCTGTCGGCCGATACCATTCTCGAACATGTCCTGCTGCGCGAGGCGCTGGGATCGACCGGCTTCGGCGGCGGCGCCGCGATCCCGCATGCGCGGATCGAGGCGCTTTCCGGTATCATTGTCGTTGTCGCCAGCCTGGCAGCGCCCCTGGACTTTGCCGCGCTCGACGGCGAACCTGTCGATATCGCCGTGCTGATGCTGTCGCCGCAAGCTGCCGGCGCCGATCATCTCAAGGCGCTGGCGCGGATCAGCCGGACCTTGCGCGACCCCGCCCGGCTCGATGCGATGCGCGCCGCCGGTTCGGCCACGGCGCTGCGCCGCGCCCTTGCCGTTGTCGAGGAGGCATCGAGGCGGGCGGCATGACGGGCCGGCGATGACGGCGCGCTTGGCCAGCGGCATCCGCGTGGCGGCGCTGTTGCGCCGTGTCGCTGCCGCCGGCGGCTTCGCCACGGTGCTGGCGCGTGGCGACGCGACCGCCGGCAGCATCGCCATCGTCACGCGTGACCGCGGTGAAACCCAGGTGCTGGAACCGGTGCTTGCCCTTGCCGGCGGCTATGAATGGCGCACGGCGGCCAGCGGCGAATCCGTCGATAGCTGGGTCGAACGCGCGCGAAAGCGCGATCCGGACCTGTGGGTGATTGAACTGGATATCCCGGACGCCGCACGCTTCGTCGCCGAAACGGCTTCGTCCGATTGACGGGCCGGCCTTAACCATCGTTCAGAAATCGCATTGAACGCACGGCCCTTGGGCGGGCCGTGCTTGCGTGACCGAAGCGGACCGGACCGGACTTCAGCCCAGCCCTGGATGGCGGCCTTCCAAACGAGCGGAAGGACCATCCACGGCGGACCCGGACAAGGCCGTGTGTGATTGACGTTTGAATGACCTTTTCGGTTCCCGTGATCAGTGCAACCAGCAGCCGCCTGATCCTTTTGACCCTCGCCAGCGCGCTCCTGCTCGCCGCCGGCGATGCATCGACCAGCAGTTCGGCCCAGATGGGCCCGGTGGTCGATGACAGCCTTCTTGCTCCCATGACTGCCACCGACACCAGCGCCGCCAACGCCGCGCTCGCCGCCAGCCTGCCGGCCGACATCGCCGCCGCTGCCGTCGGCACTCCTGCCGCCGCCACACCTTCGACGCCGCTGCCGCCCTACAAGCTGGCGCAGCTGGTCAGCGACATGGGCAACGCCACCGACCTGGCCGAAGACGAAGATCTGCGCTGCCTTGCCAGCGCCGTCTATTTCGAATCGCGCGGCGAACCGCTCGAAGGCCAGCTCGCGGTCGCCCAGGTGATCCTCAACCGGGTCGAATCCGGCCGTTACGCCAACAGCGTCTGCGGCGTCATCAACCAGCCCGGCCAGTTCAGCTTCGATCGCAGCCGCACGCCCGCCGTCGGCGTCGACTGGCGCCGTGCCCAGGCGATCGCCCGCATCGCCGCGCAGGACCTGTGGCGCGCCATCGCCCCGCGCGCCGTGTCGTTCCACGCCGCGCGCCTGTCGCCGGGCTGGCGCGGCAAGACGCGGATCGCCCGGATCGGCAACCACGTCTTCTACCGTTGATCGCGGCCCGGCCGTTGCCGGGTTGATGTTCCCCTGTTGTTCCGGTTAAGCTTCCAGCATGACCGGTGCCGCCGCCCTCGCTCTGCCCTTCGCCGCTGTCGACGTCGTGCGGGGCGTCTCGCGGCTGCTGGTTCGTGCCGGCGTGGCGCCGCTTGCCGAAGTGTCGCTGGGCTGCGGCCGCCGCGCCGACATTTTGGGGGTGGATGGCGCCGGCCGGTTGACGCTGGTCGAGGTCAAGGTGTCGCTCGCCGATCTGCGCGGGGATCGCAAATGGCCCGAATATCTGGATTATTGCGATCGCTTCTACTGGGCGGTGCCGGCCGGGTTCGACCTGGCGCCCTTCGCCGACGACAGCCTGGCCCCGGCCCGGACCGGGCTGATCGTCGCCGACCGCTTCGATGCCGAAGTGGTTCGCGAAGCGCCCTGGGTGCCGCTGTCGTCGGCGCGCCGCAAGGCCGAAACGCTGGCCTTCGCCCGCCGCGCGGCGCTGCGCGTGATGCTCGCCAATGACCCCGAGGCCGTGTTGATCGGCGTCGACTGACTATTTGACCGGCCCGCCGCCGCGCACCACGAACAGCAGCAGCCAGCCCAGCCCGAGCATGCCCAGGATCGGCGTCAGGCCGGCCGACTGGCTGCCGCCGATCCGGGTCGCTGCCTCGATCAGCAACGGTCCCAGCCACATGGTGGCATTGCCCGACAGCACATACAGGCCGAAGAACACGCCGAGCTGATCGGGCGGCGCCACCCGCGTCAGCATGGTGCGGGATGAGGCATAGGCCGCCGTCACGGTGATGGCGATGATGCAGCCGAGCCCCAGGAACACCAGTTCCGGCAGCGTCGTGAACATCGGCCCGTCCCACAGCGCCGGGCCATCCCATGGCTGGTAGAACATCCGGTGGCGGCCCATGCCGAGCGCCAGCGCCTCGAAGACGATCAGCAGCGCCAGTTCCAGCTTGAGCGAGGTCTTGGGCCCCACGGCATCGTCGAGCCACCCGGCGAGCAACCCGCCGACGACCGCCGCCACCGACAGGATGATGCCATAGGCAAGCATTTCCAGCGTTGCCCATTGCATCGCGCCGGCGGCGAACAGCCCGCTGAACACCAGGATGGCGGTCAGCCCGTCGGTGAAGATCATCCGTGCCAGCAGATAGGTCAGCACGTTGCGATGCCCGCGCGCGCCGCGGAACAGCGCCGCCAGGTCGGCGGCGCCCGTCCGCACCGCGCCGCCCAGCGACAGCGCCGACCGCGCCATGTCGGGCACTTTCAGGAACAGCGGCAGGCTGAACGCTGCCATCGCCGCCGCCACGATCAGCGTGGTGACGCGGTCGGGCTCCCCCAGCGCCGGATCGAGGCCCCAGAGCGGCGCCGCCGGCAGCCAGCCCCACGCCACCTTGCCCGGCAGCGCAAAGGCGATGAGCACCCCGACCAGCATCAGCACCGACATCGCATTGCCGCCCGCCAGCCCCAGCCCGGACGCGCGCGCGGCGCCGGACAGCCCCGCCGCCGGCACCAGCAGGGCATTGTGCAGCATCTCGTGATAGGCAAAGGCCACTGTCATTGCGGCAAGGATCGTCGCCACCATCGCCGGCGACAGCCCGCCGCCGCCGGGCGGGGTGAACCACAGCGCCGCCGTCATCGCCACCATCAGCGCGACGACCGCCGCCAGCCACGGCTTGCGTGGCCCCAGCCGGTCGATCGTCGCGCCCAGCAGCGGCGCCGTCGCCATGACGATCCAGCCGCCCCATTTGTTGGCGCCGGCGACCAAGGTCTGCCCCGCCACCGGGTCGCCGATCACCCGCGTCACATAATAGGGCGCGAAGATGTAGATGGTGATGAGGATGACATAGGGGTCGCGCGCCGCCTGGGCGAGCGCCCAGGCACCGGCCGCACCGGGGCGGGTCGCCGGCAGCACCGGCGCCTCCCCGGGCAGGTCTGCAGGCGCGTCCTTCGGCAGGGCGATGGCTGTCATCGCGCGATCCTTCCCCGATGATATCCGGCCACTTTCGGGCCAGTTGCTGCTATCATCGCCAAATGCGCCGCTTTGGCAATCGCCGAGCGCCCCCCGCTGCCCCACGGAGATCCCATGTCGCCTCTCAACCCCGTCATCGCCGCCGTCACGGCGCGCATCGTCGAACGATCGGCGGTCTCGCGGCAGCGTTACCTCGATTTCATCACCCGCGAAGGCGAGGCCGGCACGGCGCGGCCGCGGCTGTCATGCGGCAACCTTGCCCATGGCTTTGCCGCCGCCGGCGACGACAAGCCGGCGATCCGCGCCGAGCGCGCCATGAACATCGGCATCGTCACCGCCTATAACGACATGCTTTCGGCGCATCAGCCCTATGGCCGCTACCCGGAACAGATCAAGCTGTTCGCCCGCGAAGTCGGTGCCACGGCACAGGTGGCCGGCGGCGTCCCGGCGATGTGCGACGGCGTCACCCAGGGCCAGGCCGGCATGGACATTTCGCTCGGCAGCCGCGACGCCATCGCCATGGGCACGGCAGTGGCGCTCAGCCATGCGATGTTCGAAGGCGTCGCGCTGCTCGGCATCTGCGACAAGATCGTCCCCGGCCTGCTCATCGGCGCGTTGCGCTTCGGCCATCTGCCGGCGGTGTTCGTGCCCGCGGGCCCCATGCCATCGGGGCTGCCCAACAAGGAAAAGGTGCGCGTCCGGCAGCTATATGCCGAAGGCAAGATCGGCCAGGCCGAGCTGCTCGATGCCGAGGCTGCCTCCTATCATTCACCCGGCACCTGCACCTTCTACGGCACCGCCAACAGCAACCAGATGATGCTCGAGATGATGGGGCTGCAACTGCCGGGATCGAGCTTCGTCAACCCCGGCGACGGCCTGCGCCCGGCGCTGACCCGCGCTGCCATCCACCGGCTGGTGGCGATGGACCGGCACGGCGACGACCCGCGGCCGCTGGGGCTGCTCGTCGATGAACGCGCCATCGTCAACGCCATCATCGGCCTGCTGGCAACGGGTGGCTCCACCAACCACGCCATCCACCTGCCGGCGATGGCGCGCGCCGCCGGCATCATCATCGACTGGGAGGACTTCGACCGGCTGTCGGGCGTCATCCCGATGATCTGCAACATCTATCCGAGCGGCGCCGCCGATGTGAATGCGTTCCACGCCGCCGGCGGCATGGGGTTCGTCATCCGCGAACTCGTCGGCAACGGCCTGGCGCATGGCGATATCGCGACGATCGGCGCCGGCTTTGCCGATTGGCAGAAGGTGCCGGTGAAGGACGATGCCGGGCTGGCCTGGGTCGATGGGCCGGCTGCCAGCGGCGACGCCACCATCCTGGCACCGGTCGCGACGCCCTTTGCGCCCGATGGCGGCATGCGGCTGGTTGCCGGCAACCTGGGCCGGGCCATCTTCAAGACCAGCGCCGTCGACGCGAAGCGCTGGACGATCGAGGCGCCGGCGCGCATCTTTGCCGACCAGAATGACGTGCTGAAAGCCTTCAAGGCCGGCGAGCTCGACCGTGACGTGGTGGTGGTTGTGCGCTTCCAGGGACCGCGCGCCAATGGCATGCCCGAGCTTCACAAGCTGATCCCCAGCCTGGGCGTGCTGCAGGACCGTGGCCACAAGGTGGCGCTGGTCACCGATGGCCGCATGTCGGGCGCCAGCGGCAAGGTGCCCGCCGCCATCCACGTCAGCCCCGAAGCGATGGGCGGCGGTGCGCTTGCACGGCTGCGCGACGGCGACATGGTGCGCCTGTGCGCGCAGACCGGCGTGCTTTCGACCACCGCCGACCTCGCCGCCCGCAGCGATGCGCCGACTCCGCCGCAGCCCGAAGGCACCGGCCGCGAGCTGTTCGCCCTGCTGCGCGCCCATTCCGACGATGCCGAACGCGGCGCCTCGGCCATGCTGGCAGCGGCGGGGCTCTAGCCTCCGGCGCTTCGTCAGGCCAGCGTCGCCGCCAGCCGTGCATGTTCCTCCATCAGCAGCACCCGGTTGGCCGGGTGCATCGCGCCGGCAGCGAGCGTTTCAAGGGCGTGCAGGGTTGCCGATTTGACCTGCACTTCCGTCGCCGCGTGCTGACGCATCTTGGCAAAGGTCGCCGCGATGAAATCGGCGAAGGTCAGCGAAATCGCCGAGACGCGCGATTGGACCGTGCCGAGCGTGGGCGCCGCCGGTGCGACGGTTCGTTCGCACTCCGACAAGGCTGCGGTCAACCAGTCGATGCAGGCAAGCGCGGTAAAGGGGTCGTTGGTGCCGGGCGACAGGGCGCGGATGGCAATTTCGGTCAGCTCGTCGAAACCGAACCGCAGGTCCTGCAGGTCGGTCCGCCGGTCTCCGATCGCGAAGGCATCGCGCAGCGAGTCACGGTGCGCCGGCAATTGGGCCGCATCGATGGCGAGCAGGGGGGTGCCGATGCGGATGAAGTCGCCGGGCCGGCATTGCACGCACAGTTTCAGGTCGTGCTTCGATGCCAGCGCCACCAGCGCTTCATGGTCGATACTTTCGACATAACCTGCCCGATCGGCTGCCAGTGTCGCGACAGCGACGTCGTCGAGCGGGTCGGACAAGCGCGCCGCGTCGGTGTCGGCAAGGCCATCTTTTTCGTTGCGATGGATTTCGGCGATCAGCCCGCGCGCGATCCGGGCGATGACGTTGTTGATATGGATGGTGTCGGTGACATGGTGGAAAAAATAGATCAGCACGCCGATCGACGCGAGCGCCAGGCCGAGCGCGCCATAGACGGCGAACTGCGGGACAAAGGCGCTGGCGCCGCCGTCTTCGCCGGCGGTGCGGATCGTCCGCAATACGATCAGGCAATAGACATAGGTGCCGATGAACACGCCGAGCGTCAGCTGGTTGCCGCGGTCGCGGGCGAAATTGGTCAGCAGGCGCGGGCCGTGCTGGCCGGAGGCATAGGTGACCGCTGCCAGGGTGATGGAAAACACCACGCCGGCCACGGTGATGGTCGAGCCGGCGATGGTCGACAGCATGGCGCGGGCGCCTTCCGGCCGGCTGCCGTGCAGGGTTTCGAATTGCCCGAGCCAATCATCACCGACGCTGATGTCAATGGCGACCAGCGCAATCCCTGCCAGCAACCCCGTCAGCGCCGCCAGTGCCGGCAGGAACCAGTATTTGTCGCGCAACCGCGCCAAAGCGGCGACGCCGGGCAGCCGGCGATGCCGCTCATGCCGGCGCGCCGATGGTCGGGCCTGTCGGTCCGCATCCGGCGGTGTGGGAAGGGGCGCGGTCCGATGTCATCAACGGGCAACGCCTGCAACGCCGCAGGGTTTCAGTCCAGAACATCCATGAAGCCGGTACCGGCGTCCCTGGTGCGTGACGTCGCGTTCGATCCCTTGGGCACGATGATGTGCAGCGCGCCGGCCTCGACGGTGAAGGTCACCGGCGTGCAGGTGCCGGTTTCGCCGTCGACAGACAGCGGCTGTTCGGGGGTGCACGACAGGGTAAAGGCCTGGGCGCGCAATTCGCGCACCCGGGACCGCGCCGGGCGCCAGCCGGCAAGACTCGCCGCCCAGACGCCGGCCAGCGCCGCGGCATAGCGGCCGCGGACGAGCTGGATGACGACATCGCGGCTTTCCGGATCGGCACCGTCGATGACGCGCAGCCCGCCGACGAAGGCGCCGTTGCCGACGCGGATTTCAAGCACCTGTTCGACGACGTCGGCCTGACCGTCGATGGCGATGCGCGCTTCGAACGACTTCAGGGTCAGGAACTTCCAGCAGCCGTACAGCAGATAGCCGACGCGCCCGAACCAGCGCTTCAGCCCCGGCGGAATATCCTCCGCGATCCGCGCCGGCACGCCGATGGTGGCCGAATTGATGAAATGCGTGTCGCCCACCGCCACCACATCGGCGCGCGCCACATCGCCATCGGCGATGACCGCGACCGCCGGACCCACTTCGGGTGCGATTCCCAAGGTGCGGGCAAAGCTGTTCGCCGTCCCGAACGGCAGCACCGCCATCAGGATCGGCTTGCCCGCCAGCTTGCCCGCCGCCATCGCCAGCGTGCCGTCGCCGCCGCCGACGGCGATCACGTCGCAGCCTTCGGCAATGACCCGGTCGAGCGTCGTGCCCAGCAGCCTTGGGTTGCGCAGCGCATGGGCGGCCGTCAGCGTGAAGCCTTCGGCTTCGAGGCCTTCACAGGCGGCGCGAAACAGCTCGCGCCCGCGCCGCGATTTGCCGTTGACGATGACGGCGATGCGCCGCGCCGCCAATGCGTCGGCGGCGGACCAGCCGGCATCGCCGGTCATGCGTGCGCGAGCCAGGCGGCGATGGCGGTGCCGAAATCGGGCTTGGTGACGGCGCTCATGTGGTTGCCGGGAATCTCGACCAGCGCGGCGTTGGGCAGTGTCATCGCCAGTTCCGCCGCGGCGCCATTGTCGCGATCGTCGACACCGCACAGCACCAGCGTGCGCGTCGCGACCGCGGCGATGGCGTCGGCCGGCGTCGACACCTGCGATCGCAGCACATGGGCGACCGCGGCGCCATCGATATTGTTGGCCTTCATGAAGGCTGCGGCCGCATATTCGGCGGTGCCGGAGGCGAAGCTGTCGGCATTGGCGATGACGTTGAGGAACCAGGCGGCGCGGTCGGTGCCCCCGGTCAGCCCCGCCAGCCCCATGCCCGACAGGATCGCCCGGCCCGGCTGCATGCCGCGCACCAGCAGCCGCATCGCCGTGCGCGCGCCCAGCGAATAGCCGCCAAGGTCGAAATCATCGATTCCCAGATGCTTGACCAGCGCCTCGATATCCATCGCCAGCACATCGGGCGGATAGGCGACGGCGTCGTGCGGCGCGGCGCTGACGCCATGGGCGCGAAAATCCGGCATGATGACCCGGTGGCCGGCGCCGGCGATCTCCGCCGCCGCGCCATAGCGCCGCCAGTTCATGTCCCCCGAGCTGAACAGGCCGTGCAGCAGCAGCAGCGGCCGGCCGTGCCCCAGTTCGTGCCAGCCGATGCGCACCCCGTCGAACGACAGGAAATCATCGCGCGTCACCACATCGGTCATTGGCTCTCTCTCGCTGGTTCGCGCAGCAGCGCATAGACCACGGCGGGCACCGTGGCGGCAAGGCTCCAGGCGACCAGTTCGAAGATCGACCGCAGCCAGATGCCGCCGCCCGACCCGCCGACCCCGGCGACCAGCGCCGCCGATGGCGCCAGCGTCACCCCGACGAGCAGCGCCAGCGCCAGCAGCCGGTCGCGATGCCCCGCGGTCAGCGCCGCCGCCCGCCGCAGCGCCGCCATCGGCCCCAGCCGCTCCACCACCGCCGCCGGCACCGCCGGCATCAGCGTCGTCACCGCCAGCAGCGCGGCGGTCAGCAGCAGCGAATTGAGCAGCCAGCCGGCGAAGGTGCCATGGCGGGCGAACAGCTGCAGCGTCAACCCGGCGACGACCATGGCGCCGATCAGCAGCGCCACCTGGACACCCGGCGTCGCCCGCGCCAGCCCTTCGCTGAGATAGCGACGCGGCGGCAGCGCGCGCCCGGCCAGGCGGGCAACGACGCCCCAGCTGACCAGCGCGACGTACAGCATGGCGCAGACACCGCGCAGCGTCGTCGTCAACGTGCCCCAGTCGGCGGTGTTCGGCAGGTGATGAGTCAGGGCCCCCGGCAAGGTGACGAGCAGCACACCGGCCGCGATCACCGATGCAAAGTCGAGCCAGAACACCTGCACGGCCCGGTACAGCGCCAGCAGCACATCGATCCGCGGCCGGTTCTCGGGGGCAGGCGGCGGCGCCATCAGCCGGCGCTGTCCGCCGGCTTGCGCGCCGCCGCGACCGCTTCCTTCAGCTTGTCATAGCCGACGGCGCCCGACAGGATCTGGTTGCCGACGACATAACTCGGCGTGCCGGTCAGCCCCAGCGCCCGCCCCAGTTCGAGATTGCGGGTGATTTCGGCCTTCAGCGCCGGTGCATTGAGGTCCTTTGCGGTCCTCACCTCGTTCAACCCGGCCTTGCGGACCATGGCGACCGTGCGTTCGTGCGCGACCTTGCCCGGTGTTTCGAACATGGCATCGTGAAAGCGCGTATACCGCCCCTGCTGCGCCGCCGACAGGCTGGCCATCGCCGCTTCCTCGCTGGCGGGCGACAACACCGGGAAGTCGCGATAGACGACACGCACCCCCGGGTCGCCGGCGGCAAGCCGGGCGATGTCGGCATGGCCCTGGCGGCAATAGGGGCAGGCGTAATCGAAGAACACCACCACCGAGACATCGCCCTTGGGGTTGCCGGCGACGGCACCGGCGAAGGGTGTCTCGATCTCCTTGCGGTTCGAATCGAGCAGGCGGGTGACTTCGCGGTTCTGCATCCGAGTCATCGCTTCGGGGATGATCTCGGGGTGGGCGAGGATATAGTCGCGCACGATCCTTTCGATCGCGGCCCGCCCTGCCGGGGTTTCCGCGGGCGCTGCGGCGGTCGGGTTCGCTGCCGCCAGTGCGGCACCGGCGACTCCGGCGGCCAGGGCCCCGGCGATCGCCCAGACCAGCCGCACGTCCTTCGTCATCATTGCTTTCAACCTGTCCATCATCGCCGCTTCTTCTTGCCCAGCGCATCGTCCGCCACCAGTGCGATATCGTCGGCACGCAGCCAGTCGGGGCTGCCGCGCGGCAGGCCGGCGAGCGCCAGCCGGGCGTTGGCGGCAGCGCCCTTGGCATTGTCTTCCAGGCTGTAACGTTCCGCCGCCGCCAGCGCGGCGCGCGGGGCATCGCCCTTGCGGTCATAGATGACGCCAAGTTGATACCAGGCAAAGGGGTTTTCGCGGTCCTGCGCCACGGCACGGCGCAGCAACGGTTCCGCCTCGGCGAAATCGGCGGGATTCTCGGTGGAGATCAGCGCATGGCCGAGGAGCGTCTGGATCAGCGGCTCGTTCGGCGCATAGCGCACCGCCTCGCGCAGCACTGGCAGCGACGCCTGGACCTTGCCCGATTCGAGCAGGATCTGGCCCTTCAGTTCCAGCACGAACGGGTCGTTCGGCGTCTTCTTCAGCAGCATGTCGGTTTCCGCCGTCGCCTGGTCGGGATAGGCCGACCGATGCAGCGCATAGGCGCGGGCATAATGGGCGGCGTCGGACATGTCGCTTTCCGGGTAGGTCCGCATCACCTGTGTCGGCGAATCAACAAAGCCGACCAGCTTGCCCTTGATCCGCAGGAACCGCGCCTGCAGCGCCGGGTCGGCGGGCCGGTTCCACGCCGGGTCCTTGTCATAGACATTTTCCAGATTGGCGATGCGCGTCCCGGACAGCGGGTGGGTGCGGGCATATTCGTTGGTCTGCGGGATGGCGAGGCGGAATTCCTGGCCCAGCAGCTTCTGGAAAAAGCTGATCGAACCCTTCCCCGAAACGCCGGCGGCGCTGAGATAGCGGGCGCCGGCCTGGTCGGCGCGGCTTTCCTGGTCGCGGGTGAAGGCCAGGAACTTGCCCTGTGCCGCCGAGGTGCCGAGCCCGAGCAGCGCCATGCCCGCTTCGCCGGCGCCCAGCGCCACGGCGGCGGCCGCCCCGACCAGCGACAGCAGGGATATGCTCGTCGCCGGCCCGGCGCCTTCGTTGAAGCGGACATTGTGGCCGCCGGCGATATGGCCGATCTCATGGGCGATGACGCCCTGGACCTCGCCGACATTGTCGGCGGCGACCAGAAGCCCCGAATGGACGAAGATGTTCTGGCCGCCGGTGACAAAGGCATTGATACTGGGATCGCCGATCAGGACGATCTGCACCGACTTGGGGTCGAGCCCGGCGGCCACGACCATGTCCTTCGAGATATCGCGGAAAAAGCGTTCGGTTTCGGCATCGCGCAGGATCGACTGGGCGCCAGCGCGGACCGGACTCATCAGCACCGCCAAAAGGCCCAGCAGCGCGGCAAGACGGGGGAGCGGACGCATGGCGTGCCGTTGGTCTAGCACAGCTGAACCCGTGGTGAAGTATCAACCTCGCCGCTGGCTCGCGCCAGCGTCGAGGCACCGCCTGTCCTAAACGTGCATCAGCGGATCGCTGACGCTGGGCTTTCCGTCCTCGATTCGTCCGGCAAGGCACATCACGAAATTGCCTGCCGTCACAGTGAAGTCGTACCAGCCATGGCTTTTTTCGGCCGACCAACGTGCCTTGGCCCGAGACCCGGCGGTGATGCCGATGCGCAGCGGTTCGTTCACGGCGTAGCGATCTTCGGCCATTATGACATCGAGAGGGTTCGTGCCGACATGGTCGATGGTGAGCGCAATCTCCTTGCGGCGGCTGTCGTATCGCGCGACCAGCGCCGGAACTTCCGTACGGAGGGGAGCGCGAAAGGACCGCATGAATCCGTTGGATCCAAGCACAACAAGATCGAAACCGTTTTCGCCGATTGACCATTGGTCATCGAGTGTCTTGCCGGCTTCCACGCAGTAGCGGCGCGGAATGCGGTCAAGATTTTGTTTGTCGTAGACATGGAACGTCGCGCCGACTGTTCCATCGTTCACGAAGGTAAGCGTCACCGCCCCTTGCCGTGTCCGCGCATCGACATGCAGTCTGTACGGCAAGGCGCGCGAGCGACGCAGGCCTTGTTCCTGGGTCAGCATCCCCTTCGATTGAAAATGCGGTATGATGGGGAAGTGCTGCATCTGTTCGGCGAGCGCGGCGCGCGAGCCGCGGGCATCGGGCAAGGGTGGGAAGTTGCGGTCCGCATCCATGCTGAAATCGAAACAGGAGGTCAGGTCGCCGCACATCTTACGGTGCCAGGGGCTGATGGCGGGCACATTTATGTCGAAGCGCTTTTCCAGAAACCGCCCGATGCCGGTGTGATCGAATGTCTCGCTGTTGACCCAGCCGCCCTTGCTCCATGGTGAGACGACCACCATGGGCACGCGCGGTCCAAGGCCCCAGGGACGGACCTTCCCTGTCACATTGTCTTCCGGCAACGTCCATTTGCCGTCATGATCGTCGTAATACTCGCCTGCCAGATCGAAGGTCGCCTTGCCCGCGACCGTGCCATCCTTGTTGAAGGAGGGCGGCGCAGGCGGTGGCATATGGTCGAAAAAGCCGTCGTTTTCATCGAAGTTGAGGAAGAAGACGGTGCTTGCCCAGACGTCCGGATTCGCCGTGAGTGCATCGAGGATGCGCGCGGTATATTCCGCGCCCTCGATGGGAGTCGAGGCGGATGGATGCTCGGACCAATCCGCCGGGGGGAGGATCCAGGATACGGCCGGCAGCGTCCCCTCCCGCACGTCCCGTGCGAGATCATCGAGCGACCAGTGCCGCATCCCGCGCTCGTACAGCGGATCGCCCGGCCGGCTATCACGAAAACCCTTGAACGCAAGGCCGCCGTGGAACAGGCCCGAGCAATTGTCGTTGGGATTCTGATAGATGCGCCACCCTATCCCGTTCTTTTCGAGCACTTCGGGAATTGTCTCCCATTCGAAGGCATCGCCGCCATAGCTATAGCCAGGATCGGGCATCGCGCCTTTGACATGGCACCGCACATTGTAGATTTCGGCCCGGTTCTCC
The DNA here is from genome assembly GCF_011927825.1 of Polymorphobacter fuscus. Classification (NCBI taxonomy): domain Bacteria; kingdom Pseudomonadati; phylum Pseudomonadota; class Alphaproteobacteria; order Sphingomonadales; family Sphingosinicellaceae; genus Sandarakinorhabdus; species Sandarakinorhabdus fusca. The sequence goes on along the minus strand of NZ_JAATJI010000001.1, from coordinate 2,182,884 downwards.
CGACAATTGACCCCGCGTGCCCGCTCGCGAGGATCGAAATTGGATCCGGACCAGAATACGATCCGGTTCGGATCGGTGCAGGTCATCAGCGAGCAGTGATACGCGTCGCAGACCGTGAAGGCTTCAGCGAGCGCGAACTGGAAGGGAATGTCCGATCGCCTGTAAAAGCCCATGGCGTAATCGGACTTGAACTTGGGCCACGCGCCGAAGCTGCCCTGGTTCCATGCCGCCTGGGTATCGGGATAGGTGTGCGGTGTGTCGGGCACCCGCATGGCGCTGGTCTTGGCAGTGTCGAGCCAGAAGGGCGGACGAACACGCGCACCATTATGCTGTTGCCAGATCGTGCGATTGCCCGGCAGCGGGACGGTGTGGCGGTCGCCGAAACCGCGCACACCTTTCATCGTGCCGAAATAATGGTCGAAGGACCGGTTCTCTTGCATCAGGATCACGATGTGCTTCACATCCTTGATCGTTCCGGTCACCCGGCGCGCCGGCACGGCGAATGCCCGGTCGATGCTGGTGGGAAGCGCGGCGGCGGCGCCCAACGCGCCGACTGACTTCAGGAAATCGCGTCTGTTGTTGCTTGCCATCGCATCGGCCTCATTTTTTCTGGATTAGAAGTTCAGACCGGCGCGTGCGAAAAAGGTGCGCCCGATCGGATCATAGCGACCGCCGCCGCCATAGAGGGTGGCCGGGTTATACGGCGGCTTGGTATCGAGCAGATTTTTGATACCCAGGCCAATCTCCAACCCGTTGTCGAACCGACGCGTCACCTGAACGTCGTTGTACACCATCGCGGGTATGTCGTTGTCGTCGTAAAACTCTTCGGAGACGTTCGGATCGACCTTCGCTGCGCTGATGAACTGCGTGCCGAGCGAAACCGTATAGCGTTCGGTGTCGAAGCTGGTCAGCAGGTAGCCGCGGAAGCGAGGATCGGAATAGCCGCCGGCATATTTGATGATCGAAGCCGGCTCACCGGGAACGGCCTCGATCCTGCGCTGGATGAGATAGCTGCCGTTGAACGCGAAGTTCAGCCGCCCGCTGCCCAGCGGCAGCCGGTAGTTCACACCGATATCGACGCCTTCAACCGACAGGCTCGCAGCATTGACATTCTGGGTGGAGACGAATGTGACCTTGCCGTCGGGCCCGCGCTGAACATAAGGGCAGAAAGGATTGTCGGTGGTCGGCAGATCAACGCAATAGTTCAACATCTGCAGAAGCGGGAATGTCGTGATGACATCCTTGATTTCGATATTCCAGTAATCGACCGTTATGCTCAGATCCCGGGCGAAACGGGGCTGGATGATCGTACCGAACGTATAGCTGTTCGATACTTCCGGCCGCAGATCAGGATTGCCACCGCTTTGCACGATCACATTGTCCGAATAATTGGCCAACGGGGTCGGTGCCCCCGAGGCTGCGCAGTTTGCGGCCCGCGTCGGGGTGGCATTATAGTTGACGAACAGGCAGGGGTCGCTGATCGAACCGGTGATGCCTGTGTTGACCGGGGCGAACAGTTCGCCGAAATTGGGCACGCGCACGCTGCGCGACCGGGTGCCGCGGATCGTCAGCCCTTCGACCGGCTCCCACATGGCGCCAGCCTTCCATGTGTGCGTGTCGCCGAGGTCGCGATAGTCGGAATAGCGATAGGCACCTTCGACTTCGAGCCGGCGAAAGAACGGCCTGTCGCGCAGGATCGGGACGACAAGCTCGCCATATGCTTCGGTCACCCCCAGCGAACCCTGCGCATTGGTGCTCGGGACCACGCCCTCGAAGCCGCCCGGTCGGGCGTCGCCGCTGAGAGTCTGCGGATCGCCGGTCATCGTGGCCGATTCGGTGCGACGACCCACGCCGGCAGCGAAGGACACGTCACCCGCCGGCAATTGGAAAAGCGTCCCGTTCAGGTCGGCGCCGAACAGGTTCTGGGAAATTTCGCTCCGGCCGCGGACGGTTGTGAGGATATAGTCCTGTTGCGCCTGGGTCATCGGGTCGCTGGTGAACAGATTATACGGCACGCAACCCGCCGCACGTGCCGCCGTATCGCGGCAGACCGGCTGGCCGGTCACGGGGTCGGCAATGACATCGCGGGCTGCCACCCAACGCGACGTCCGTGGGATGTTGGGCACCGTCATGTCCTGCGTGGTGCGGCCGTATTGATAATAGACTTGCCAACTGACGGAGTTTGAAATCTTGCCGCCCAAATTCTGGGACGTGGTCAGAGTCTGGCGATCTTCCCTGACTTCGATCTTGGGCCAATTCTCGTAGTAACGAGAGATGTTGGCCCGGGTCAGTCCGAACCCCGTCAACAGCGTGCGGACACTTTCTGGCATGTAGGGGTTATCGATGCGCGCCACCGCACCGCCGAAGGGGGCCGCGAAAAGGGTCCGGGAATCCTCGCGATAGAGGGAAATCTGGCCGCTCGGCTGGGTACGCCCATAGGAAAAACGGGCGCCGAATTTGACCCAGTCTGCAAGATCATAGCTGAAGTTCGCCATCCCCGCGATCGTTCGCTGGCCGAGCCTCATCGGATAATAATATTGGTAACTTCTGATCACGTCGGGATTGTTGATCCCGTTGACACGCGCGAACTCGCCGGTACTGAGCTTCTCTTTTCCCAGAAGCGGCTGCAACTGTCCCTGGAAATAGGTATAGAAAGTGTCATTATTGGGAATGTACAGGGCAGGGACATCCGAATTGTACGGAAGGTAGAACTCGTTATAGCTCAGATTGTCCGGAATCCCGTCCCGCGGTCCGGTATTCGCCGGATTTGGCCAGAATGACAGGTGGTTTCTTGAAAACGCCCGGTCGGACTGCAGAAGGGCACCCGTCTTCAGGTATGTCGCCCCGATGGTGACGGACCCCCGATCATCCGCAAATTTGCCGCCGGCCAGCAGCGATATATTTGTCTCCGGCGCATCCCCCCGCTGGGAGATGCCCTGCTGGGCGGTGATGCGGAAGCCTTGAAAATCCTTCTTGGTAATGATGTTGACGGCGCCGGTTACCGCATCGGCGCCGTAGATGGCTGCAGCGCCGCCGGTCACGACTTCCATCCGGTCAATCATCCCGGCCGGGATCATGTTGATGTCGACCTGCGATGCGGTCACGGTGCCGGACACTTGGCGCTGGCCGTCGATCAACACGAGGGTCCGGTTGGCGCCCAGGTTGCGCAGGTTCAGATAGGCGGCGCCCGCCTGGCTATCCGAACGGCCAGACGTGTAGGCACCGGTTCCTGGTGAAAGAGCGGGAACAAGCCGCAACGCATCATAGGCGTTGAGGCGGCCGAGCTTCGCCATCTCGTCAAAGTCCATCACGGTTACCGGCATGGCCGATTCAAGCTCGCGACGCGGAATGCGAGAACCGGTGACCACGATCGCGCCGGTGTCATCCGGCGCGACGGTCGGACTCGTGGCGCTTGACTGGGCGAGTTCCTGAGCATGGCCGGTCGAAACGGTCAGTGCCGAGCTTGCCAGCCCCGCAAGCAACAGTTGTTTTGAGGTACGCATTCCCTTGCCCCTTCGTGACTGGACGCTTGGCCTTGGGCCGTCGCATCCGCGTGTTCCGAGGCGGTGCATAAGGAGCGATTGTGACAAGCAAATGAACCATTCTCAGATTACGACCGCAAAAACTGAGATATCTATATCCAGTTCTGGGCAGCGATTTGCTTGCTTATGGTTGCAATCGCGATTCTCGCGGCCCGCTGGCGTGAATCCGCTTCTCTGCCAACCAGGGCAAGGCTATCGAGGCGGCATGACCAGACAGCCCCGAACCCATGGACAATATATCCAGCCGGCGGCCGCGCGGCTGCAGAGCATGGCGGCGAGCCTGCCGGCAACCAGCCGGCGAATCGCACAATTCGTGCTCGATAACGTCAGCGAGGTCGTCCATATGTCGGTGACGGAACTGGCGGAAAAGACCGAGTCTTCGGAAGGCAGCGTCGTCGGCCTTGCCAAGACGCTTGGCTATACCGGTTTTCAGCAGTTCAAGATTGCGCTGGCCCAGGACCTTGTCGCCCCCGTCCAGTTCATCCACGAGGATCTGGAGCCTGGCGATCATGCCGATACGGTGGTGCGCAAGGTCTTTGCGAGCCACATCCAGGCGTTGCAGGACACCCGCGCCAGCCTCGACATTCCCGCGCTTGTCCGGGCGGCGGAGGCCATCCGGCGCGCCCGCCGCGTCGAGGTCTATGGCATCGGCTCCGCAGCCTCGATCGCCGAGGACGCCGGCTATCGGCTCATGCGGATCGGGGTGCAGGCAAGGGTGCTGGTTGACAGCCATATTCAAGCGATCGGCGCCAGCCTGACCGGGCCGGATGTCGCGACCCTGACGATCTCGCATTCGGGATCGAGCCAGGAGACGCTCACGGCGACGCGGCTTGCACGCGAGGCCGGCGCCACGACCATCGTCGTGACAAACTACGGCAAGTCGCCCATCCTCGCCTTTGCCGACATCGTGCTGTTCACCGTGGCGCGTGAGACCAATTTCCGCACCGAGGCGATGACAAGCCGGATCGGCCAGCTTGCGGTGCTGGATGCGCTCATCGCCTGCCTCGCGCTCGAGGATTACGAGGCGTCCAGCGCGGTCCTGCGCCGGTCTTTCGAGATCCTGTCGCTCAAGCGTTATTGACCGTCTGCAAGCCGGTAACACAGGTCGGCCAGATTGGGGTGTCCGCCGTGGCGATCGGCGTGGACGATGAGCGAACGCAAACCGAGCGCCGTGGCACCGACACGGTCGGTCAGCGGATTGTCGCCGATCACGATCGTATTGCGGCGCGTCGATCCCAGCCGGTCGAGCGCGGCGACGAACAGGGTCGCAGAGGGCTTGCCGATCACATGATCGGCAGCGACGCCCGCTGCCGCCTCGACCGCCGCGAGCAACGCGCCCGTTTCCGGCACGACCAAGCCGTTGTTGCCGGGATGGGTGAGATCGGGATTGGCGGCCACCAGCACCGCGCCGCGCCGTACCTCGTTGGCGATCAGCGTGAGTTTGGCATAGGTCCAGCGCGTGTCGCGCGCCAGGACGACAACATCGGCATGGTCGACGACCGGCACGAGCCCGCGGTTCCGCGCACACCGTCGCAACACGTCCGAGGCGGCAATCAGGCAACGCGCACCCGGATATCGGCGGGCGACGAAACCGATCGTTTCCTCGCCCGCGAGGATGATCCGCTCGGCTGGAATATCGAAACCGAGCCGGCGCAACTTGGCGCTCAAGGACCGGCTGGTTTCACTCGAATTGTTCGATAGCAGCACGAACCGACCCTGGACGGCGCGGCTGAAGACATGGGCGCCCTCGGTCGCATGCCCCCCCCGCAGCAGCGTGCCATCAAGGTCGAGAATGAAATGGTCGTCCGACGCGATCGGGCCCTCGTCCCTGGCGATCCGTCCCGGCGTCGACCGCGTGACAAGTGGGTCGTTCAAAAAGACTGCGCGCGGTGCACGGCTCGGATCAAGGCTCATGAGTGGAGTGCGATAATCTCAAATATTCGATTGTGCAAATGCGGATTACATCACGAATATGTCACATCACTGCCCTAAGCGGCGGGCGGAATGGCGGGGCTCAGCCGTCGCTGCGGCAGGAGTCGATCATGCGTTTGCTTTGGGGTTTGGCGGCGCTCCTGCTGGTGTCGGCTGGCTGTGCGCAGGTCGATACGCCCGCGCAGGACGCCCTGCGTGTTGTTCTGATCCCTGCCGATGGTGGCACCGAGGATGGCACCAAAGCGGACTATCAACCGATCTTCCAGGCGGTTTCGCGCATGACCGGGCTCGGCTTCGACATCCGGGTTGGCCAGTCCTATGCGACGGTCGTCGAAGCCCTGTGCAACGGCGGCGCCGATATCGCCTTTGTCGGACCCGTCACCTATCTTCAGGCGCGCGATCGTGGCTGCGCCGAATTGCTCGCCGTCGGCGTGGAAGACAACCAGTCCACCTATTATTCGGGCATCTTCGCCAAGGCAGCATCGCCAATTCGCGTCATTGCCGACCTCAAGGGCAAGCGGGTGGCATTCGGCGACGTCAATTCCACCTCGTCCTTTGTCTATCCGATGGCGATGATTCTGGATGCGGGCCTTGATCCGGTCCGCGACCTGGGTGCGATCCGCATGACGGGCAGCCATGCCGAAAGCCTGGCGGCGCTCGTCCAAGGTCAGGCAGATGCAGCTGCGCTGTCATTCGACAGTTTCGAAAAAGCGGTGGCAGAACATGCGATCGATCCCGCAACGGTCCGCGTCGTCGCCAGGAGTCCGTCCATTCCCTATCCACCGTTGATCGTGAGCACGCGGGTCGAGGCGGGTTTGAAGGCGAAACTGCGAGAAGCCTTTGCCGGCGTGCACAAGGCACCGGGCGTAACCTCCGACATGATCCGCGGCTATGGCGGCAAGAAGATCGACCGCTATGATACAGCGTTCGCATCCGGACAGTTCGACGTCGCGGGCGTCGTCATGGCCAAGCTGGACGATGCCTTGAAGGCGGACATACTCCGCAAGGCGTCCGAGCGGTGAGCCTGCTGTTCGAGCATGTCGGCAAGCGGTACCAGGACGGCACGGTCGGGCTGGCCGATGTCAGCTTCGAGGTGCCAGCCGGCCATTTCTGCGTCATCCTCGGGCGCTCCGGGGCAGGCAAATCGACGCTTTTGCGTTGCGTGAACGGACTGGCCAGCCCCAGCAGCGGGCGGGTCGTCGTGGACGGCGTGGCCGTGACGGCGGCAACGCTTCGCCAACTTCGTCCGCGCATCGGGATGATCCACCAGTCGTTCAATCTTGCGCCGCGCGCCAGCGTCGCGACAAATGTGATCGCGGGCGCGCTTCCGGCCGTTTCGACCGGCCGCGCGTTGCTGGGATTGTTCCCCAAAGCGTTGCGCGAGACGGCATGCGCGCTGATCGCCGATGTCGGGCTTGGCGAGGAACATTTGCAGCGCCGTGTCGCGTCCTTGTCGGGCGGGCAACAGCAGCGTGTCGGCATCGCCAGGGCCTTCATGCTCGATCCCGACCATGTGCTTGCCGATGAGCCCGTTGCCAGTCTCGATCCGCAAACGAGCATCGATATCCTTGCGCTGATTCGCCGCAAAGCGAAGCAGCGCGGAGCGGCCGTGCTGTGCAGCCTGCACCAGATCGATCTGGCGATGCGCTTCGCGGACCAGATTGTGGCGTTGAGGGATGGGCAGGTCGTGTTCAACGGCACGCCCAAGGCGCTTGCCAGGCAAGGTCTTGCGCACATCTATGACCCAGGCTGGTCCGAACCATGTTCGCTGCGAGAGGCCGTCGGCGCATGACCGCAACCGACATCGCGGCTCTCGCCCGGCCTTCCGGGACCTGGCACTTCCCGAGCCCGTTCGGATGGCGCACCCTGCTTGTTGCCATCGTTGCCTTCATGGTCCTGTTTCGCACGGGCGCCGATGTCGAGATCGGGCCGGCGATTTTCGAATCCGGCAAGGGCATTGCAGCGGTCGCCGGCCTTGCCGACGATTCGCAGGTCGCGCGCGGCTTTGGCACGATTCTCGTCAGGATGTTTCCGCCGCAGCTGGCCGAAATCACCGAAATCGGACGGATTGCCGGTTTCGACCGTGACCGGCTACCCCTGTTCGCCCGCGTCGAAACGCAGACGTTGGTGGTGCAATCGCTGGATCCCGAAACCATGCGCATGGTTGCGCGGGCCACGGAGCGCGAGGTGCTTGTCGAACCCTTCGGATATCTGCGCCAGGTGGTTGCCAAGCTCATCGAAACGCTGGAAATCGCGACCTGGGGCACGCTCCTGGCGGTGCTGATCGGCGTCCCCCTCGCCATCCTTGGAGCGCGCAACCTCTCGCCTCACCCGTTGCTCGTGATTCTCAGCCGTTGCGTTGTCAGCCTGCTGCGCTCGGTACCCGAATTGATCAGCGCGCTGTTCTTCGTTCTCGCCTATGGTTTCGGTCCCGCCGCAGGCGTCCTCGCGCTGGCGCTTCATGCCGCCGGCTTCCTCGGCAAATTTTACGCGGAGGACATCGAGAATGCAGATCCCGGTCCGCAGGAGGCACTGACAGCCGTGGGAAGCAACCGGCTGAAGGTCCTGCGTTACGCCATCCTGCCACAGGTTCTGCCGCAATATGTAGCCTACACGCTCTACATTCTTGACCGCAATGTGCGGATGGCGACCGTCATAGGCCTGGTCGGCGCCGGCGGTATCGGCATGGAATTGAAGGGGCGCTATGACCTTTATCAATATGCCCATGTCGGCACGATCCTGATCGCCATCTTCGTTCTCGTATTCGCCATAGACCAGCTTTCGAGCTGGCTGCGCCGTCGTTTGATTTGACGTCGCGCGGTTCACACGGTTGGAAACAGAGCCAGGGCGGTCCTGAAAGACACCCTGGCCGGTGTCGAAGGTGCTCCGGCTGCCGAAGCGCGCCAGCGTTCCACGACCAGCTGCCCGATCTTCGATACAGCTTGTCGACCGCGCAATTCAGGCGGCGGCGACCAGCCTTGCCCGCCGCCGGTTGAAGCTGCTCGCCAGCCCCAGTGCCTCGCGATATTTGGCGACGGTGCGCCGGGCGATGTCGAAACCTTCGCCTTTCAGGATGGTCACCAGCTGGTCGTCGGACAGCGTGTCGTCGCCTTCGGCGGCGATCAGCCGGGCGATCCGGTCCTTGACCGAAAGCGCCGACGAGGCCGCGCCGCCGTCGGCGCTGCCGATCCCGCTGGTGAAGAAATAGCGCAGCTCGAACAGTCCGCGTTCGCACTGGAGATATTTGTTCGACGTCACCCGGCTGATTGTCGATTCGTGCATCTCCACGGCGTCGGCAATGGCGCGCAGCGTCAGCGGCCGCAGTTCGCTGACGCCATGTTCGAAAAAGCCGCGCTGGTGCTTGACCATTTCCGACGCGACCTTGACGATGGTGCGGGCGCGCTGGTCGAGCGCCTTCATCAGCCAGTTGGCGCTGTTGAGGCAATCGCCGACGAAATTGGTGGTGGCCTTGTCGCCGCCCTGTTCCAGCACCGCCTGATAGTCTCGATCGATGATCAGCCGCGGCAGCGTCGCCTGGTTGAGTTCGATATACCATTCGCCATCGTCGCCGCGCAGGACGAAGACATCGGCGACGACCGGCGGCGCCCGCTCCCCGCCATGGCGCAGGCCGGGCTTGGGGTCATAGCGCCGCAATTCGCGGATCATGTCGGCAACGTCCTCGCGGTCGACACGGCAGACGCGGACCAGCGCCTGCAGGTCGCCGCGCGCCACCAGGTCGAGATGATCCAGCAGCGCTGCCATCGCCGGATCGAGCCGGTCGACCTCGCGCGCCTGCAGGGCCAGGCATTCGCCAAGGCTGCGCGCGCCGACGCCGGTGGGTTCAAAGCCGTGGATCACCGACAGCACGGCTTCGACATGCGCCAGATCGACGCCGAGCCGGTCCGCGACGACGTCGAGCGTTTCGGTAAGATAGCCGGCGTCGTCGATGAGATCGATCAGATGCCGGGCGATGACGAGATCGGCCGCTTCGAACGCGGCACTGGCCTGCGCCCCGAGCACATCGGCGAGCGACGCCTCGGCATCGGCAAAGCGTTCGAAATCATTGTCCTCGCCCTCGCCGCTGCTGGCCGCGGCCCCCCAGTCGCTGAGGTCGCTGCCGCTGTCGTGGTGGAAGGCTTCCCCGGTATAGTCGATGTCGAGCGGCGCGTCGGTGGCGGAGGTTGGTGCGCCGATCAGCTGGTCGAGCCCGCCCGAGACCGGATCGACCGCTGCCGGCGCCGCTTCGGCGGGCACGTCGCCGTCCATGCGCGCATCGCTGCTGTCGTCGGTGGACAGCAGCGGGTTCCGCTCCATCTCGTCGCCGATATAGGTTTCCAGCTCGACATTGGTCAGCGTCAACAGCTTGATCGCCAGCTGCAGCTGGGGTGTCATCACCAGCTGCTGCGACTGTCGCAGCTCGAGGCGCGGCCCCAACCCCATGGCTAAAGCGCGAAATCCTCGCCCAGATAGACGCGGCGGACATTCTCGTCGGCGACCAGGGCCTGCGGCGTGCCTTCGAACAGCACCCGGCCATCGTAGATGATGCAGGCGCGATCAACGATTTCCAGCGTTTCGCGGACATTGTGGTCGGTGATCAGCACGCCGATGTCGCGATCGCGCAGCTGCACGACCAGCGCCCGGATATCGGCGATCGAAATCGGGTCGATGCCGGCAAAGGGCTCGTCGAGCAGCATGATCGACGGGTTGGCGGCCAGCGCCCGGGCAATCTCGCAGCGCCGGCGTTCACCCCCCGACAGCGCCATCGCCGGCGCGTCGCGCAACCGGGTGATGTTGAATTCGCCGAGCAGCGCCTCCAGTCGCGCGGCGCGGGCCGCCTTGTCGGGCTCGGCGACTTCCAGCACGGCGAGAATATTCTGTTCGACCGTCATGCCCCGAAAGATCGACGTTTCCTGCGGCAGGTAGCCGAGCCCCAGCACCGCCCGCCGGTACATCGGCAGGCTGGTGATGTCGTGGCCGTCGAGCAGGATGCGGCCCGAATCGGGCATCGCCAGCCCCATGATCGAATAGAAGCACGTCGTCTTGCCGGCGCCATTGGGGCCGAGCAGGCCGACGACTTCGCCGCGCCGCACCGACAGCGACACATCGCGCAGCACCACCCGCTTGTCATAGCGTTTGCCGATGCCATCGACCGACAGGCCATTGGTGACGCCGCCGGCATGTTCGATGCCTTCGGGCGGCTCGCTGCTGCGTTCGATCGTCTCACTCAACGCCATCGTTGCTCCCAACCGGCCTGCCTGCGCCAGTTGGCGCGAATATTGCATGGCAAGGCGATGGTAAAGCCTCAGGCGCGTCTTGCAAAGGCCTCGACGGCGTTTCCGGCGTGCAGCCTCCCTTCCAATGCCTTGCAATCGGGCAGGCGACCGTCGAAACGCCAAGCCGATGACGATGATGCTCCTGCTGTTCGCTGCCGGCCTCTGGGCCGGGGCGCAGAATGCCCTGGCCGGCGGCGGGTCGTTCATCACCCTGCCGGCGCTGATCGCCGCCGGGCTCGATCCCAAGCTGGCCAATATCACCTCCACGATGGCGCTGTTTCCCGGCCAGATCACCACCGGTATCGCGGGCCGGTCCCTGGTGTCGGGCACCGATCGCGTGGCATTTCGCTGGCTGGCGCTGATCAGTCTGGTGGGCGGTATCGCCGGATCGCTGCTGCTGCTCGTCACGCCGTCACGGGCCTTTGCCGTGATGGTGCCGTGGCTGGTGCTGGCGGCGACCCTGTTGTTCGCCTGGTCGACCTTCGGCAACAAGCCCAGGCTGGCGAGCCAGCCACCACCGGCCTGGGTGACGGTGGCAACGCAGAGTATCATTGCGGTCTACAGCGGCTTTTTCGGCGGCGGTGCCGGCATCGTCACGCTGGCGTCGCTGACGCTGGCGCGGATGCCGGTGCGCAACGCCGGCGGCACCAAGAATGTGCTGGTGGCGCTCAGCAACCTCGCGGCGGCGGCGGTTTTCGCCTTTTCGGGCGCCGTGGCCTGGGGCCAGGCGGCCGCGATCGGGGCCGGCTCGATCCTCGGCGGCTATCTGGGCGCGCGGGCGCTCAAGGTGCTGCCCGAACGGGTCATCAAGATCGGCGTCATCGTCATCGGCGCGGCGCTGACGGTCGGGCTTTTCCTTCGGGGTTAGCAGGCCGCCGTCGGGGCCAGCAAGGCATGGCGATCGGGCCCGTCGCGGGAGTCGGCGGGTGACCGGTGACGCCCGCCCGCCGTGTCCTGAAGGCGTCCGGGCAGCGCCGCCAGGCTCAGCAGATAGCCGATGATGCCGCTGCCGCCATAACCGATGAAGGGCGTCGGATAATTGCCGAGAATCGCGGCGACGAAGATCGCCAGCCATGTGGCTGCAAAGACGGGCAGGGCGGCATCGCCGCGGACCGCCATCGGCAGCAGCAACAAGGCAGCGCCGGTCAGCGCGCCGAGACCGACGACCGTCGAGACGGCAAATGCCGAGCCGAACGCCTGCTCGACATAGGGCGTTGGCGCCAAGGTGTCGGGCTGCAGCAGCGCGGCAGCGAAGCCTGCGGCGGCCGCGGCCAGCGCAACCAGAATGTGCCGGTCCCGCGCAGCGATGGCCATTGCAGCCATGCCGGCAAGCAGTGCGCCTGCCATCGCCCGGTCGGGTTGCAGCGCCAATGCCACGGCGGCGATGACCATGCCCCCCGTGCCCGCGGCGTCGCGCGTGCGGGCGAAGGCGGCGACCATCAGCGGCAACAGGATCAGGCTCGGCTGCAGAACGATCCCGCCGATGCTGACCCAGCGCGCGACACCGTCGATCATCGTGCCCGACAGCATCGTTGCCAGCAAGGCGGTCGCCGCCGCCAGCACCATCATGCCCGTGCCGGCAGCGTCACGGCGGTTCCGGACGATCAGCGCCAGCAACGCGAGGCCGATGACCAGCGCGGCGACGTTGATAGCCAGATACCGCATCGGCGCCACGGCGCTGGCCATGAACATCAGGCCCGCCGCGGTCCAGCCATCGAAATGCGTCATTGCCTGCGCGCTCGCCCTTTCCGTTGCCTATCGCCGCTGGCCATTCTCGTCGATCAACACCTCGCGCCGGCCGACATGGTCGGGTTTCGACACAAAGCCATCGGCTTCCATCTGCTCGATCAGCCGGGCGGCATTGTTGTAGCCGACGCGCAGCTGGCGCTGGAGATAGCTGGTCGAGGCCTTTTGCGCGGTGGCGATGATGTCGATGGCGCGGGCATAGCTGTCCGCCTCCTCGTCGCCCGAACCGCCGCCGGAACCGCCCGAGCCGCCGCGCCCGCCACCACCCGAATCGGATGGCCCGCCGTCGAGCGGTTCCTCGGTGACCGCCTCGACATAGGACGGCATGCCTTGCCGCCGCCAATGGTCGGCGACCGCCTCGACCTCGTCGTCGGACACGAACGGCCCATGGACGCGCACCACTTGCTTGCCGCCCGACATCCACAGCATGTCGCCCTTGCCGAGCAGCTGCTCGGCGCCCTGTTCGCCCAGGATGGTGCGGCTGTCGATCTTGCTCGTCACCTGGAAGCTGATCCGCGTCGGCAGGTTCGCCTTGATGACCCCGGTGATGACGTCGACCGACGGCCGCTGCGTCGCCATGATCAGGTGGATGCCCGCCGCCCGCGCCTTTTGCGCCAGCCGCTGGATGAGGAATTCGACCTCCTTGCCCGCCGTCATCATCAGGTCGGCGAGCTCGTCGACGACCACCACGATCAGCGGCATGGTTTCGAATTCGAGGATTTCCTCCTCGATGATGGGCGCTTCGGTCTCGGGGTCCCAGCCGGTCTGGACCGATCGCACGAACGGCTTGCCGCTCGCCTTGCGCTCGGTCACCTTCTGGTTGAAGTTTGCCAGGCTGCGGACGTTGATGGCGGACATCTGGCGATACCGGTCCTCCATCTGCTCGACCGCCCATTTCAGCGCGCGGATCGCCTTGGGCGGATCGGTGACCACCGGCGCCAGCAGGTGCGGAATGCCGTCATAGGTCTTCAATTCGAGCATCTTGGGATCGATCATGATCATCCGGCACTCGTTCGGCCCCAGCCGATACAGCAGCGACAGGATCATGGCGTTGAGCCCGACCGACTTGCCCGACCCGGTGGTGCCGGCGATGAGCAGGTGCGGCATCGGCGCCAGGTCGGCGATCACCGGTTCGCCGGCGATGTCCTTGCCCAGCACCAGCGGCAGCACGGCGCCGCCGTTTTCGAACGCCCGGCTGCCGAGCAGTTCCGACAGGCTGACCATTTCGCGATGCTGGTTGGGCAGTTCGATGCCGATGACATTCTTGCCCGGCACCACGGCGACGCGCGCCGACAGCGCCGACATCGACCGGGCGATATCATCGGCCAGCCCGATGACCCGCGATGCCTTGATGCCCGGCGCCGGTTCCAGTTCGTACATCGTCACGACAGGGCCGGGCCGGACCTCGCCGATGCGGCCGCGGACTCCGAAATCCTCCAGCACGCCTTCGAGCAGCCGGGCATTCTGTTCCAGGCTGGCGGCATCGACCCGGCGGGTCGGCGCCGGCGGCGCCGGCTTGAGCAGCGCGAGGCCGGGCAGGATGGCGCTGTCCCCCAGGTCGAGCGACGGCTGGCGCTCCTTCTGCTGGCGCTTGCCCGGCGCCGGGCCGCGCGGCGGTTCGATGACGACAGCGCGCGGCGCCGATGGCTGCACGTCGGGTTCCGTCGCAATCCGGCGTTCCGGCCGCGGCGCCCGCACCGGCGTCGCCACGTCATCCTCCGCCTCCGCTTCGCGGCGCTGCGGCATCAGCGCCGACAGGCCAGCGCCAAGACCGCCGATTCCGGCGAGATCGGCAAGCCCCAGCCCCGCCCCCCACAGCAACAGCGCCAGCCCCGCCGGCACCAGCAGCACCGCGAGGATCAGCGCGATCGGCACATTGGCAAGCGCTTCGATATCGCCGAGCCCGAGCACGAAAATGCCCGCGGCGGTGCCGACCAGCCCGCCGAATCCGGCCGGCGCCCCCATCGCCGGCAACGGTATGGCCCCGCCGGCGGCAGACAACAGCGCGATGGCGAGCGGCACCGCCCAGAGCGCCCGCAGCACGCGCGGTCGCCGGCCCTGCGCCACGCGAACGCCGGCGACCAGCAACGGCAGCGCCAGCGCCAGCGCCGGCCAGCCCAGCAGCTGCAGCAACAGGTCGGCGACATGCGCGCCGACGGGGCCGAGCATGTTGGTCGTCGTGCGCCCGGTCACCGTGTTGAACGACGGATCGAGCGGCGAATAGCCGAGCAGCGCCAGCACCAGCATGGCGGCCAGCGCCATCAGCGCCCCGGCCGCCAGCAGCACGGCGAAGCGGCGCAGCGCCGCCTTGACGGCCGCCACGGCCGTCGCAACCCGCCCCGAAGGCGCGCGTTGCGGCGCCGCCGGCCGCGGTGATGTTGAAGCGCGCGTCGCCATTGCCGCCCTGACCTTGCGTTCAGCGTCCCGAAATGTTCATGCTTTGACCCTGTAGTCGCAAGATGACCGACCCAAAGTCCGGGGTCAAGATTGGATGGGCCGGATTGCACGGCGGATGCCGCCAGCACAGGCTTTGTTGCGGCAGGGCGGGGCGGCGACATGGTCTTGCAAATCCTGCGCTGACGCTGCCGGACATCATGTCCGCTTTGCGCCTTGCGGCGGCACTGCTAGACGCTTGGCCATGAACGCCGATGTCATCATCATCGGGGGCGGCCTGATCGGCTCCACCCTCGCCCTCGCCCTTGCCCGCCACGAGGTGACGAGCATCGTCGTCGACACCCAGGACCTCGATGCGACGACCCTGCCGGCCTTCGATGGCCGAGCCAGCGCCGTCGCCAGCGCCTCGGCGCGGATGCTGCGGGCGCTCGGGCTGGGTACGGTGCTCGATACCGATGGTTGCGCCATCCGCGCCATTCGCGTCACCGACGGCACGGCGCCGCAGTTCCTGCACTTCGATGCGGGCGCCGCCGATGCCTCGGGCCAGGCCACGGATCCGCTGGGCATCATGCTCGAAAATCGCCTGCTGCGGATCGCCTTGCTCGATGCCGTCCGCGCCGCCCCGGAAGTGACGCTGGTTGCCCCGGCAACCGTTGCCAGCCTCGTTCGCGACGACCATGCCGCAACGCTGACGCTCGACGACGGCCGTGTCTTCACCGCGCCGCTCGCCATCGCCGCCGATGGCCGCAAGTCGAAGACCCGCGACGCCGCCGGCATCCGCCTCGCCGCCTGGCACTATCCCAATGCCGCGCTGGTCTCCATGGTCGCGCACAGCCAACCGCATGGCGAAGTCGCCTGCGAGCTCTTCTATCCCTCGGGCCCGATGGCATTGCTGCCGATGACCGATCACAGCGACGGCCGCCCGCGCTCCGCCATCGTCTGGACCGTCGACGCCGCCAATGCCGCCGGCGCCCGCAAGCTCGGCCCCAGGGCCCTTGCCGCCGAAATCGCGGCGCGTGTCGATGGCACGCTGGGCGACATCGATGTCATCGCCCCGCAAGCCGTGTGGCCGCTCGGCTATCACCACGCCGCATCCTATACGGCGCAGCGCCTGGTGCTGGTCGGCGACGCCGCCCATGGCATCCACCCCATCGCCGGCCAGGGCCTCAACATGGGATTTCGCGACGTCGCCGCGCTGGCGCAGGTCCTTGTCGAAGCCGCCCGCACCGGCCAGGACCTCGGCGCGCCCGGCGTCCTGTCACGCTATACGGCGTGGCGCCGGCTCGACAACATGATGGTCGGCGCCGTTACCGACGGCCTCAACCGCCTGTTCGCCGTCCCCGGCCGCCTTCCCGCCGCCGTCCGCCGCCTCGGCCTCGCCGGGGTCGAGCGCGTCCCGGCGCTGAAGGCCCGCTTCATGGCCGAGGCGCGGGGCGAAACCGGGACCTTGCCGGCGCTGCTGACGGGTGAACTGATCTAGCCGGCCCGCAGCAAGGAAGCCTGACCATGGCAAATGCAATCGACGACGCGCGCAGTCGCAAGGCGCGTGCGAGTTTCTGGCGCCTGATCGTCTATCTCGGCATCGCCGGTGTCGCGATGGTCGCCGCGGCGCTGTATTACCTGTCGCTTCATGGCCCGCTGACGCCCACCCTGGTGCTGACCACCAGCGTCGGCGTCTTCATCTCGATCCTGCTCGGCGGCGGGCTGATGGCGGCGGGGTTCCTCAGTTCGAACAGCGGCCATGACGAGAGCGCCGCCGGCGCGACGGCGGCAATGCCTGCGGTCGACGAATAGCTGCATCCAGCGGAGCACCGGTCGATGGATGACTTCGTCCTGGCGCGTGCGGTTCATGTGATCGCCGTTATGCTCTGGGTCGGCGGTGTCGCCTTTGTCACGCTTGCATTGATGCCGGTCATTCGCGCCGACCAGCCCCCGGCGGCGCGGATCCCTGCCTTTCATGCCATCGAACGCCGCTTTTCGGCCCAGGCCAAATTCTGGGTCCTGCTTGCCGGTGCCAGCGGCTTCTGGATGGTCTGGCGCTATGACATGTGGGGCCGCTTTGCCGAGCCACGATCATGGTGGATGCACGCCATGGTCGGACTATGGCTGGTGTTCATGATGATGTTGTTCGTGCTGGAACCGCTGGTCCTGCACCGCGCCATGGCGGCACCCGACCCGGAGGCGCGGACCTTTTCGCGGATGGAGCGCGTCCACCGCATCCTGTTGGCGCTGGCGTTGCTGACGCTGTTCGGCGCCGTTGCCGGCAGCCATGGCATGACCTGAGCGGCCGAGACGCCAGACGGCCATCGTTGCGCATCGAGGCCAAACCACCGAATGTGCCCGCAATGGCAGCGTGGAGCCGACGTCCCTGCTTGCCGCGGCCGGCAATCTGGAAAGCATGATATGGCGAAGCAGTTCCTGTCCTCGGTGTTTCTGCTGACAATCACCGCGACCGCCGCCGCCGAACCGCCGCGCGTCCGTGCAAGGGTGGTCGGCGTGGCACCGGGGATGTTGCAGCCGGGGCCGCGCAACGCCATCACCGATGTCGCCGGCGTCGCGGTCGGCCATGTCACCCGAATCGAAGGCGCCGATGTGCGCACCGGCGTGACGGCCATCCTCCCCCATGCCGGCAACCTGTTCCAGGACAAGGTGCCCGCCGGCGTCGCCGTCGCGAACGGTTTCGGCAAGCTGACCGGCACGACCCAGATCACGGAGCTCGGCGAAATCGAAACCCCCATCATTCTCACCAACACGCTTTCGGTGCCGCAAGCTGCCGACGCGCTCATCGGCTGGACTTTGGCGCAACCGGGGAACGAGAATGTCGCGTCCGTGAACCCGGTCGTCGGAGAGACCAACGACAGTCGGCTCAACAATATCCGCAGGCGTGTCATCACCAGCAAGGATGTCCTCGCCGCCATCAGCGCCGCGTCGACCGGCGCGGTAACCGAAGGCGCCGTGGGTGCCGGCACCGGCACCGTGGCCTTTGGCTGGAAAGGCGGCATCGGCACCAGTTCCCGCGTCGTTCCCGGGACGCACGGGGAATATCGGGTCGGGGTGATCGTCCAATCCAACTATGGCGGCAGCTTGCGGGTCCTGGGCACCGAGGTCGGCGATGCCCTGCGCCCGGCCGGCGCGCCGGCAAAGACGCGGCCGAGCAGTGCCGATGGTTCGATCATGATCATCGTGGCGACCGACGCCCCGCTCAGCGACCGCAATCTGAAGCGGTTGGCCGAACGCAGCTTTGCGGGGCTGGCGCGAACCGGGTCCGCCTTCTCGAACGGATCGGGTGACTATGCCATTGCCTTTTCGACGGCGCTGTCCGTCCGCCGGACGCCGCAGCGCCGCGCCGCGGCAAGTGCCACCGAGGACGTTCCCAACGACCGGATGTCGGATCTGTTTGTTGCTGCTGCCGATGCAACCGAAGAAGCCATCTACAACTCGCTTTTCATGGCAACCCCGATGACGGGGCGCGATAGCAACGGTGACGCTGTTGTCGTGGAGGCTGTCCCCATTGAGATGGTCCGGCGCCGGTTGCCGTAGAGGCCGTTCGTGACGGCCTCTACGGCAACCGACCGCTTTCCACCGGCGCATCGCGCGGCGTCGCCTCGACGTCGGCGGCGCCTTCACGCCCCTCGCGCCAGCCGCGCCGTCCAGGCATAGCCGCGCCGCGTCGACGACCAGTCGCTCGTCAGCCCTTCGGCGGCAGCGATCGCCGCCACCGCCGCCGGCAACCCGGCGCGCGGGGTCACGTCGAAGCGGTCGAGCCAGGCGAACAGGGCGCGGCGAAAGGTCGGCGGCAAACCCTCCTGCTGGCCGAAGTCGACAAGATCGAGCCGGCCCCCCGGCGCCAGCGCCCGCGCTGCCTGCGCCAGCGCCGCCTGCCAGTCGGGGATCATCGACACGGTATAGGACAGGAACACCCGGTCGAACCCCGCGCCCCCCGACAGCGCCGCCGCATCGAAGGCGGTCGCGTCGGCCTGGACCAGGTCGATCCGTTCCGAAAGGCCGGCGCGGGCGATATTGGCGCGCGCCGTCGCCAGCATCGCCGCCGAAATATCGAGCCCGGTGAACCGTGCCGCCGGAAAGGCGCGCGCCGCGACGATGAGGTTGCGCCCGGTGCCGCAGCCGACTTCCAGCACCCGCGCGCCGGGGCCGGCGTCGAGCCCGGCGATCAGCGCATCCCGCCCCAGCAGATAATATTTTCGGGTCAGGTCATAGACATGGCGCTGGCGCCGATAGATGCGGTCCATCGCGGCAGCATGGCCGAGCACTGCCGTGGTCATGCCTCGACGCGCGTGTAGAGATGCACCCCGCCATAGATCGACGCGCGATCGGCGCGGGTGAAGCCCGCCGAAGCCTCTGCCTCGTACCGCCAGCGGTCGAGCAGCGCGGACGGCACCCGGCCGGGCAACAGGCTGGGTTCGGCGGCGGTGCGGAACAGCACCCGTGCCCCCGGCCGGGCGGTGCGGCCGATCTCCGTCCACAGTTCGGTCAACTGGGCGTCGGTCATCCAGTCCTGTGCATCGAGCAGCACATAGCGGTCGCAGCTCGTCGCTGGCTGGCTGCGCAAGAAGGCGGCGAAATTGGCGTGGCGATAATCGATCCGGTCGATGCGATCGACAACCGCCGCATGATGGTGCGGCTGCAGATAGGGGGGCAGCGGCGCGTCGGGAGCCGTGCCATATCCGCGGCCAAAGGCCTGCCAGGCGAAGTAATTGTCGGCGATGGCGAAGTCGCAGGACAGTTTCTCGAGCCTGGCGCGGAGCACGCTCGCCATGTCGGGTGCGTCGCCGAGCAGCGCCTGATATTGCGCCGGCGGGATGCCGAGGCCGAACAGCGCCGCCGGATTGCCGGTCAGCCAGCGCACGAATTTCTTGTCGAACAGCGGCGCAAAGCGCGTGTCGAAAATCCGGCGCTGTTCGGCGCGCGAGGTCGCCGCCAGGATTTCCCGCGTGTCGATGCCATAGGCGCGCGCCAGAAGTTGCCCGGTGATGATGAAGCTGCCCAGCAAGCCGCGCCGGTAGAAATTCCGGGCAAAGCCGCCGATGCGCCGCCGCCCGATCGGGTCCCGCCCTTCCCAATAGGCGCGCGACGCCGGGTCGAGATGCGGTGCGACATGGGTTTCGTAGGCGGTGATATTCGTGGGGCAGTCGGCGCGCGCGAAGAAGCGGTGGAAGCTCGCCTGGTCGGGCAAGTGCCGGGCAGCGGCGATCTTCAGGCGGCCGAGCGCGACATGGGCGGCGTTGAGATCGACCGCCGTGATCCGCGCCGGATCGGCGGTGAGGTACGACAGGACATTGCAGCCGCCGCTGGCGATGGTGACCAGGTGCATTCCCGGCCCCAGATCGAGCGCCGCCAGGTCGACCGCGGGGTCTTCCCAGATCTGCGCATAGACGAGGCCGCGAAAGGCGAAGGTGAACAACCGCTCGAGAATGCCCTGCCGGGTGAATTCGTCATGCTGGTGGACAGCATCGCGGACGGCAGCGTTGGGGGCAGCGTAAGGGGGCCCCGCAACAGCGATGTCCATATCTTGTGCCTTTCCGCGCTTTTGACTTCTTTAGGACGCCCGCGTGACGCACATGTGACAGTGATCGCGGCAGAGACCCCCGCCGCCGGCAGGATCCGCGGAGCGATGCGCACCGCTACGGCAGCCTTCGGAAATGCCGGGGAGGAGCAGGAAAAACGCGAATCCGGTCGACGCCGCCATTGCATGCAGGATGCGCCGATATCATCGCCGGCCAGACAACGCGCCGCGAAAACACCTGCACCAACCCGAGAAACGGGGGGGCCGGGACCGATGGTCGCAGCCTCAGTCCTCGACCGGCGCAAATTCCCGCGCCGCTTCGATCAGCAATATCGGCACGCCGTCGCGGATCGGATAGGCGAGGCCGGCGCGGTCGGCGACCAGTTCCTGCGCGGCCTCGTCATAGCGCAACGGCGTCCGCGTTATCGGGCAGACGAGCAGTGCCAGCAGCTGCGGGTCGAGCGTCATTGCCCGATCCTCATTGGAGCGTCGGCCGGTCGCTGCCGCCGCCATGGCCCTGGGCGAAGGTCATCAGCGCGGTCAACGTGGCGGCGCGTTCGGGCAGGTCCTCGGCTTCCAGCAGCGCCTGTTTTTCGGCCGGGTCGAAGGGGCAGACGCTGGCGAGGGTGGTGACCAGCGATTCGTCGTCGGCGGACTTGACCGCTTCCCAGTCGGCGCTCAGCCCCTGGGCGTCGAGATAGGCGCGCAGCACTTCTTCCAGCCCGGCGCGCGCCATGGCGGTCAGCGGGTCGGGGTCGGCGCGATCGTCCTGGAAATCGTGATAATCGGCCATGACCTGGCGATAGAGGGTGGTGCGGTCGAGCTCGGCGGCGATGCGGAAGCGGGTGATCCCGGTCAGCGCGATCAGGATCCGGCCATCGTCGGTTTCGCGATAGTCGCCGATGCGGCCGATGCAGCCGACGTCGTACAGCGGCGGCGGTTCGCCGTTCATCCGCGGCTGGATGATGCCGATCATCCGGTTGGCGGCGCCGTTCGCGGCCATCGCATCGCGGACCATGGCAAGATAGCGCGGTTCGAAGATGTTGAGCGGCAGCATGCCGCGCGGCAGCAGCAGTGCGCCGGTCAACGGGAAGACCGGGATGGCGACAGGCAGCGGCTCGGCACTGCTCATGCGAACAGGATCGATCGCAAGCGGGCGCGGACCTTGATGCTCCACGGGTCGCCAAGGCCGACGGCTTCGAACATCTTCAGCAACTTGGCCTGGGCAGCGCCTTCGTTCCAGCTCCGGTCGGCCGTAACGATGGCGAGCAGCGCGTCGGCGGCGGCGTCATTGTCGCCGCGCGCGATCAGCCCGGCGGCGAGTTCGAAGCGCACTGCATGGTCGTCGGGCGCGGCGGCGACGGCGGCCTGCAACGCGGCAAGGTCGTCGACCGGAACAGCCTCGCTGGCCAGCGCCACGGCGGCACGGGCGCGGATCACCTCGGCGTCCTTCGAATCGGCGGGAACGGCGGCGAGCGCGGCGGCGGCGGCGGGCGCGTCACCGGCCGCGATCAGCGCCAGTGCATATTTGGCGGCTAGCGATTCGCGATCGGGAAGTTCGGCGGCAAGCGCGCCGAACATCGTCAGCGCATCGGCATGGTTGCCGGCGGCGCTGGCGCCTTCGGCGGCCGCGATCAGCGCGGCGATCTCGGCCTCGGCATCGGCTTCACCCGCCGGCAGCGGTGCCGCGGCGAGCAGGCGATCGATGAAGGCATTCAGTTCTCGCTCGCCGAGCGCGCCCTGGAAGCCATCGACCGGCTGGCCATCGAGAAAGGCATAGACGGTCGGGATCGACTGGATGCGGAACTGCGACGCCAAAGTCTGGTTCTTGTCGACATCGATCTTGACCAGCTTGACCCGCGGCGCGTGCGCGGCGGTGACCTTTTCGAGCAGCGGCGTCAGCGTCTTGCACGGCCCGCACCATTCCGCCCAGAAGTCGACGAGCACCAGGGCGTCGCGCGACGCTTCGATGGCATCCTGGCGGAATGCCTCGATGCTGGCTTTTTCAGTGGCGGCGGTGGCAAGGCTGGCCAAGGGACTGTTCCTGTGTCTGCGATCGCTTCCATATGGGGCTCTGGCCGGCAATTTGCCAACCCCGTCGCGGTGCCGCAGCGCATGTTGCCCGATTCCGCTTGCATCGGCAAAGCGCCCCGTGTAACCGCGCCCCTCGCCACGGAAACTTCGGTGGTCGAGCGGGCGTAGCTCAGGGGTAGAGCGCAACCTTGCCAAGGTTGAAGTCGAGGGTTCGAATCCCTTCGCCCGCTCCAGCCGCTGCGCGGCTGGAGCGTAGCGCAGCTACGATCAGACTCGCGCAAGGCCGGCCAGCGAGGCGGTTGGCCCTCCGCCAACCGATCTCGTCTGACGCCAGCATGGGCTTTGCCCATGCCTCTTCAGCGCCGC
Organism: Polymorphobacter fuscus; assembly: GCF_011927825.1. Taxonomy (NCBI): domain Bacteria; kingdom Pseudomonadati; phylum Pseudomonadota; class Alphaproteobacteria; order Sphingomonadales; family Sphingosinicellaceae; genus Sandarakinorhabdus; species Sandarakinorhabdus fusca. Next base: position 2,160,073 of record NZ_JAATJI010000001.1, on the reverse strand, counting down.
GAGCGCGCAGCGCAGCAGCGCGCCGACAGGCGCAAGATCGGCCGGCGAGGCAGCGCGGCCTTCCCGCGCTGAACTCGTCCGACGCCAGCATGGGCTTTGCCCATGCCCCTTCCCGACGTCACTCCTCTCTCTCCACCCGCCGCTCGAACACCCAATTATGGTCTTCATAGACCACATCCCCCACCGCCCGCCCCGCCGCATCCCGCGCCGGCCGATACCGGAACCGCTTCACCACCAGCGCGCACGTCGTCTCATCCAGAACCGCGCTCCCGCTCGATTCGACCACGTCGCAGCGCAAAACCCGGCCATTCGCCCCGATCGTGTAGCGCGCCACCAGCTGCCCCCCGAGCCCCGCCTCCACCGCCGCCCGCGGATAATCGCCGCTGCTGATCCGCCCTTTCAGCCAGCGCGCATGGGTGCCACCGCCGCCATCGCCATCCCCGTCGGCGCCCACGCCGGTGCCGGACCCGGCCCCGCCGCCACCGCTGCCCGGCCCCGCCACCGGCGCCGCGCCGGCGTCGCTGTCCGCCGCAAGACCGGCCACCGGCGCCGCGACGACCGGCGGCAGCACGATCACCGGAATCACCGGCGGCGGGATGACGATCGGCGTCGCCTTGGCCACGCGATTCGGCGGTGCCGCAGCGCCTTGCGGTCGTGGCGCCCTCCGCGCCGGCGGCGGCGGTGGCGGCGCCGGCAGGTCGGGCAGGGTGATCGCCACCATAGCCGGTTCGGGCGTCCGCACCGCCGGGTCGCCGGCCAATCCGATCAGCAGCGCATAGAACAGCCCGCCCTGCAGCAGCAGCGTCAGGATCGCCGCCTTGGCGCGATCGGACCGGGTCGAATGAAAGGCCATGCCGACAGCAACGTGGGTGGGGCGCCACGGGATGCAACCGCCGCGGCTTTCAACCCGTCCCGCTTATCCCCTATGAAGGGCGCATGGCCGGCCATCATCATGACCACAAGGCGCACGGCGGGCATGACCATGGTGGCCATGGCCACAGCCACGCGCCCGCCAGTTTCGGCCGCGCCTTTGCCATCGGCATCGGCATCAACCTTGCCTATGTGGCGATGGAGGCGCTTGCCGGGGTCGTCACCGGGTCGATGGCGCTGCTCGCCGATGCCGGCCACAATCTGTCGGACGTGCTGGGGCTGGCGGTGGCCTGGGCCGGGCTGCGGCTGGCGCTGCGGCCGCCATCGGCGCGCTTCACCTATGGCCTGAAACGCAGCGGCATATTGGCGGCGCTGCTCAACGCCGTGCTGCTGTGCGTCGCCTGCGGCGCTATTGCGGTCGAGGCACTGCGGCGGCTGCAGGACCCGCAGCCGGTGGCGGGCGATGTCGTGATGATCGTCGCCGGCATCGGCATCGTCGTCAACGGCTTCACCGCCTGGCTGTTCGCGCGCGGCAAGGACGGCGATGTCAACATCCGCGGCGCCTATCTCCACATGCTCGCCGACGCCGGCGTATCGGCAGCGGTCGTCGTCTCGGGCTTCGTCATCCTCAAGACCGGCTTGAACTGGATCGACCCGGCGCTCAGCCTGATCGTCGTCGCCGTCATCCTGCGCGGCACCTGGGGGCTGCTGCGCGAATCGGTGGCAATGGCGCTCGACGCGGTGCCCGAAGGCATCGATTCGACCGCCGTCGCCGATTTCCTCAAGGGCCGCCCCGGCGTCGTCACCGTCCACGACCTCCACATCTGGCCGATGGGCACCACCGACACGGCCCTGACCGCACACCTCGTCATGCCCGCCGGCCACCCCGGCGACGCCGCCCTCGCCGACCTTGCCCATGATCTCGAACACAAGTTCGGCATCGGCCATGCGACGATCCAGGTGGAAACGGGCGCTGCGGATTGCGGCCGGATGGCATGCGCCTAGCGGCTGAAAATCGCAGCTAGCAGGCGGCGATGCCCGGCGCTAACACGCCCCCATGCGCATCATTGATCACTATATCGCCGGCCAGTCGGTCGCCTCCGGCACTCGCCACAGCGACATTTTCGACCCCAACAGCGGCAAGGTCCAGGCCCGGGTCACGCTCGGCGACGCCGCCACGCTCGACCAGGCCGTTGTCGCTGCCCGCGCCGCCCAACCGGGCTGGGCCGCCACCAACCCGCAGCGCCGGGCGCGCGTCATGTTCGCCTTCAAGGCGCTGGTGGAGGCCGAGATCGACGATCTGGCCCGCATCCTGTCGTCCGAACATGGCAAGGTGCTCGCCGATTCGAGGGGCGATATCCAGCGGGGGCTGGAGGTCATCGAATTCTGCTGCGGCATCCCGCATGTGCTGAAGGGCGAATTCACCCATGGTGCGGGTCCCGGCATCGATATCTGGTCGATGCGCCAGCCCGTCGGCATCGGCGCCGGCATCACGCCGTTCAACTTCCCGGCGATGATCCCGATGTGGATGGCCGGCGTTGCCATCGCCACCGGCAACGCCTTCATCCTCAAACCCTCGGAGCGTGACCCGACCCTGCCGGTGCGGCTGGGCGAATTGTTCAGGCAGGCCGGCCTGCCCGACGGCGTGTTTTCGGTCGTCAACGGGGACAAGGAAATGGTCGACGCCATCCTCGATCACCCCGACATCGCCGCGGTCAGCTTCGTCGGTTCGTCCGACGTCGCGCATTATATTTCGTCGAAGGGCTGGGCCAACGGCAAGCGCGTCCAGGCGATGGGCGGCGCCAAGAACCACGGCGTCGTCATGCCCGATGCCGACCTCGACCAGGTGGTGCGCGACCTCGCCGGCGCCGCCTTCGGGTCGGCCGGCGAACGCTGCATGGCGCTGCCGGTCGTCGTTCCCGTCGGCGCCGACACCGCCGATCGCCTGCGCGACAAGCTGCTCCCCGCCATTGCCGCGCTGCGCATCGGCGTGTCGACCGACCCCGATGCCGACTATGGCCCGGTGGTGACCGCAGCGCACAAGGCGCGGATTGAATCCTACATCGACATGGGTGTCGCCGAAGGCGCCGAACTCGTCGTCGACGGCCGCGGCTTCACGCTGCAGGGCCATGAAGGCGGCTTCTTCGTCGGCCCGACGCTGTTCGACCAGGTGACGCCCGCCATGCAGAGCTATCGCGAGGAAATCTTCGGCCCCGTCCTGCAGATCGTCCGCGCCGATGATTTCGAGGCGGCGCTGAAGCTGTGCAGCGACCATCAATATGGCAATGGCGTCGCCATCTTCACCCGCAACGGCCATGCGGCGCGCGAATTCGCCGCCCGGGTCAATGTCGGCATGGTCGGCGTCAACGTGCCGATCCCGGTGCCGGTCGCCTATCACAGCTTCGGCGGCTGGAAGCGCAGCGCCTTCGGCGACATCGGCCAGCACGGCATGGAAGGCGTGCAGTTCTGGACCAAGCGCAAGACCGTCACCGGCCGCTGGCCCGATGGCGGGGTGGGGGACACGGGCTCGGCCTTCGTCATCCCGACGATGGCGTGACGGAGATACGCATGACCTACGAAACCCTCCTGATCGAGCAGCACGACGCGGTCACCCTCGTCCGCCTCAACCGCCCGCAGGCGCTCAACGCGCTGAACAGCCAGACGCTCGCCGACCTCATCGCCGCCTTCGCCGCCTATGATGCCGACCCGGCCCAGCGCTGCCTCGTCCTCACCGGCAGCGAAAAGGCGTTCGCCGCCGGCGCCGACATCAAGGAAATGTCGGAACAATCCTTCGCCGACATGTACGGCAGCAACTTCTTCGCCGGTTACGAACGCGTCACCGCCACCCGCAAGCCGGTCATCGCCGCGGTGGCCGGCTTCGCGCTCGGCGGCGGTTGCGAACTCGCCATGATGGCCGATTTCATCATCGCGGCGGACACGGCGAAATTCGGCCAGCCCGAAATCAAGCTCGCCGTCACCCCCGGCATGGGCGGGTCGCAGCGGCTGGTCCGCGCCATCGGCAAGGCGAAAGCCATGGAAATGTGCCTGACCGGCCGGATGATGGACGCCGCCGAGGCCGAACGTGCGGGGCTGGTGGCGCGCGTCGTCCCCGCCGAAGCGCTTGTCGCCGAAGCGCTGAAGACCGCCGCCACCATCGCCGCCATGGCACCGCTGGCGGTGCTCGCCGTCAAGGAACAGGTCGAAGCCGCGTTCGAAATGCCGCTGTCGGCGGGCATCCGCTACGAACGCCGGCTGTTCCACGCGCTGTTCGGGTCACAGGACCAGAAGGAAGGCATGGCCGCCTTCGTCGCCAAACGCCCCGGCGTCTGGACGGGGAAATAGGCCATCTCCCCTCCCGCCTGCGGGAGGGGTCGGGGGTGGGTTTTCGCAACAGACCTGCGAGAGGGCGTCGGTGGCCAGCCCCACCCCCGACCCCTCCCGTGAACGGGAGGGGAGCAACATGCCCATCATCGGCTTCATCGGCGTCGGCAACATGGGCGGCGGCATGGCCGCCAACCTGGCCCGCGCCGGCCACCAGGTCCGCGCCTTCGACCTGAACGAGGACGCCGTCGCCCGCGCCGTCGCGCAAGGCTGCACCGCCGCCGCCTCGGCACGCGCCGCCGCATCGGGCGCGGACGCCATCATCACCATGCTGCCCGCCGGCAGCCATGTCGCCGCGGCTTATGCGGGCGCGCTGTTCGCCGCCGCCAGCCCGCACGCCATCCTCATCGATTGTTCCACGATCGACGTCGCCACGGCGCGCAGCGTCGGCGAGGCGGCCGCCGAAAAGGGCCTGCACATGGTCGACGCCCCGGTGTCGGGCGGTACGGCGGCGGCCGACGCCGGCACGCTCACCTTCATGGTCGGCGGCCCCGCCGCGGCGTTCGACGCCGCCCGGCCGTTCCTCGAAACCATGGGCAAGGCCGTCATCCACGCCGGCGCCGCCGGCATGGGGCAGGCCGCCAAGATCTGCAACAACATGATCCTGGGCGCCACCATGGTCGCCACCGCCGAAGCCTTCGTCCTCGCCGAAAAACTCGGCCTCGACACCCAGACCTTCTTCGACATCTCGTCGAAAGCCAGCGGCCAGAGCTGGTCGATGACCAGCTATTGCCCCGTCCCCGGCCCCGTCCCCACCTCGCCCGCCAACCGCGACTATGCCGGCGGCTTCGCCACCGCCCTGATGCTCAAGGACCTCAAGCTCGCCCTCGCCGCCGCCACCACCGCCGGCGCCAGCGTACCCATGGGCGCCCAGGCCGAAGCGCTCTACCAGCTGTTCGCCAACAACGGCGGCGGCGGGTCGGATTTCTCGGCGATCGTGAAGCTGTTGCGGGGCTGACCCCCCTCTCCCGCTTGCGGGAGAGGTCGAGACGCGCCACTTGGCGCGCCGGGTGAGGGTGCGTCCTAACGCCGAAACACACGATGCCTCCGGCGGCTGGGGCCATTGGCCCCAGACCCCCTTCCTAAAGCATTTTCGGCTGTAAGATCATGGTTGCTGCTGTCTGTCGCGGCTAGGGAGCACCTAGAAGCGCTGTATTGGCCGCTTGGCCCGATCTGCCCGCATGGTGGTTCGGACGATGCGACCCACCTTGAAGGCAAGAAGCATCGCGCCGGTCTGGTTCAGCGCAACGCTTGCCGGAAACAATTTATCGTCACCGTTGGCAACGTATTCGAGCGCTCCGAGGTTCCGCTTCACAAGTGGCTGCCTTGCAACCACCTGATTTGCGCCAGCAAGAAGGGCATAATCGCCCATGAAATTCACCGCTTGCTCGGTGTCACTTACAAGACCGCTTGGTTCATGTGCCACCTCATTCGCATAGGCGAAGCACACATGTCGCGCTACTGCGCCGAATTTGATTTCCGCTACAACACCCGTAAGGCCAATGACAACGAGCGTGCCGACGTCGCCTTCTCTGGGCCGCTGGAAAGCGCTTGACCTGTCGGCGGGCTAACGCGGCCTAAGACTGCGCAAAAGCACGCGGCGGCTTTTCAACGCTGGCGCGCTGGCCAGAGGCCGTCTTAGGTTTGTGCGGCGTTGGCGGCGTTTTCAGCAGGCGCCGCAGGACATCGTCTTCGTTGACTGGGGGCTTATCAGTGGACACTGGGGAGTGCCTCTTTCACGATCCGACCCAGCGCCCCCAATTCGTCACCACGGTAATTAGCGACGGCGGACAGGCGGTTGTTGGCCTGCTGGCGTACCTTCGCGCTAATTGCCTTTTCCCGCTCTAACAGCGCCACAATCGACACTGCGGTGTGAGTTTCATGCTCCGCGCGCATCTGCATGTAGAGCGCTTCCAATACCCTTGCATCGCTGGTGCCAAGAAACACGCCAACAGGGCTCCTCCCCGGAGCTTGAAGAACAAAATCTGGAGTGAAGTCAGACAATTCGGGACTGATCTCTGTGCGCTCTGTGATGGTCATTCGATCGCCAGCAAGCTCTCGCAACCGACGTGCAACGTCGTCGCGAAACGTGCTCGCTACGCGATCTTCATTCAGCAGCAAAAGGTCGCCAACGCGAAGCAGAAAGGACACAAAGCGCATGGCAGCATGGGGCAACTCGCCACCTGCGACCGGGGCAAGCCTGAACTCGCGGTCATCTTCGTCTAATGTAACGCCATACTCGCGCTGCAAGGCCGCAAAGGCTTCGGCGCGGCCCTGGTTCTTTAGGTCCAGTCCGCTGGCTTCCAGACCAGGGAACACAAGGCCGCTATCCTGAACCTCGAACAGGCCAGTGGTGGAGTCCTCGCGCACATAGAACGCGATTCTATCGCCATCAGGAAACATGAAACCAGTGCTTACGGCCATGCCCATAGGCAGATCGTTGACCGTCAAGTCGTCACAGAAGGCGCGGCAGAGTTGCTCTTTCATCCGAATAACCCTCCCTCGCTAACGCCTATCCGAAACGTGCGATATGCCCGATTTGTGGCCTCTTGATGGCTCATTTCGTACTCGCGCGCGCGATGATACGCCCGAACTGCCGGTATGCGAATCCCCATATTTCGCTGCCGCGAAGTTTGGGCGTCGAACTCTGAAATTGCCGCGCATTTTGAATGCAGGTGCCAGCCTGGATGATCGCCATGGTATTCAAGGCTGGCCACAACCGTGTGAATCCCCGGCGATCTTTCGATGGAAAGCCACGCCTGATAATTTACCTTGTCGAGCCTGTAAGCCACCAGCAAGCGGCCCGGCACGCCGCCGCAATCTAATTCATCAACGCGCCAGTGCCACTGGTTGCCCAAGATGTAGCCACGCTTCCCAAGAGGGAACGACCCCTTGTGCATCTTGCCTTTCGGATTGAGCGCCCCACAGCGCCACTCGCCGGCCTTGGTGATAGTCTTAGCGCTGAGAAGGAACTTGCGGATTTCCATAGCCAAAACGTGACGGAATCATTCATTCCGGTCAACCGCTTTGTTACGTATATAATTACTGAGATGTCGGGCTAATTAACTCCGTTTGGTTCAGACAGCGATAACTGTTGCTGTGGATATACGCGCATTGTGGGTCCACGATATATTCGAAAGATTCCGACATGCATAAGGTGTTTTAAACTTCTGCATATTGTTTTGGGTTGAGATGTAGATTTATTAAAATTAAACTTGTTAACTAAACGCTATGCGCACGGTGGAGGAGCCGCCGGCCCTGCCCGCCGGAGGCGCTGCGCAATCTTGACAAATATCTCCATATAGGTTATAAACGCGGAGCGTCGCCGACTTCGGGGATAAAGATGACCAGTCGCACAAAGTTCTCCTCTCCCGCCTGCGGGAGAGGCGACACGCGCGCGTCGCGGAGGCGACATTTGTCGGGCGCCGGGTGAGGGTGTTCGCCCGCTCCGAGAAAAGCGCACACCCTCACCCACTCGCCCGAGGGAGAGTCCCCTCTCCCGCAGGCGGGAGAGGGGGGACGTGGGGAATGTCCGCACCCCAAATCACTGTGACTTTCGAGACTTTCTAAATTTCCGTTAACCAAGTCCGCCACCGCTGCGGCATGCCGACATTGGCCTTTTGCCGGCGTCCGCGCTAAGCGCGCGCTGTCATGTCGAAGCCCATCACCCTTGCCCTGCCCAAGGGGCGTATCCTCAAGGAAGCCCTGCCGTTGCTGGCGCGGCTGGGGATCGTTCCCGAGGCCGATTTTTCCGACGACAACAGCCGCAAGCTGATGTTCGAGACCAGCCGCGCCGATGTGCGGATCATCCGCGTCCGCTCCTTCGATGCCGCGACCTTCGTGGCCTTTGGCGCGGCCGAGATCGGCATTGCCGGCAACGACGTGCTGATGGAGTTCGCCTTTTCGGAACTTTACGCCCCCGTCGACCTCGGCATCGGCCATTGCCGGCTGTCCGTGGCGCAGCCGGCCGGGCTGGTGGAGGACATCCGCACCCTCAGCCATGTGCGGGTGGCGACCAAATACCCCGGCATCACCCGCCGCCATTTCGCAGCGCAGGGCATCCAGGCCGAAGTCATCAAGCTCAACGGCGCCATGGAGCTGGCGCCGCTGTGCGGGCTGGCGAGCCGCATCGTCGACCTGGTGTCGACGGGCAAGACGCTTGCCGAAAACGGCCTTGTCGAAACCGAGGTCATCGCGCCGGTGTCGTCGCGGCTGATCGTCAACCGCGCGGCGTTCAAGACGCATCCGGCCGTCGTGCCCATTGTCGACGCCATCCGCTCCCTTGTCGAAAAGACCCCCGATGCCGCAGCGGCTTGATTCCCGGGACCCGGGCTTTGCGGCGGCGTTCGCGGCGCTGGTCGATGCCCGGCGCGACAGCGATGCCGATGTGTCGGCCGATGTGGCGGCGATCATCGCCGATGTCCGCGCCCGCGGCGACGCGGCGGTTGCCGAGCTGACGGCGCGCTTCGACGCGCTCGACCTCGATGCCGCCGGCTGGGAGATTCCGCTCGCCGAACTCGACGCCGCCGTCGCCGGGCTGACGCCGGACCTGCGCGCCGCGCTCGACCTGGCGGCGACGCGCATCCGCGATTTCCACCTGCGGCAACGCCCGACGGACAATGACGCGACCGATGCCGCCGGCGTGCGCACCGGCGTGCGATGGAGCGCGGTGGAGGCGGCCGGCCTGTATGTGCCCGGCGGGCGCGCCGCCTATCCGTCATCGGTTTTGATGAACGCCATCCCGGCGGTCGTCGCCGGCGTGGAGCGGCTGGTGATGGTGACGCCGACGCCGGGCGGGACGGCCAACCCGCTGGTGTTGGCGGCGGCACGGCTGGCCGGTGTCACGCGGGTGTTCCGCATCGGCGGCGCCCAGGCGGTCGCGGCGCTGGCGCTCGGCACCGGCCGGGTGCCGCGCGTCGATGTCATCACCGGCCCCGGCAACGCCTGGGTGGCGGAAGCCAAGCGCCAACTGTACGGCATCGTCGGCATCGACATGATCGCCGGGCCGTCCGAAGTCGTCATCGTGTCCGACGGCGGTTCGAACCCGGACTGGATCGCCGCCGACCTGCTCGCCCAGGCGGAACATGACCCGGTGGCGCAATCGATCCTGCTGACGACGAGCGCTGCCGAAGCCGATGCCGTGGCGGCGGCGGTGGCGCGCCAGCTCGAAACGCTGCCGACGGCGAAGGTGGCGCGGCAGAGCTGGGACGATTTCGGCGTCATCGTCACGCTGCCCGATCTGGATGCGGCGCTGCCGCTGCTCGATGCGCTCGCCGCCGAACATGTCGAGCTGATGATCGACGATCCGCAGGCACTGTTCACGCGGATGCGCCATGCCGGGTCGGTGTTCCTGGGCCGCCACACGCCCGAGGCAGCGGGCGATTATCTGGCGGGCCCCAATCATGTCTTGCCAACCGGGCGGCGCGCGCGCTTTGCTTCGGGCCTGTCGGTGGTCGACTTCATGAAGCGCACGACCTTCCTCGATTGCGGGCCGCAGGGCCTGGCGGCGATCGGCCCTGCGGGGGCCGCGATTGCCGATGTCGAGGGGTTGGCTGCCCATGCCGCGTCCATCCGGCTGCGGCTGGAGGCCAATCTGCCATGAATGCCAGGACGATGCGCAAGCTGCGGCAGCTGCATCTCTACATCGGCGTGTTCTTTGCACCGGCGATCCTGTTCTTCGCCATTTCCGGCGGGCTGCAGACCTTCCGCCTCCAGCAGGCCAGCGGCTGGGACGGCGCGCCGCCGCCGCAATGGATGGCGTGGATGGGGAAAGTGCATATCGACCAGGCCAAGCTGCAGCCCGCGGGCAAGGCCGAGGCGAGCAAGCCCAAGCCGCCGGTGGACCCGGTCGTCGCTGCCGAACGTGCCGCCCGCCAGAAGGCGGCGCTGCCGATGAAGATCTTCACCGTCGCGCTGGCGATTGCGCTGTCGCTGTCGGTCCTGCTCGGCGCCGGCATTGCGCTCGGCATGCGCTCGACCCGGCGCGTCGCGACGCTGATGCTGATTGCGGGCGCGGTGGTGCCGATCCTGCTGCTGCGCTGAAACCCGGGGGCGCATCGCGCGTTTGGCAGAGATGGACCCGCGCACGCCCTATCGGCCGATTGGCGAAAACCCCGACCCGTCGCCGGATGCGGACGCCGACCCGGCGCCCGATTCGCCGCTGCCACGCAGCGAGGACGACGACCCGGCGCATGATGCGAGCGCCGCGCCCGACGATTAACGCGAATAGACCGCGCGTTCGAAGGCCGACAGCACCGAAAGCGCGCCGGCGTCGGCAAAGGGCAGCAGCTGCATCATCAACACGGCGGCGACGTCGCTGGCGGGATCGACCCAGTAATAGGTGTTGCAGATACCGGCCCAGAACAGACTGCCCGCAGCGCGGCCATCGCCGCCGGGCTCCGGGTTGATGAGGAAGCCCAGCCCCCAGCCGGCGGTCATGTCCGGGAACCATTCGACCCGCGCGCTGAACGCCGGCAGCGTCGTTTCCATGACGCCGGCGCGCAAGGCGCCGATCTGGTTGCGCGCCATGTCGGCGACGCTTTCGGGGCGCAGGATCACGGCGCCATCAAGGCTGCCGCCGTTCAGCAGCATGCGCAGGAAGCGCATGTAATCGCCGGCCGTGCCGCTCAGGCCGGCGCCGCCCGACAGGAATTCGCCGGCACCGCCGCTGATGGTGATGGGGAAGGGCGCGAGCCTGCCGTCCGGCTGTCGCGCCATGTTGGTGACCAGCCGCGCCTTGTGCGCCGCATCGAGGGTGAACATCGTGTCGGCCATGCCGAGCGGCCCGGTGACATGATCGGCGACATAGGTATCGAGCCGCTGGCCGCTGGCCGCCTCGACCGCCAGCCCCACCCAGTCGGTGCTGATTCCATAGGCCCAGCCGTCGCCGGGGTCGAACAGCAGCGGCGATCGCAGGCTGGCGCGGGTGCCGGGCGGCGGCGGGCCACCCGGGCCGCGGGCGCGCGCCATGTCGGCATGGACAAAGTCATAGCCGAGGCCTGAGGTATGGGTGAGCAGGTGGCGCAGCGTGATCGGCCGCGCCGCCGGCCGCGTGGCCACGCTGCCATCGTCGCCGAAGCCGGTGATGACACGGGCATCGGCGAGGTCGGGCAGCAACGGTGCCAGCGGGGCGTCGAGCGCCAGCGATCCGGCTTCCACCAGCTGCATCGCCGCAACCGACACGACCGCCTTGGTCATCGATGCCAGCTGGAACATGCTGTCCGCTGCCAGCGGCGTGCCCGTGCCATCGTGCCCGACGACGCATGTTTCGGTCACGCCGGCGCGGTTGCCGACCATGGCGACGGCGCCAGGAATGCCGGCGGTCGCCAGCGCTTTTGCAAGTGTCTCGGTGATCGTCATCATCCCCTCCCCGTCGAATGGGCACCGACCAACAACCGGGTGCAGGGCCGCCGGCCCTGCCCGCCGGAGGCAGGCATCAGTGCCGGAAATGCCGCATCCCGGTGAACACCATCGCCAGCCCGCGTTCGTCGGCGGCAGCGATAACATCGGCATCGCGGATCGACCCGCCGGGCTGGATGACCGCCGTCGCCCCGGCTTCGGCGGCGGCGATCAGGCCATCGGCGAAGGGGAAGAAGGCGTCCGACGCGACTGCCGAGCCGATGGTGCGCGGGTGCGCCCAGTGTGCGGCGGCGGCGGCGTCCCTGGCCTTCCACGCCGCGATGCGGGCGGATTCGAGGCGGTTCATCTGGCCGGCGCCGATGCCGGCGGTGCTGCCGTCCTTGGCGTAGACGATGGCGTTGGACTTGACGTGCTTGGCGACGACCCAGGCGAACATGCAGTCGTCGAACTCCTGGGGCGTCGGCGCGCGCTTCGTCACCACCTGCACCTGGTCGCGGGTGACGCGGCCATTGTCGCGCTGCTGCACCAGCACCCCGCCGGCAATGATCTTCGTCGTCAGCCCGCTGCGCGCCGGGTCGGGCAGGTCGCCGGTCAGCAGCAGCCGCAGGTTCTTCTTCTTCGCGAACACGGCGCGGGCGTCGTCATCGGCGTCGGGCGCCGCGACGACTTCGGTAAAGATGCCGCTGATCGCTTCGGCGGTCGGGCCGTCGAGCGGGCGGTTGACGGCGATGATGCCCCCGAAGGCGGAAACGGAATCGCAGGCGAGCGCTGCCTTGTAGGCGTCGATGAGCGTGTCGGCGGTGGCGACGCCGCAGGGGTTGGCGTGCTTGACGATGACCACGGTCGGCGGGCCATCGCGGAATTCGCTGACCAGCTCGAGCGCCGCATCGGCATCGGCATAATTGTTGTAGCTCAGCTCCTTGCCCTGCACCTGAACGGCCTGGGCGATGCCGCGGGCGGCGGGGCCCGTCGGCACATAGAGCGCGGCCAACTGGTGCGGGTTTTCGCCATAGCGCAGCATGGCAGCGCGGCGCGAGGCCATGACGCGCAGCGGCGCAAAGGTTTCGCCCTGGTCGACGCCGGCGAACCAGCCTGACACCGCCGCGTCATAGGCGGCAGTATGGGCGAAGGCGGCGGCGGCGAGTGATTTGCGCAGCGCCAGGTCGGTGGCGCCGTCATGGGCGTCCAGCGCCGCAAGCAATGCCGGATATTGGTCGGGGGCGGTCAGGATCGCGACATGCGCGTGGTTCTTGGCCGCCGAGCGGACCATCGCCGGGCCGCCGATGTCGATATTCTCGATGATCTCGTCGCGGCCGGCGCCCTTCGCCACCGTGGCGGCAAAGGGGTAGAGGTTGATGATGGCAAGGTCGATCGGCAGGATGTCATGCGCCGCCATCGCCGCCATGTGATCGGGCACGTCGCGATCGGCGAGCAGGCCGCCATGGACCTTGGGATGCAGCGTCTTGACGCGGCCGTCCATCATTTCGGGAAAGCCGGTCAGGTCGCTGACGTCATCGACGGGCAGGCCGGCGTCGCGCAGCGCCTTCGACGTGCCGCCGGTGGACACCAGCGCGACGCCGCGTGCGGCCAGTGCCGCGCAGAGTTCGACGATGCCGGTCTTGTCGCTGACCGAGATCAGCGCGCGGCGGATGGGGACGAAGTCGGGCATTGCAGGTCCTTGATGGGTGTTGGGCCGGTTACTTGCCGGCGCGTTTGAAGCTCCAGCCGATGCTGGCTGCGGCCTTTTCGGTGCGGGCGCTGATTACCAGCTGGACGGTGCGATGGACATGGCCATCGGCATCGATCCACAGCGAAGGTTCGATGGTCACCAGCCCGCCGCCCGGGCCGAAGCGTGCCTTCATCGCCCAGACCCGCCCGGCCGGCAGCTTGAGCAGCGCGCCGGCCCCATCGGCAGTGGGGGTGGCGGCAACGCCGGGGCCGAGGTGGAAGCGGATGTCGAACGCGCGGTCCACCCGGCGTTGCAGCGCCGACCGCGGGGCCGGCTCCACCGTGTCCTCGCCGCGCACATCCTCACCGTCGGGGGACAGGAACAGGCGCCGCCGGACGGTCATGCCGAAGCGCCTGGCATAGCCATCGTGGCTGGCCTCGATCCAATGGCCTTCCTCGCTGTGGCGGGTCTGGACGACGACTTCCTCGACGCCGAGGCCGAGGGCGCCCTTGTTGGCGCCATCCTCGCGGATACGGGTGGAATTGGTGTCGGCGATGGTCAGCGTCGAATGGGCGGCGGTGGTGCGCAGGCCATCGGCCAGCGCTGCGGGCAGTGGCGACGCCAATCCGCGCGTACCACCGCAATTGGTCACCAGCCGGTCGGCCCCATCGCTCATTTCGAACGCCAGCGTGCCGGCATGGCCGATGCGCGACACCCGCGCCGGCGGCGGCGGGCCGGCGTCGATGACGAGGATGGTCTTGCCGGCCGACAGCCGGTGATAGCCCGACCAGCGCCCGGCCCGGCTGATTTCGGTGCCGGTGGCGGCGCGCTTTGCCAGCCGTTCGAGCGGCAGGGCGCCGATCACGGCGCCGCCGTGCCAGCCGCCGATCATGGCATCGCCCAGCGCCAGCCCGCGCAGGCTGGGCACCAGCCGCGCCAGCGTATCGGCGAACAGCGGTGCCGGCCGCACCCCCAGGCTCGGCGCTGCAGCGGCGGTGAACAGCAGCAGTTCCGCCAGGGCCAGCGCATCGACCGGCGCCCGGGTGACGATGCCGCCATCGGGCAGCACCAGGGCCGCCAGCAGCGTGTCGAGCCCGGCCAGGGCAACGGCAGCGCGCGCTTCCCCGCCGGGAATCAGCAGGCCGGCGGCATAGAGCCCGCACAGCGCCCGCGCCCGCGGCAGCCCGTCGGGCAGGCGGAAAGCAGCGCGATCGAGGTGCCGCGCCCAGGTCGCCATCGCCGACAGCACCAGCGACCGATAGACCTGGTCCGACGATGACAGCACCAGCGGGGCATGGCCGAGCGCGAACAACAGCCGGGTGCCGGTGACATCGGCGCGCCAGGCGGCGGCGTCGAACACCCCGAAGCGCGCCAGCCAGCGCGCCACCAGCGGTTCTGCCACCGCCGCGCCGGCGCGTGCATCGGTGGCAGCGGCGAGGTCACGCAGCCATTCCCAGCCATTGGCCCAATCCTGCCATGCGGGCGGGGCGCCGGCCTCGCTGAAGCTGAGGTCGCGAGTCATCACCATATGGCCGGCGTGGATCATGCGGCCGGCGACCAGCCGTTCGCCGATGGCGGCATCGCCCGGAATCGGATCCTGCGGCACGCCGAGCAGCTTCAGCGGATAGCGGCCGCGCAGCCGCAGCCGGTGCAGGGGGGTGCGGTAGAGCGAGGTCGAGACGCGGGCCGCAAGGCGTTCGGTCAGCGACAGCCCGCGGTCCCCGGCGACCCGGAGCAGGCGGCGTTCGCCTTCGTCGTCGGTGGCGGCAGGGGCTTCGGGAGGCGGCGCGGGTCCGGTCTTTCGCGCCATCGCATCAACCCCGCAGGGCGGCGATGTTGGCGGCGTATTGGCCCGCCCCGCCCCGGAAGGTGGCGGTGCCGGCGACGAGCACATCCGCCCCCGCGGCAATGGCCCGGGGCGCCGTAAGCGTATCGATGCCGCCATCGACCTGCAGGTCGATGCTGCGCCCGGTGCGGTCGATCATCTTGCGGACGGCCTCGATCTTCTTCAGCTGGCCGTCGATGAAGCTCTGGCCGCCGAAGCCGGGGTTGACGCTCATCACCAGCACCAGGTCGATATCGTCGATGAGATAATCGAGCATCTTGGCGGGCGTGCCGGGGTTGAGCGAAACGCCGGCCTTCTTGCCCAGCGCCTTGATGCGCTGGACGGTGCGGTGGACATGCGCGCCGGATTCGGGATGGACGGTCAGGATGTCGGCGCCGGCCTCGGCGAAGGCGTCGAGAAACGGATCGGCGGGCGCGATCATCAGATGCACGTCCATCACCAGATGCGTGTGCGGGCGGATCGCCTTGACCACCATCGGTCCAATGGTGATGTTGGGGACGAAATGCCCGTCCATGACATCGACATGGACATAGTCGGCGCCGGCGGCGGTGATCGCCCGCACTTCCTCGCCTAACCGGGCGAAATCCGCCGAAAGGATCGACGGGGCGATGCGAACGGGGGCTTGCATGGCAAGGCTCTAGCAGCGCGCGGGCGCCAGGGGTAGGGGATCGTTACGGGAAATTTCAGGCCGAACCGGCGCGGCGGCGTGCCACCGCGGCGCGGCGCACCAGGTCGAGCAGCGTCGCATGGGCAAGGGTTTCGCCAAGGCTGCCGCGCGCCTTGATGCCGCGTTCGGCGCCGAGCAGATCCGCCAGCGCCGCCGCCAGCGCCGGGGTTGTCCAGGCGCCGAGCTCGGCGACCATGGCGTCCTTTTCCTTCCAGAAAATCGGCGGCCGCGCCGCCTCCACCACCGCCCGCGGCGCGGCACCGCCATCGACGGCGCTGCGCAATGACAGCAGCAGCATCATGCGCCGTTCGACGGCGCGCAGCGCGACAATGCCCAGCCCCGGCGTCAGCCGCGCCAGCAGGTCGGCGGCCTGGTCGACATGGCCGCCCGCAATCGCACCCGCCAGCCCGAACTGGTCGGCATCACCGGCGCCCGCGGCCAGCGCCGCCACGGCATCGGCCTCCAGCGGGCGCGGCCGGTCGGGGGTCGCATCGAGATAGAGGCCGAGCTTTTCCAGCTCGCGGCGCATCACCATGCGGTCGCCGCCCGCCGCTTCGAACAGCAGCATGGCGGCATCGCGGGTCGGCCGCAGGCCCAGCTCGGCGCCGATGTCGGACGCCAGCCGGCCGGCATCGCGGGCGCTGGGTTCATAGCTGATCAGCGCCGCGATCGCCGGCGACCGGTCGGCAAGCGCCTGCAGCTTGCTGCCCTTCTTCAGGCTGCCGGCGAGAGCGACGACGGGGTTGCCCGGCGGCCCCGCGAGCAGCGCCTCGACCGCATCAAGGCCATTGTCGTCCAGCCCTTCGACGCGCACCAGCGTGCGGTCGCCGAACATCGACATGGCACCGGCGGCGGCAACCAGCGCCTGCGGATCGGCGGCGAGCGACGCGCCGTGCAGGGTTTCGACCGCCATCGGATTGCCGGCGTCGGCGAACTGGCGAGCGAGCGCATCGGCATGGTCGCGCGAGGCAGCGCCATCGGGCCCGTGCAGCAGGACCAGCCGCAGGTCATCGGGCCACCGCCGGGCGATGGCGGCGATGCGCGCCGTGTCCGCCTTCACTTCTGCGGTTGGCCGGCGTTGGCGTAGCGCGCGATGCGGGCCGCGATCTGCTGCGCGATTTCGGTCGAAAGCCGTTCGAGCGCGGTGGTTTCGGCGGCGACCACGGCGTAATTCGAGCTGACGCGGTCGATGCCCGCGTCCGACCCGGCGGTGGCGTCGACGAGCACGGCGTTGGTGGCGATATCGACGAGGCGGTAGCGGGCGCGCAGCGTCCGCCGTTCGCGCGAGGCGGAGTTGTCGCCGCGGACGCCGAAGGCAAGAATCTGGTCGTCGAGCTCCACTTCGAGCCGGTAGCGCGGCGCGGCGACCGTCTGCCCGAAGCGATCGATCAACGCCTGGCGGACAAGGAATCCCGACCGGTCGGGGATTGGCGGAACCTCGATCTGCGTCATCAGCACGGCCGGCGCACTGGTGCTGCCACCCGAATAGACCGGCGCCAGCCCGCAGGCCGAAAGGCCGAGGGCGGCGACGGCCGCAGCGAGAAGGCGCGGATCAGACGACAAGGTTCACCAGCCGATCGGGAACGACGATGACCTTGCGCGGCGCCAGCCCGCCGAGCGCGCGGACGATCTTGTCGCGCGCCAGCGCCTCGGCCTCGACCGCTGCCTTGTCGGCGCCCTTGGCGGTTTCGAAGCTATCTTTGAGCTTGCCGTTGACCTGGATGGCGATGGTCACGACGTCGTCGACCAGCAGCGCCGGATCGGCGACCGGCCACGGCGCGTCGGCGACGAGGCCCGATTGGCCGAGCGTCGCCCAGGCCTCTTCCGCCAGATGCGGCGCCATCGGCGCGACGAGGCGGAGCAGGATCAGGATGGCGTCGGTCCGGCCGGGTCCGGCCGCGGCCTTTTCGATGGCGCTGACCAGTTCGTACAGCCGGGCGACGGCCTTGTTGAACTGCAGCCGGTCGATGTCGGCGGTGATCGCGGCGACGGCGCGATGGACGCTGCGCGTCAGCTTGCCGTCGTCGTCGCCGGTGGCCGGTGCGGTTGCGGCGTCCTCGGCGAGCCGCCAGACGCGCTGGACGAAGCGCCACGCGCCTTCGATGCCGGCTTCGGACCAGGCGAGATCACGTTCGGGCGGCGAATCGGACAGCACGAACCAGCGCACTGCATCGGCGCCATAGGTCGCGATGATATGGTCGGGGTCGACGACGTTCTTCTTCGACTTCGACATCTTGATGACGCGGCCGACATCGACCGGGGCGTCATCGGCCTTCAGCGTGGCGCCGGTGCCGGTGCGGACAATGTCCTCGGGCGCGAAGAACAGCGGCGCGACGCCTTCGCCCTGCGCGCGCGAATAGGTTTCGTGCGTCACCATGCCCTGCGTGAACAGCCCGGCAAAGGGTTCGGCGACGTCGATCATGCCGATGCGGTTGAGCGCCCGGGTCCAGAAGCGGGCATAGAGGAGATGCAGGATCGCGTGTTCGACACCGCCGATATATTGGCCGACCGGCAGCCATTGCGCCGCGACCGCCGGGTCGAACGGCCGGTCGGCGGGCGCGCTGGCGAAGCGGATGAAATACCAGGACGAATTGACGAAGGTATCGAGCGTGTCGGTCTCGCGCCGCGCCGGGGCGCCGCACTGCGGGCAGGCGACATGCTTCCACGTCGGATGATGGTCGAGCGGGTTGCCGGGACGGTCGAAGCCGACATCTTCGGGCAGCACCACCGGCAGCTGGTCATTCGGCACCGGCACCGCGCCGCAGCCGTCGCAATGGATAATGGGGATCGGCGTGCCCCAATAGCGCTGGCGCGACACGCCCCAGTCGCGCAGGCGATATTGGGTGACGGCGGTGCCCCAGCCTTCGGCCTGCGCGCGGGCGATGACGGCGGCCTTGCCGGCATCGATGTCCATGCCGTCGAGCCAGCGCGAATGCACCAGCCGGCCGGGGCCGGTATAGGCCTCGTCGGCAACGGCCAAGTCCGCCTCGCCTTCGGGGGCGACCACGCGAGTCACCGGCAGGGCATATTTGCGGGCGAAATCGAGGTCGCGCTGGTCATGCGCCGGGCAGCCGAAGATGGCGCCGGTGCCATAGTCCATCAGCACGAAATTGGCGACGAACACCGGCAGGGTGATCGTCGGGTCGAGCGGGTGGACCACCGACAGGCCGGTATCGTAGCCCTTTTTCTCCTGGCCCTCGATATCGGCGGTCGCCGTGCCGCCGGCGCGGCATTCGGCGATGAAATCGGCAAGCCCCGGGGTGGTCTCCGCCAGCGCCGTGCTGATCGGGTGGTCCGGAGCCAATGCTGCGAAACTGGCGCCGAACAGCGTATCGGGGCGGGTGGTGAAGACGTCGAAGCTGGTGTCGGCGCCGACGACGGCAAATGTGAAGCGAAGTCCCTGCGACCGGCCGATCCAGTTGTCCTGCATGAGCCGGACCTTTTCGGGCCAGTCCGCCAGGGTTTCCAACCCGGCGATCAGGTCGTCGGCGAAATCGGTGATGCGCAGGAACCACTGGCTCAGCCGGCGGCGTTCAACAACGGCGCCCGACCGCCAGCCGCGGCCATCGATGACCTGTTCATTGGCGAGCACGGTCATGTCGACCGGATCCCAGTTGACCGCCGATTCCTTGCGATACACCAGCCCGGCGGCGAGCAGATCGAGGAACAGCGCCTGTTCCTGCCCATAATAATCAGGCTCGCAGGTCGCCAGCTCGCGGCTCCAGTCGAAGGCAAAGCCCAGCCGCTTCAACTGCGACCGCATCGCTGCGATATTGGCGCGCGTCCAGTCGCCGGGGTGGACGCCGCGCTCCATGGCGGCGTTTTCGGCCGGCATGCCGAAGGCGTCCCACCCCATCGGGTGGAGCACTTCGAAACCCTGGGCGCGGCGGGTGCGGGCGATGACATCGCCCATCGTGTAGTTGCGGACATGGCCCATGTGGATGCGCCCCGACGGATAGGGGAACATCTCCAGCACATAGGCCTTGGGCCGCGGCGACGCGTCATCGGCGCGAAAGCTGTCCGCTGCCGCCCATGCCGCCTGCCAGCGCGTTTCGGCGCCCTGATAGTCGAATTTCTGTGCCATTCGGGTCTGGATCAGCCGTTATATTGCGACCGGCGCAGGTCGCGGGCGCGGCTGAGGATGGTTTCTTCCAGTTTCTGCACCGTGCCCGGGCGCACCGGCGCATCGACCCAGCCCGATCCGGCGATGGTCTGGCGCACGGCGGTGACCTTGATGGCATCGGCGCGCAATTCGGTATCGAGGATGGCGATGGTGACCTTGACGCGCTCGTTGGGGCTCTGCGGCGTCGCATACCAGTCGGTGATGATGATGCCGCCGTTCGAATCGACCTGCGCCAGCGGCATGAAGCCGATGGTGTCGAGCGCAGCCCGCCACAGATAGGCATTGACGCCGATCGTCGTCAGCCGCGCCGGCGCTTCGGCGGCGGTGCGCGGCCGGTCCTTCTTGCCGCAGGCGCCGAGCGAGCCGGCCAGCGCCACGCCGACCAGCAGGATTCCGAAACGGCGCATCGACGATCTCTTCAACTTCATGGCCTTCCAAACGCTACGCGGGGGCTTATAGGCTTTGCCGCACCGATGCGCCAAGCCTTCCCGCGCGAATGCGCCGGGCGCGGTTCGGGCGGGCGGGCCTGATGCGCGCAACTGTGCGCTGCAAACCACAGTCCTTGCGAATAATCGGACAAATGTGGCCGAACCATGTTGTTAGCATCTGGGCGACCGGGAATGACGCTGATAGGGCTTGGACATGTTCGCGGCAGGTGATTCGCGCGGGGGAAACTCCGCCTTGGCCATAGGGGGCGCTTCGGCGCGCCCGTCTTTGGTCGTGACCGCTGCACTTGTCGTCGCATTGTTGGCCGCGCCGGCGCTCGCCGCCACCAAGACGATGACGATGACGGTGACCAAGGCGACGCCCAAGCAGCGCTTCAGCTTCGATACGCCGGTCACGTCGTTCCAGCCGCCGGTCAGTGACCTCAACAAGTTCAGCTTCACCGCCGCCGGCAATAATGCCGCATCGGCGCGGTTGCAGACGCAGGAGCGCGCCTTCCGTTTCACGCCATCGGGCCAGGCCGACAGCCGCAAGGCGCTGTCGCTCGGGCTGAGCACGCGCGTCGTTGCCGCCGCCACCGATCGATCGCGCGCCGCGGCGCCGGTCGAGGCAACGGCGGCGCTGCCGACCGCCTATGCCGTCGACGTTTCGGTCGGCTGGAAGGGCTTTGCCGTCAACACTGCCTA
Organism: Polymorphobacter fuscus; assembly: GCF_011927825.1. Lineage (NCBI taxonomy): Bacteria > Pseudomonadati > Pseudomonadota > Alphaproteobacteria > Sphingomonadales > Sphingosinicellaceae > Sandarakinorhabdus > Sandarakinorhabdus fusca. Next base: position 2,139,028 of record NZ_JAATJI010000001.1, on the reverse strand, counting down.
TCGCCATGTCGAACCCGGCCCGGCGGCGCTGCTCGCCACCCGCAGCGACGCTATCGATATCGGCCTGAGCTATGGCGGCCGCAACTGGAAGACCCGCCTGCAGGGCACAGCCGAGCAGGGCAGCCTGCTGCTGTACCCGCTCGAGCGGCGTTATTCGGCGGAGCTGAGCGGCGCCTATGCCTTTGCACCGCGGCTGTCGGTCACCGGCGGCGTCCGCTACAAGCTGGCGCCGACGACACCGACCCTGCTCGATGCCGACCGGCCCGACCAGTCGGTCTATCTCGGCACCAACATCGCCTTCTGATCTTGGACAGCATGACACCCGCCGACCGGATTGCGGCGGTGACGTCGGCGATGGCGCGCGCCGCGCGCAGCGTCGGGCGTGACCCGGCCGCGATCGAGCTGGTGGCCGTCAGCAAGACCTGGGGGCCGGAGGCAATCGCGCCGCTGATCGCCGCTGGGCAGCGCAGCTTCGGTGAGAATCGCGTCGCCGAGGCGCAGGCGAAATGGCCGGCGCTGGTCGCCGCGACCCCCGATGTCCGGCTCCACCTCGTCGGCCAGCTGCAGTCCAACAAGGCCGCCGAAGCGGTGGCGCTGTTCGATGTCATCCACAGTGTCGACCGGCCGTCGCTGATCACCGCGCTCGGCAAGGCCATGGCGGCAGGCAAGCGGCCCGATTGCTACATCCAGGTCAATATCGGCGCCGAAGCGCAAAAGGGCGGCTGCGCGATCGCCGACCTGCCGGCAATGCTGGCGGCGGCGGGCGCGGCCGGCCTGCCCGTGGTCGGGTTGATGTGCGTGCCGCCGGCCGATACCGAAGCGGCGCCGTTTTTCGCGCTTCTCGCCGAGCTGGCACGGCGGCATGGCCTGTCCCAGCTGAGCATGGGGATGTCGGCGGATTATGAAACCGCGGCGATGCTGGGGGCGACCGTCGTCCGCGTCGGGAGCGCGCTGTTCGGGTCGCGCTGAGGCGGCACCGTCGGCACCGTGACCGCGGCGGTTTCCAGCGTGGTCAGCGCCGCCATGCCGGCCTGCCAGCGGTCCGCCGCGGCGAGCCAGGCGTTGATCGCGCCCGGGCGCGGTTCGGGCAGGCGGCGCAGGTGGCGGGCGGCAGCGGCGACATCGCCGCGGGCCAGCGCCGCGGCTGCGGCGTCGCGCGGCGCCACGGGGGCGTCCCCGGGGCGCGTCACCGCGCTGCGTACGGCTTCCGTAAGGGTCTGCCACCAATCCTGTCCGGCGCCTTCCGGCGCGGCGTTGAGCCCGGCGAAATCGCGGCGCAACCCGGTGAGCGTCACCGGCGCCGCGCCCAGTGCCGCGACCGCTGCGACCGCCTGCGGATAGCGCGCTTCGAACGCCTGGCGCAGCACCATTTCGATACCGCCGAGGCGCCGGCCCGCTTCGATCGCCTGGCGCGCCAGCAGCACGCCGATCATCCCCTGGGCGCGATCGGCGGCGGCGGTGGCAGCAAGCGCCGCGGCTTCGGTGCGGCCCGTATCGGCCTCCACCCGCCCGGTCAGCGCCGCGATCTCGCTGGTCAGCTTGTCGATGCGTTCGCTGTCGCGGGTCAGATGCTCGGCATTGGCTTCGACACGCGCTTCGGTGCGCGCCAGCCGTTCACCGGCGGGCAGGCCGACCGAGGCAGCGCCCTGGCTTTCCAGCTGGTCGATGCGCGCCTGGAGCTTCTTCACCTCGCCGGCGTTGCCGACGGGGGTGGCGGTGGTGGCGGCGAACGGCAGCTGGCTGCGCACCGAGCGTTCGAACCACGGGTTGGCGATCATCCCGGCCGAAAACACGAACAGGCTGCCGGCGAGCACCCAGGGCAGCACGCTGCGGCGCGGTGTCGGGGCCTGCGCCGGCGGCCGGCCGGACAGGCGCGCACGCAGCCGCTCCGTGGCGTCGAGGCTGGCACGGTCGATCTCGCCGCGATCGAAGGCAGGGTCCATGGATATCCTTTCGGGCCGCCCTATTGGCACGGAACGCCGATGGCCGCCAACAGACTGTCTTCGTCGGGGGTCGCGGCCGCCACCGCCCGTCGCCAGCCGCCCCCGACCGCTGCCAGCGCCGCCGGGCTGATCGCGGCAAGGGCGATGGTGTCGCGCGGCGGCTGCAGCCGGTCGATCTCGGCAGCGAAATGGGCGGCGGTGCGCGGGCTGTAGAGCAGCACCCAATCCACGGCGGGCGCTGTCGCCAGCGGCAACAGCCGGGCGCGATAGACGATATGGGTATCGACCGTCAGCCCGGCAGGGACGCGGACCGGCGTGCGATCCGCGCCGGCGAGGTGGACGATCCTTTCCAGCCCCTGCGCCGCAACGCCGTCGAGAAGCGCCTGCACGGTGCCGCCCCCGTCGCGCACATCGGTGAAGCCGGCCGCCCGCGCGGCGCGGGCGGTGGCGGCGCCGACGGCGAACACCGGCACGTCGCACCAGCCGGCGATGCCTGGCCCGGCGAGTCGCGGCGCCATGGCGCTGGTCAGCATGATCGCGCGCGGCGGCATTTCGGGCGGCGTCCAGGCCTGCGCCTTCGTCGCCATCAGTGGCGCCAGCAGCGCGTCATGGCCCAGCGTGCGCAGGCGGTTCGCGGTTGCCTCGCCGCCGGGCAGGGGGCGGGTGACGAGCAGCCGCATCGCGTCAGCCGGGGTGGAACAGCGCCCGCAACGCCGGTCCCGAATCCGCCAGCATGTCGGCGGCCAGCGCCGCCACCAGCTGCGGCGCGTCGGCGAGCGTCGCTTCAAAGCCGCCTTCCTCGATCTCGCTGCCGTCTTCGGTCATGATTTCGCAGCGGAAGGCAACGCGGTCGCCGGTGATGGTGGCGAGCGCTGCCACCGGGCTGTGGCAGGTGCCGCCGAGCGCCGCCAGAAAGCCGCGTTCCAGCGACACCGCGGCAAAGGTATCGGCGTCGTTGATCGCCGCCAGCAGCGCCAGCACGGCCTCGTCACCGGCGCGGGCGGTGATGCCGACGGCACCCTGGGCACTGGCCGGCAGCATGACATCGGTTTCGATCGTCGCGCCGACCGCGATGCCGAGCCGGTCGAGACCGGCGGCGGCGAGCAGCGTCGCATCGATGGCGCCGCTTTCGACCTTTGCCATGCGCGTCGCGACATTGCCGCGCAGCACCTCGGTGACGAGGTCGGGGCGCAGCGCCTGCAATTGCGCGGCACGGCGCGGCGACGACGTGCCGATGCGGGCACCCTGGGGCAGGGCATCGATGCTGTCTGCCCCGATCAGCCGTTCGCGGACATCGGCACGTGGCAGCATCGCCACCAGCGCAATGCCATCGCGCAATTGTGTTTCGACGTCCTTCATCGAATGCACGCCGCAATCGATGCGGCCATCGATCAGCGCGGCGTCGAGTTCCTTGGTCCACAGCGCCTTGCCGCCGATTTCGGCAAGCGGCCGGTCCTGCACCCGGTCGCCGGTGGTCGAGATGACGACGATTTCGGCATGGCCCGGGTCCCAGCCATGCGCCGCGGTCATCGCCGCCGCTGTCATGCGGGCCTGCGCCAGCGCGAGCGGCGAGCCGCGCGTGCCGAGCTTGAAACTGGGGGTATCGGCTGTGATCATGGCAGCGACTTGTGAAAGCCCGGGGGCGGCTTGGCAAGGGACTGTGCAGCTGCATATCGACTTGGATGGCGGCAGCCGCCACACTGGCGAAAAGACGATCATCGGGGGGACAGGCCATGGCGACCGGAACGTCCGCTGACGCGCCGGCGGCGGTGCGCGACAATCCGTTGCTGTCGGGCCCGCTGTTGCCCGCGCTGATGCGGCTGGCATTGCCCAACATGGGGGCGATGGTGGCCGGGTCGGTCGCGGCCATTGCCGAAACCGCCTATGTCGGCCGGCTGGGGGTGCCGGCGCTGGCGGGCATGGCGGTCGTGTTTCCGCTGGTTATGCTGCAGGCCATGTTGTCTGCCGGCGCCATCGGCAGCGGTGTTTCGGCGGCGATCGCGCGGTCGCTGGGCGCCGGCGACACCCCCCGTGCCGAGGCATTGGCGGTGCATGCGCTGTGGATCGGGGTGATTGCCGGAGGTGTCACTTCGCTGGTGCTGCTGCCGCTGGCGCCGCTGGTCTTCGGCGCGCTGGGGGCGAAGGGTGCAGCGCTCGACCAGGCGGTCGCCTATGCCCGCGTGGCCTTCATCGGATCCATCGGGGTGTGGACGGTCAACCTGCTGGCCGCCGTCCTGCGCGGGGCGGGCAACATGGCGGTGCCATCGACCGTGTTGCTGCTGACCGCCCTGTTGCAGATCGTCATCGGCGGCACGCTCGGCCTGGGGCTGGGCCCGGTGCCGCGGCTGGGCATGGCGGGCGTCGCGGCCGGGCAGCTGGTCGCCTATGCCATCGGTTCGGTCGTGCTGCTCGTCTACCTGCGGGCCGGGCGGGCGGGAATTGCCGTGCCGGTCGGCGCGGTGCCGCCGACCGCCGCCTATTTTGCAGCGATCCTGCGGACGGGGGCGACGGCGGCGGTTTCGCCGATCATGTCCATCGCCACCATCGTCATCCTCAATCGGCTGGTCGCCGGCTTCGGCCCGACCGTGCTGGCCGGGTTCGGCATCGGTACGCGGCTGGAGTTCCTGCTGACCCCGCTCAGCTTTGCCATCGGCGTTGCATCGGTGCCACTGGTCGGCACCGCCATCGGTGCCGGCATGGTGCCGCGCGCCCGCGCCGCGACCTGGACAGCGGCGCGGCTGGCGGCGGCGGTGATGGCTGCCATCGGGCTGATGATGGCGCTGGTGCCGGGCCTGTGGGTCGGCATCTTCACCAGTGACGCGCCCACGGTGGCGGCTGCGTCGCAATATTTCCACTTCGTCGGGCCGACCTACGGCTTTTTCGGCGCGGGGATGAGCCTGTTCTTTTCCGCGCTGGCGGCGGGCAAGGTCGCGCCGATGCTGCTGGCAGGCGCCTTGCGGCTGGGCATCGTCGCGGTGGGCGGCACGGCGCTGGTCGCCATGGCCGCGCCTGTCTGGATGGTGTTCGCGCTGATCGGCGCCGGCATCATCGTCTATGGCGCCATGTCGATCCTGGTCGTCTGGCGGGCGGATTGGACCCGGCGTTGAGTTGCCGGTAAGGCGGGGGGATGCTCATTCTCGGCATCGAATCATCGTGCGATGAAACCGCCGTGGCGCTGGTCCGCGGTGACCGCAGCATCGTCGCGCAGCGCATTGCGAGCCAGGACGAGGCGCACCGGCCGTTCGGCGGCGTCGTCCCCGAGCTGGCGGCGCGCGCCCATGCCGAGCGGCTGACGCCGATGGTGGCCGAAGTCCTCGACGAAGCCGGCGTGGCGCTGGCCGATGTCGATGCGGTCGCGGCGACGGCCGGGCCGGGGTTGATCGGCGGTGTCATGGTCGGTCTGGTCACCGGCAAGGCGCTGGCCTGGGGAGCGGGCAAGCCGCTGCTGGCGATCAACCATCTCGAAGGCCATGCGCTCAGCCCGCGGCTGGCCGACCCGGCCCTGCAGTTCCCCTATCTGCTGCTGCTGGTTTCGGGCGGCCATTGCCAGCTGCTGGGGGTCGAAGGCGTCGGCCGCTATCGCCGGCTGGCGACGACGATCGACGATGCCATCGGGGAGGCATTCGACAAGACCGCCAAGATCCTCGGGCTGGGCTTTCCCGGCGGGCCGGCGGTCGAGCGGGCGGCGCGATCCGGCGATGCGCGGCGCTTTGCCCTGCCACGCCCGCTGCTGGGCAGTGCGGAGCCGCATTTTTCCTTTGCCGGGCTGAAGTCAGCCGTGTTGCGGCAATGGGCGGCGCTGCCGGACAAGACGCCGACCGATCGCGACGACCTGGCGGCGGGGTTCCAGGCGGCGGCGACCGATTGCCTCGTCGATCGCACGGCGCGCGCCATTGCGGCGTTCCCGCAGGCAACGGCCCTGGTGGTTGCCGGCGGGGTGGCATCGAACCAGCATATCCGCGCGGCACTGGCGGCAGTGGCGGCGGCGCATGGGCTTGGGTTCGTCGCGCCGCCCCTGTGGCTGTGCACCGACAATGCCGCGATGATCGCCTGGGCCGGTGCCGAGCGGCTGGCGCTGGGGCTGGTCGACACGCTCGACGCGCCGGCGCGGCCCCGCTGGCCGCTCGATCCGGGAGCGGAAGCCGTGCGCGGGGCCGGGGTGCGGGCGTGACCATGGTGATCGGTGCCCCGGCGCGTGTGCGCCAAGCAAGGCTATCCGCCGCCGATCACCGCACCGGCAGGGGAGTTGCAGCGTGACCATCGGGGTGATCGGGGGCGGCGCCTGGGGGACAGCGCTGGCGCAGGTGATGGCCGGCGACGAGGATGTTGTGCTGTGGGCGCGCGAGCCCGAAGTGGTCGCGGCGATCAACCAGGACCGTGCCAACCCCGATTTCCTGCCGGGCGTCGCCCTGTCTCCGCGCATCCGCGCCAGCGCCGCCACGGCGGGGTTGGCGGCGGCCGATCTGTGGCTGGTGGTCGCGCCGGCGCAGCATCTGCGCAGCGTTCTCGCCGAATGCCCGCTGGCGGCGCGACCGACGCTGGTGCTGTGCGCCAAGGGCATCGAGGCGGCGACGCTGAAGTTGATGGCCGAAGTCGTCGCCGATCTGACCGATGCGCCATGCGCGGTCCTGTCCGGCCCGACCTTTGCCGGTGAAGTGGCGCGCGGCCTGCCGACGGCGGTCACCTTGGCATGTCGCGATGCCGGCGTGGGGACGGCGCTGGTGCAGCGGCTGGCGCGGCCGACGTTCCGCCCCTATTTCAGCGACGATGTGACGGGCGCGGAGATCGGCGGTGCGGTCAAGAACGTCCTCGCCATCGCCTGCGGCGTCGTCGAGGGCGCGGGGCTGGGGCTCAACGCACGCGCCGCGCTGATCGCGCGCGGTTTTGCCGAAATGACACGGTTCGGGCTGGCACGCGGCGCGCGGGCGGATACGCTTGCGGGGTTGTCGGGGCTGGGCGACCTGGTGCTGACCTGTTCATCGGCGAACAGCCGCAATTTCACCCTGGGGCTCGGGATTGGCCGCGGCGAGCCGGCGGCAACCCTGCTCGATACCCGCACGGTGGCGGAGGGCGCCGCCACGGCGCCGGTCCTGGTCGCGGCGGCGCGCGCGGCCGGGGTCGAAATGCCGATCGCCGAGGCCGTGGCGGCGCTGCTCGCCGGTGCGCCGGTGGTCGAGGTCATCAGTGCATTGCTGGCGCGGCCGCTGCGCGCCGAATAGGCGCTGGAACCGGCGTGGCCGGCGGACGCTATAGCCATTGGCAAAAGGAGAGCCCGATATGGACGGCAGCGGCATTTCGCGACGGGGTTTCATCGAGCAGGCGCGTGACACGGCCATCGTCACGCTGGCCGCCACTGCGGCCCCCGCGTCGGTTTTCGCGCAGACGACCGGAAAAGTGTCCGCACGTGGTCGTCCGATGCCCGACGCTGTCACCTTGCCCTCCGGTCCCCCGCGCGCACCGCAGCCGGGCAGTGTCGGTTACGCGATCGTCGGTCTGGGCGACTATGCGCTCAATCAGATGATGCCGCGCTTTTCGCGGTCGGCGCGGTCGCACATCGCGGCACTGGTATCGGGCAATCCCGAGAAGTTGCGCCGGGTCGGGGACGCTTATGGGGTGCCCGCCGACGCCCGTTATTCCTACGAGCAATATGACCGCATTGCCGCCGACCCGCGGATCGACGCCGTCTACATCGTCCTGCCGAGCGGCCTCCACGCCGACTATGCGGTTCGCGCCTTCAAGGCCGGCAAGCATGTGCTGTGCGAAAAGCCGATGGCGCTCAACAGCGCGGATTGCGAGCGGATGATCGCTGCCGGGCAGCGCGCGAACCGGCGATTGATGATCGCCTATCGCGTGCATTTCGAGCCCCACAACATCGAGGCGATGGCGCTGATGCGGCGCGGGGCAGCGGGCAACATTCGCTTCCTGCGGACCGAGCAGTTGTCGCGCACCGACCCGGCATCGCGGCCGGCCGAGAACTGGCGGATCGACCGCGCCCTCGCTGGCGGCGGGCCGCTGGAGGACTATGGCATCTACGGGCTGCAGGCGGCGCTCTACCTGGCCGACGAGATGCCGGAAAGCGTTGCCGCCACGACCTATCGACCCGCAAACGACCCGCGGTTCACCCAGGTCTTTGCCTCGGTCGCATCGCAGCTGCGCTTCCCCTCGGGCGCGATTGCACAGCTGATGACATCGTACGATTCGAACGGATCGAACCTCGTGCACGTTCGCGGTGACACCGGCGCGCTCATCATGGATCCCGCAACGGGCTATTCGGGGCACAAGATGCGGTTGGAGGGGCGCGAGCGTCGCGACATCGCGCTCGGTGACCCGACGGTGCAGTTCGCAAGGCAGCTCGACAATTTTACGGACGCCATTCGCGACGGCGCGACGATCCGGACACCCGACGAGATGGGTCTGCGGGACGTCCGGCTGTTCGAGGCGATCTATGCGGCGGCCGAGACCGGGAAGACGGTGCCGTTGCGCCCCGATGGCCGGATGCGCCTCTGACGCATCCGAACTTCGGGCAGACGCCGACGATGGGTTGGCGCGGTCACGACGGATTTTTCCCGTTCAGAGACTGGACTTGACGGGCACCGCAATCATCGGGTGCCGGCAGCTCGGCAAAACGGTCGGCGATCCAGCCGATGGCGGCGTTGGCGCTTTTGGTCGCGATCCAGCCATGCCCGATGTTCGGCCCGACGTGCAGCGCCACCTTGCCGCCGGCAGCGCACTGGCGTGCCATGAAGGCCGCCGTCACCGCCGGGCGCACAATGACGTCGGCGTCGCCCTGCGCCAGGAAGAGCGGCACCGTTGCGGGCAACGGTTCGGCGCTGTTGCGAGCGATGATTTCGCGCCATGGCGCCACCGCCGTGACATCGGGGACCGTGAGAAAGCCCTGCGCCAGCACCTTGTCGGCGGCGCGCTTGGACGGGCTGGGCAGCAGCGCATCGATGCACTTCGCCGCCACCGCATCGATCGCGCCCACGGCACCGGGCCGGACGATGGCATCAAAGGGCGCATCTTGGGTGCGTGCCCAGGACCAGAGCGCCAATGACGTCAGATTGTTGCCGCCCTTCGTGCCCATGTCGTCGCGCAACAACGCCGCCAGATCGGTGGCGGGCGCAGCGGCGGCGACGCCGGCAAGTGCCAGCTCCGGGGCATAGTCCTTGTGCATGGCGCCGGCGAACAGCACGGCCTGCCCGCCTTGCGAATGGCCCCAAAGTGCATAGCGTTGCCCGGCGCCGGAGCCTTCCAGCCTTCGGGCCGCACGTACCGAATCGAGGACGGCACGCGCTTCGGCACGGCCATCGAGGAACGGCTGGACTTCGCCCGGCCCCGTGCCCGGATAGTCGGTCGCGGTAACGACAAAGCCCTGTTTCAGCATGTCGCGCAGCCCCGGGATCATCGCGAACTTGAGGAAGGATCTGGATGGCGCGCAGGCCGGGACGACGCCGGTTGTCGGGTGCGCCCAGGCGACAACCGGCCGGCCGCCGGACGGCGCCGTGCCCGCAGGCACGATCACCAATCCGGAAACCGACACCGCATCGCCATTTTGCCCGCGCGAAGCATATTTGAGCCGATAGGCCGTTGCACCGTCCGGCGCCCCGTCGATCGCCTGTTGGGCGAGGATCGTGCCGGCGGGGGGCGGCGCTGCGTGCGCGCCGGCACTGGCAAGGCTGGCGGCCAGAAGCCCCGTCGCCACCATATAGGATCGAAATGGCATCATCTGGCCGCCCCTTTTGTACAAGTTCAGCGCGCGTTCGCGAAATCGGCTGCGAGGCGAATTTCGGCATTGGCCTGGCTCAACAGCGCCTTGGCCTTGACGGCATGGTCGCCGAGCTGGTTGCCATTTTCCTTCTGGGCAAGACTCAGCCGGTCAAAGGCCTGGCGCACCAGATCCTGGGCCGCGGCGAGGTTGCCGTGGCGGGCGGGATCGATGTTCTGCACCGGTTCCTGGGCGTAAGCTGCGCCGGTGGCGGCCAGCATGGCAAGGGCGAAGGCAATTTTCATCATGGACTTGGTCCTTTCGATCGGGGCGGAGAAAAGATCACCGGCTGCCCCATTGTCCGGCAAAATGGTCAGCCTGCCGCGATCGGCAGCAACAGCCGCGACGTCGAATGGATGTGGCTGAGGCACGAGGTGCCGATGCTGGCGTGACGGAAGTTCAGCGCCGCGGGCGTGTCGGGGTCCTGGTCGTCGCTGGTCAGGACGAGGCGGATGCGGTGCCCGGCCTTGAAGCGGCGCGCGTTGGGCACCAGCGCGATGCGATAGGGCGTCAGTTCCCCGATCGGCACGGCGTTGAAACTGCGACACGGCATTACCGGGGCACCGGTGCGGCTTTGCGCTTCGTCGACGTCGCGCAGCCCGGCGCGCAGATAGCCCGTCGTGACCTCCGTCACCTGGCCATCGGGTGCGACATCCTGCAATGTCGCGATCCACGCCGTATCGGGCGCCGTGCTGGTCGCGTCCAGCGCCAGCTCGATCTCACCCACCACGTCGAGGTCGGCGGCAAGCGGCGCGCTGTCCCACGCCAGCAACGCCGGCGGGTCGATTTCGCTGGCACGAACGCGGCCCAGCCCGGCGCCCAGCGTCAGCATCGCGCGTGCGCCCGCGCTGTCACCGCCCAGCACGCCATCGGCGCCGAGGGGAAACGGGTGATGCTGCGTCCGGGGCAATGGCCAGCTGTCGGCACTGTGCCATTCGTCGGTGCCGGGCAGGGCATAGCGGAGGCGCGGACCGTCGAGGATGCCGGTATCGCAGCCCTTCAGCCAGTGATCGAACCACGCCAGCGCTTCGACATGCAGGCTTTCCCATGGCCAGGCGAGGCCATGCTCGCCCATCAGCGCGACACGCACATGCGGGCTGCCGGTCAAGCGGTTGATGGTATCGAAGGTGTGCGGCAGGTGCAGCGGCACATTCTGCCAGTCGCAGCCGAGATAGACCGGCACCTCGACGCGATCCAGCAACGGCGTCAGGTCGCGGTCGTCCCACCAGCCATCGCGGAACGGGTGTTCGACAGCGATGGCGCTCCAGAGTTCGTCCCAGGGGTGCGGATCATGGTGCAGCTTGAGCACCGCCTTGAGCCCGGCAATGGCCGCCTCGCCGTTCATTGTCTCGAACTTGTGGTGGATGGCCGGCGTGTGCAGCACGGCGCGTGCGGCGGCGATCAGTTTCGATCGCCAGAAGCTGTCGGGTCGCGCCGATGTCATGCCGATCATCGACAGGAAGGGCGTGACGAAGCCGCTGCTGAACAGGCCATTGTGGGTGGCCGACTGGTACAGGTCGGTGGTGCAGGCAATCGGCATGATGGCTTTCAGGTGCGGCGGGCGTTCCACCGCGGCTTCCATCTGCGTCATGGCGAAATAGCTGATGCCGACCATGCCGACATTGCCGTCCGACCAGGGCTGTGCCGCTGCCCATTCGACCAGGTCGTACATGTCCCGGCGTTCCTGGCCGTCGAAAAACCCGAACGTGCCGCCCGACCCGCCGGTGCCGCGACAGTTGACGATGAGGTGGACATAGCCCCGCGGCACGAACCAGTCGCTGGCCCCGGCCTCGATGAAGCCCATCGGTGCGCCCAGGTCCTGGATCTGGCGCGGATAGGGCGAGGCGGCGACGAGGACCGGATAGCGGCCGGGTTCCGCCGGGCGATGGACGTCGGCGCGCAGTTCCACGCCGTCGCGCATGGGCACCGCCACATCGTCATCGCGCGCCATGGCGTGAACGGGCTGCGACAGGTTGCGATATTGGCGCCCCGTCGTTTGCGGTCCGTTGAGCCGGCGCTGGCCGGGGTCGAATCCTGCGGTCATTTCAGCATCCCTTGATTGGGGCCCGGAGCGATCCGGGCCCTGGCCAAGCATCAAAAGGCGATGGTCAGCCGCGCGGTGCCCGAATGGGACGCGAAGTCCTTGCCGAATTCGGGCGCATATTGGACCGAGAAGGCGACGTTCTTCGACCCGATGAGATCGGCACCGACCGAGAAGCGCCCGAGCGTGCCGGGGCCGGCGGTCTTCAGGTCGAAGCTGGCGCCCTGCATCTGGTCGGCGAACCGTGCCGTCGTCGTCCAGGTGCGCGGGCTGCCATATTCGATCGCCGCACTGGCGAACGGCCGCAACGTCACCTTCGGCGACAGCGCGAGCCTGGTGCCGAGTTCGACCCCCGCCACGCCGATGAGCGCGGTGTCGGACTGGCCCTCGACGGCGAGGCGGAACGGCGAGGTGCCGGTTTCGGTGAAGGCCTTGTTCGACACATGGATGGCATGGCCTTCGACGAAGGGGCGGACAAAGCCCTCGCCGCCACCCAGCACATCGATCGCCGCCCGCAGATGGCCGCCGATTTGCGACTGCCGCGGCTTGGCGGTCGCTTCCTCGGTCAGCCCCAGCGTGATCGTGCGCCGGGCGTTGTACCAGCCATAGGCCGCGTCGATCCCCGCCGACAGTTCCAGCCGCGCCGGGGTGTAGAGCAGGCCGATACCGCCGACCATCGAATCCCCGGTGATGCGCGCACTGCCGCTGCCGTCGCGGAACTTGGTGTTTTCATAGGCGGTGGAGCCGATCAGCGCGAGATTGTCGCCCACCGGCAACTGAAACCCCTTTTGCAGCGCATAGGAGTCGGCATGGTAGCCCTGCGTGTCGGTGCCTGCGGTCTGCACTGTATTGTTGACGAGGACGCGGCCCCAGGCACAGCGTCCGGCCTTGCGGCTTTCCAGCTGCAGGTCCTGGCATCCGCCATACAGGTTGGCGGCAAAGGTCCGGCTGCTGTTGAAGCGGAAGGCGCCGAACGCCCCAAGCCCCTGGCCAGCCAATGACTGGAGGCCTGCGACATAGCCGGCGTCGTCCTTCACCGTCAGCAGCCGGTTGAAGACGGCATCGGCCGAGGCATTGCCATCGAACAGCGATTGCAAATTGGCTGCCACCGATTGTTCATTGGCACCCAGGCCGGCCGCCTTGGCCGCAAAGGCAGCGACCGGCGCCACCATCAGGTCGGTGCCGACCGCCGTCGCCTTGAAGTCATAGAGGTGAATGGTGTCGGCCATTTTCAGTGCCGGATCGACGCTGAGCGTGCCGGTGGCGGACAGAAGCTTCACCGCGTGATTGCTGATGCTGGCGGGTTTGACGGTGATGGTGTCATGCACCACCGCATCGCCGTTCACCACCAGCCTGTCGGCGGTGCGGCCGGCGAAATCGGCATCGAAGACCAGCGTGCCACGGCCTGTATAGTTGCCGGTGATCGTCGTCGTTCCGGTCTTCGAACCCTTGATGTTGATGGTGCCGAGGTTGGAGACGCCGCAGCCGCCGACCGTGACGGCATCGCCCGAATCGAACACCGCCGGCTGGCCGTTCGCCATCGTGCCGTTGCTGAAGCAGCCCTGGCCGCCGTTGTTCTGCAGCAGGATGTCGCCGCCCATGGTGCCGTTGTTGAACACCTGGGTGTAGCCGCCGGTGCTCCAGACCGCGACCGAGTTGGTGGCAGCGGCGTATGTGTAAAGCGTCCCATTGTTGGTCACTTTGTTCGGCGTCGCCGACGTCAGGCCGCCATGATCGATGTAGACGCCGGCTGACGTGCCGTCGCCAAACTGCGGCTGGGTGGCGATCCCGGCCTGGATATTCCCGGTGGCGCCGATCGTCACCGTGATGGGCGCGGTGGACGTCGCATCGCCAAGGCTTTGCGCCAGGATGCCATTGGAGGCGATGCCGGTCACGGTGATCTTGCCGTCGACGTTGATGTCGATGGTGCCGCCGGTGCCGGTGCCGCCGGCGCTGCCCGCATAGGCAGGGCCTGCCGCCGTGTTGACGAGGCCGCCGCCGCCGCCGATCGACTGTGCCCAGATGGCCGGCGTGTTGGGTGCCGAGGTGGTGATGCTGCCGGCCTGGGCAACCGTGACCGTGACGTTGCCGCCATTGCCGATGTGCGTGCCGTTTTCGGCAAACGCCTGCCGCTGCTGGGTCCAGCCGGTGTCGCCGACAAGGCCGCCGCCGCCGCCGATCGACTGGGCGAACACACCGACGCCGCCAATGCCCGACGTGGACAGGGCGTTGCCCACGGTCACCGAAACCGTGTTGCCATTGCCCCGCATCGTGCCGGTGCCGAAGAACGAGGTTCCGCTGGGGTTCCCGCCCTGGACCAGGCCGCCGCCGCCGCCAATGGATTGGGCGAAGACGCCATAGGCATTGCGACCACTCGTCGTGATGGCGCCAAGACCAAAGGCTGTGTTTGCGACCGGCGCGCCGACCGTGACCGTGCCGCCATCGCTCGACGTGCTGGCGTTGGTGTCGCCAAAGGTCAGGTGGAAGCCGAACAGGTCGGCGCTGGACGGATCGGGATCGCCGGCCGGGCCGGTCTGGTCTTTCGAGAGCACCGACGTGATGCCGCCGCCGCCGCCGACGCTTTGCGCGATGATGCCGACGGCGTTCTTGCCGGTCGTGGCAATATAGGCGCTGACGTCGTTGTTGACGGTCACGTCCTTGCCGCTGCCCGCCGAGCCGCCCGAGCCGCCCAGCGTTACCGTGAGATTGCTGAGGGCGCCGGCCTTGGACGCGGTGATCCCGCCCTTGCCGCCGCCGCCGCCGATGCTCTGGGCGACCAGCGCGTTCGCCGTGGCGCCCGCCGTATAGACTTCCGCTTCGGCGGCGTTGGTCAGGAGCACGCTGTTGCCGTCCCCGGCGGCGCCGCCCTGGCCGCCGAGCACGACGCTGGCGGTGTTGCTGGCGCTGTCGGTGAAAGTGACGGCGCCGCCGGCGCCGCCGCCGCCGCCGACCGACTGGACGAAGATGCCATCGGATTTGCCGCCGGTGGTGCGGATGGCGCCTTCGTTATAGGCGGTTGCCGTTCCGGCATTGCCGCCCTTGCCACCGTTGTTGCCGATCTTGAGGTTCAGTGTCAGCGTACCCGAGGTGCTGCCATCGCCATCGCCGTCGCCGACCGTGGCAACCTTGGACGAATTGAGGACCTTTTGCAGGTCGGCGATGCCGGTGACGTCGGCGAGCTTGCCATCGCCGATCTGATAGACATCGGTGGTACCGTCGATCAGCGTCGCCGTTTGCTTGAGGTTGAGACCTTTCTGAAACGCTGTTTGCAACTGGTGGTTGAGATCGGACGCGTCCGCCGCACCGCCGTTGGTGGACGCCGCCTTGCCGCCGCTGCCGCCGCCGCCACCGACGCTCTGCACGAACATGCCGTCGGCATCGGCGCCGGTGGTCACGATGCCGAAATGGTTGGAACCGTTCGCCGCACCACCGGTGCCGCCGGTGCCGCCGGTGCCGCCCAGCGTCACCTCGATGGTCAGCCCGCCGCTGCCATTGGCCTTGCCCACCGCGCCGCCGGCCGCGCCGCCGCCGCCGCCGATGCTCTGCACCATCATCCCGCGGGCGCCGTCGCCGGCCGTGGCGATGCCGCCGGCATTGTCTCCGGTGGCACTGCCGCCGGTGCCGCCGCCACCGCCATTGCCGCCCAGCGTCACGGTGAATTTGCCGGTCAGGTTGCTCGGCGTGGTGTTTGCCGACGAATCGCCGCCGCTGCCCTGCCCGCCGCCGCCACCGATCGACTGCGCCAGCATGCCATAGGCCGATTCGCCCAGCGTCAGCACCAGCGCCTTGTTGTTCAGCGTGGACTGGCCGCCGGTACCGCCGACGCCGCCGCTGCCGCCCATGCCCAGGGTGATGCTGGTGGTGTTGGACGTGGTGGTGCCGTCGTTGTACGCCGCCGCCGAGGAATCGCCGCCATTGCCGCCGCCGCCGGCGATATTATGTGCCATCAGCCCGATGCCGCCGTCACCTGCCGTCGCCACGAACCCGTAGTTGGTGAGCAGCAGCGGGCTCGTCGAGCCGTCGCCGCCGCTGCCGCCCGATCCGCCGATGGCGGCGGTCATCGAGATCGAATTCGCGTCGCCGCCGGCCGAGGCGTTGGCATTGCCCGACGCTGTGCCGCCTTCGCCGCCGCCGCCGCCCACGGTCTGCGCCTTCACGCCATAGGAATCGGTGCCATAGGTGGTGACCTGGTAGTTGTTGGTCAGCGTGACCTGGCCGCCGCTGCCGCCATTGCCGCCATTGCCGCCGATGGTGACATTGACCGCGAGATCGACGCCGTTGGTCTTGCCGACGCCGGCACCGCCGTTGCCACCGCCGCCCCCGACACTCTGCGCCATGAGACCGCCCGATTTTGCGCCGAAGGTGGTCAGCAGCGCGGCGTTGGTGGCGTTGGCCACCCCGCCGATGCCGCCGCTGTTGCCATTGCCGCCGATCGTCACGGTCACTTCGGCGCCATTGCCATTGGCGCTGCCGCCGACCCCGCCGCTGCCGCCGATACTTTGCGAAAGCGCAGCGCCCGCCTGGCTGCCGCGGGTGATGACCGTGCCTGCCAGCGTCAGCGTGGCGGTGCCGCCATTGCCGCCGGCCCCGGCGTCCCCGCCCAGCGCATCTTCGTTGGACGTGGCGTTGCCGCCGGCGCCGCCGCCGCCGCCAATGCTCTGGGCGATGATCCCCATCGCGCCGGTGCCGGCGGTGGCGACGATGCCGCCGGTGCTCGATACCGTCGCCGTGCCGCCGTTGCCGCCCTGGCCGCCGGTGGCGCCGCCGGTCGACCAGACATCGCCGGTCTTGCCGGCGCCGCCGCCGACGCCGGCCACGCTTTGCGCCATCACGCCGTAGGCATAGGAGCCGGACGTGGTCACATTGCCGGCGATATTGGCGACGGCGAGGCCACCGCCACCGCCGATCCCGGCGCCGCCCGCCTGGCCGGCAACTGCGCTTTCGGATCCGCTCGCGCCGCCGACGCCGCCATTGGCTTGCACCAATATGCCGGGGATGACGACGGTCTGGGACGGCACATCCTGACCCTGGGTCGTGACCGATCCGCCGGCCAGCAGGTTGACCGTTGCGCCGCCGTTTGTCGCCGCGCTGCCGCCTGCACCGCCGGTTCCGCCGCTGCCGCCGTTGGAATCCGTGGCCGAGGTCGCCTTGCCGCCACTGCCGCCATTGCCGCCGTTGGCAGACACCTGCACGCCCAGGCCGAAGGAACTGGTTTGTTCCGACAGGGTGACGGTGGTGAGGCCGCCGACGCCGCCGACGCCGCCATTGCCGCCGGTGCTGGTGATCGCACCCGCCGAGGCGCCGCCGCCGCCCGCGCCGCCATCGGCAGACGCGACGATTCCCGAGGTCAACGCGATGATGCTGCCAGCCGCCGTCAGCGCGGCGCTGCCGCCGGTGCCGCCGGCGCCGCCGCCGCCGCCGGTCGTCGTTGTCAGGCCGTCGGCCGATCCGCCATTGCCGCCCGTGCCGCCATTCGCGGCAAGGACCACGCCGATACCGCCGGTGATGCGTTGCGTCGCGCCTGCGGTGATGCCGCCGGCATTGCCGCCCGCGCCGCCCGTGCCGCCATGGCCGACGGCCCCGGCGCCGGCATAGGCGCCGCCGTTGCCATAGCCGCCGGCGTTGGTGATCGATACCGCGGTGCCGCCCGCATTCACCGTGCCGCTCGTTTCGAATGTGATCGATGCGGCACCATTGCCGCCGTCGCCGCCCTTGGTACCGTCCGCCTTGCCGCCGGAGGTCACATTCCCGGTGCTGCCGCCATTGCCGCCCTGCGCCGTAACGTTGATGCCGTCGCCGGTGATGGAGGAGACCGCGCCATCGATGGCGATGGTCATGGCGCCGGCGGCGCCGCCGGCGCCGGCCGATTTGCCGATATTGTCGGCCGGGCGCCCGCTGCCATGTTGTTGGCCGCCGGTACCGCCCAGCGAGCTGATGACGATCGCCGCGCCGGCGCCGGTCGCGGTCACGCTGGTGCCTGCCGCGAGGTTGAAGTTGCTGATCGCGCCGCCGCCGCCGCCGGCGCCGCCCGAGCCGTTGTAGTAGCCGGTGGCACCGACGCCGCCGGCGCCGCCGACGGTCTGGACCGAGATCACCGTTCCGTTGGCCGACAGCGTCGCGCCCGATCCGATGGTCACCGTCAGGTCGCCGCCGCCGCCGCCGACCCCGCCGCTGCCGGCGGTGGTGTTGATGCCGGAATCGCTGTCCCCCGAGCCGTTGCCACCGGCGCCGCCCGTGGTGATCAACAGGATCGCCGGGCCGCTGGGCGCGGCGATCGACCCGCCCGGCATGGTGAACAACGACGGGCTGATACCCTGCCCGGCGCCGCCGATGTTGCCCGACCCGAAGTAGCTGGCTGTTTCGCCGTTGCATCCCACCGCGCCGGTGAGACTGATGCTGACCGGCGCCGGGCCGGACGTGGATGCACCGGCCCCCGGTGCCGGCGCCGGCGCCGGCGGGTTGCCGTTGCTGCAATTGCGGGAAAGCGCGGGCGCGGCCACCAGCGTCGCCAGCGCCGTGGCGCCGAGCAGACGTGCGAGCGACGTGTGACGCAGATAAGCGAGCGACTTGCGACGGACGGCAGCTGCAGACTTCATGACGGTACCCCCTGTGAATCGATGCTGGTTGCATCGCGCAAAGGTCGGCCGTCTGTCGGAAGCCATTGTCCGACATGCTGGTTCCGCCTTTGCGATGATGTCGCTTTTATCGAGGGGCCGGCGCAGGGGTCTTGCCACTTTCCGGGTGTTCTTTTTCCAGTTTTACGGAAAGGCCCGTTCCTTGAGCGGTCCCGCCGAATGGATTAAGCTGTCGCCGAAATGAACAGGGCAGCCGAAGACTTTTCAGCTTTTCCCGCCAGCCGGCATTTCCCGGAAATTCGGCGTGCCGCTTCGGTCAGCAATTGGGAGGTGGCGCACTACCACGACACATTGGAATTTAACCTCGTTGTGGCGGGCCGAGGCGCCTATTTCCTGGAGGATCGACACTATGACCTCCTCCCCGGGACGCTGGTATGGCTGCTGCCTTTTCAAAGCCACCGGCTGTTGCGCGCGCCGGGGCTGGACATGTGGGTCGGGGCCCTTGGCGAGCGCCATTACACCCCGGAGATGTTGGCAGAAGTCGCCCAGCACCCAATAAAGCGGCTTGCGGCGAATGATGCCGTCGCCCTGGACCGCCTGTTTTCCCACGTCAGCCAGGATGCCGACGCGCCGGCTGTTTACGAAGTGGGCATGCAATATGCGGTGCGCAGTGCCATTCAAATTGCCCGCAACAGCGCCGGGCCGCCGCCACCCGTACTTCATCCGGCAGTTACCCAGGCGCTGGCGCTGTTGCGCGCCGACGATGCAATTTCCAATCTGTCCGAACTGGCCAAACGCTGCCGGGTTTCCGCCAATTACCTTGCCGAACTGCTCGTATCCCAGACCGGCCGCGGGTTCGTCGAGTGGCGCAATATCGCACGGCTCGATCGTTTCCAGAATTTCTATCCCGAATCCGAAGATCTGCTGACGGCAGCACTGGCTGCGGGATTCGGCAGTTATACCCAGTTTCACCGGGTGTTTCAGGACATGATCGGGACCACGCCCGGGCATTGGGCGCGCAAGCGCACCGAAAGCGGACCGATCAAATTGCCGCAAATGAGCCAGGCAAGGGATGAACTGACGCCGGGGAGCCAGCGCCTGCTGTGGTACAATCTCAGCGCTGTCTGCTTGCGGACCGCGGGTGCCTGGCTGGCAGCGCTCCTGCAAGGTGGCGTGGCGCCCCCGCCGGATGGCGCGGCGGCGGGAGAGGCCATTGCCAGCGGCTGCGACGAACTGGCGGCACTGCAGGCGCTGCTGCCCAGACTTGCGGATGAGCTGGCCGAGACGCTGCCCGAGCTTGCACCGCGCATCAGGACCGTATTTGCCGAGAATGACGTCTTTCAGCAATTTGTCGATACCGTAGGCCCCATGGGTGCCGATCATCGCGATCTGACGAACCTGGCCATGGTTGCGCTTGCCGCGCACTCGCTTGTCGCCAACTGGTCGCTGCTTCCCACCAGCGAGGACATGTCCCGTCTGCTGGCATTTGTCCGATATCGCGCCGCCCTGCCGTCAGCCGCCATTGATCCGAACCAGCGACAGGAAATTGCCGCTGGTCTGATCATACAGGCCCAGTCGCTTCGCAATGCCTGGATAGGTGGCAGTGGCTCAGTCAGCGACGCGATCGCAACCCAAGTGTCCGAGACCGCCCATGCCGCCGCATTGCGCGCATTGGGCATCGATTTGCGGCAGACGCCCCTCTATGGCCCGCTGAGTCCGCTCGAGGTTGCTTGAGGCCTCTCTCCATCAGGCCTTTCCCCTATCGGACCGCTGCCGTCAGGCGCGCTGCAAGGCCCTGGCGTCGAAGAACAATCGCGGCTGCAACGGTGTGGCACAACAGCGCGGTGGCAACGCACCGACACTGAGCAGGGTTGGGGACACGATGTTGCCGGACCGAAATCCGTTTTGCGCCAGTCGCCATGGTGCGCGCACGCTTTGCACGCTTCTCGGCCTCGCATTGCTGCTTACCGCCTGCCAAAGCCTGCGCCGGGTATCACGCGAATTGCCGTCGACGCCCCTGACGATCGATGCGCCGATCGGCTGGGGAACCCGCAGCAAGCTCGTGGCCCTTGGCGAGGACACACCGCGCTGTCTTGCCCTGCTCGATGCCGCCAGCGTGCGCCATGATGTGCTGCCGCCGGTGCGGCAGGACCAGTGTGGATATGCGGACGGTGTCCGGCTGGGACGCGGCGGCGCGCTGCCGGTGACGTTCCACCCCGGCGGGCCGGCTGTCGCCTGCCCGGTTGCGGTGGCGCTGGTCATCTGGCAGCGCCAGATCGTCCAGCCGGCGGCGCAGCGCCATTTCGGCAGGGCTGTAACCGGCATCGATCATTATGGCAGCTTTGCCTGCCGGCGGATCAACGGGCGCAGCACCGGCGATTTCAGCGAGCATTCGACGGCCCGCGCCATCGACATCGCCGGCTTTCGGCTTGCTGGCGGCAGCACCGTGACCGTACGACGCGACTGGAACGGTGCGCCGGCACGTGCCGCCTTCCTGCGTGAGGTACGCGACGGCGGTTGCCGGCTGTTCAGCACGGTTCTGTCGCCCGACTTTAATGCTTCGCACGCCGACCATCTGCATCTCGATCATGCGAGGCGCGGTCTTGGGGGGTACTGCCGGTAAGAATGTCACTGATGCCCGAGAATGGCATCGAGCGACCCGGAATAGACCGGATAGCGGTTCTGGTAGCTGTCGGCGATGCGCGCTGCGACAGCGTCGATCGGTACATCGGCTTCCATGGCGACGAGCCGGTCGCGCCACGTCATCGGTTCCTCGGCAGTGCGGTCCTCCATCTCCAAGATATGTCGATCAGCACGCGCTGCTCCGTGCCGCGCTGGCCGCTGGCGACGACCTCTTCCGTCGCGAGGGCCAGTTCCGCCGACGTGTAGAGCATCGACGTTGACGGCCGTGATGCGACCAGCCGGTTTCGTGCTGTCCGGGTTTTCCACGGGTGCCGCCCTCATCGAAGACGGCTGGCCCAAGGGATCGGGAGCTTCAACTCATGTGACTTTCTTGTAGATCGTGAAGCCGAGCACCGCGAGCACCACGGCGATGATGACGGCGACCCAGAACAGGATTTTTGCGAGTCCCCATGCAAACCCTGCCAGCCCACCAAAGCCCAGGACGCCAAGAACGAGCGCCAATATTGCAAAGACCGCAGCAGCTTTCAGCATGATCACGCCTTATTTTTCGAACAAGAAAGTTTGAAGCATTTTTAACGCTCCTCGTCGGCAAAAGCTCCATTGCAATTCTTGTACGTGCATTTGGTGTTCGAACGAATTTCTCATGGGCGATGCCAGCAAAGCCGGGCAGCAGGCGCCGTGCACGCCCGATGACGACAATCCGGACAGTCTCGCTGGTCATTGGAACTGGAACCGCCAGCGTCATCGCTCGTCTGTCGAAGCGGAGACCCGTTATGACCGATATGAAACGCTATGGACTATCACCGAAATTGGCTGCGTGCCTGGCTGTCGGTGTCGTGATTGGGGCACTTGCCGTCGGAAGTCGCGCCAGTCCGTCGCCTGCCAACCCACAGACGAGGCGTTGGTACGACCGGCTCCACAAGCCGGGATTCACGCCGCCGGCGCCGGTCTTTGCGCTGGCATGGCCGCTGATCCAGACCGCCCAGGCGTATAGTGGCTACAGATTGCTGCGTGCGAAAAGCTCGCCCGACCGCCGCACGGCGCTGGCGCTCTGGGGTGCCAACCAGGTCGGAATTGCCGGCTGGAGCGAGGTCTTCTTCGGCCAACGCGCACCAGGCTGGGCCACGGCCGGCTCTGCGGTCCTCGAAGGCAGCGCCATTGGCCTCGTTGCTGTCGGACAGCGGGTGGACAGGCGCGCTGCGACTGCCGGGTTGCCGCTGGTTGCCTGGGTCGGCTTTGCAACGCTGCTGGCAGAGGAGATTTGGCGGCGGAATGACACGACCGGCTGATGCGCGGCAGTGCAGGGCGTTGCGGCGCGGCGGACCCGGTCGTTTCAACGGACGCTGCCCGCCCCCGCCCCCGCTCCTCCGGACATCGCCGACGCGGACCCGCCGGTTGCGGCGCACCCCTATCTAAACCGGCTTTTCCGGTTATCGGATATCATTGATAAGGCACACGCATCGGCTGCAAATTCCGGTGTCAGGCCGGCCAATCGGTTATCCAGGGGGGAAATACCATCATCATGAACCACTGCACTTTGCTGTCCGCCGCGGTGGGCACGCTGGCGCTCGTCGTCCCTGTCGCGGCGCAAACCATGGACCCCGACTTCGCCAAGTCGGTGCAGGAATGGACGACCCGACCGGAGTTTTCGAGCCCGCTTGTCGACCATCTGCCGACCTCGGGGACCATCCCGTCGCCGAAGCAGATCCTTGGTGATCATATCGGCGTGCCGAACAAGCTGCACAGCCACGGGCAGATCGTCGATTATTTCCGCAAGCTGGCGACCGCAGCGCCCGATCGGGTGCGTGTTCTCGACCTTGGCACGTCGAACGAGGGACGGCCGAACATCGTCGTGATGATTTCGAGCGCCGCCAACATGGCCAGGCTCGACCGCTACAAGGCGAACCTCGCGCTGTTGTCTGACCCGCGGCGCACCGATCCCGAGGCCGCCAAACGGATCATTGCCGACACCAAGCCGATCTATCACCTGACCGCTGGCCTCCATAGTTCCGAGACCGGCCCACCCGAGATGACCATGGAGCTCGCCTATCGCCTGCTGACCGAGGATTCGCCGCTGATCCAGAAGATCCGCGACAATCTCATCGTGGCGATCAGCCCGGTGCTCGAAGCCGATGGCCGCGACCGGTATGTCGACTGGTACCACCAGAGCCTGATCGACGAGACCAATGATCTCGACAAGCCTGGCGGCCCACCTTATTGGGGCAAGTATATCTATCACGACAACAATCGTGACATGAACTATTCGGACCCCAGCGCCCGCCAGCTGCTGAATTACTACCTCGAATGGCACCCGCCGGTGATGCACGAGCTGCATGAATCGGTGCCATTTCTCTACACCTATTCGGGACAGGCGCCGCAGAACCCCGATCTCGATCCGATCCTTTATGGCGAGTTGCCATTTTATTCGAACTTCGAAATGTCGCAGCTGACCAAATACGGCATGCCGGGGGTGTGGACCCATGGCTTCGTCGATGCCTGGTCGCCGGGCTATGTCGGCTTCATGGCGTCGAACCACAACGGCATGCTGCGGATGTACGAAACCTTCGGCAACGGCGGCGCCACCACCATGTTGCGCCATGTCGACAATGGCGTCGACCAGGGCAGCGCCCGCGGCGGCAACCAGCTGCAACGCGACTGGTTCCGGCCCAATCCGGCCTATCGCAACGTCATGTGGTCGATGCGCAACAACACCAACTACATGCAGACCGGTGTCCTCACCGCATTGCAGCTCGCGTCGAACTTTCCCGCCGTCATCCTCGAGAACTATTACCAGAAAAATGCCAATGGCGTAAAAGTCGGCAGGACCCGGGCGCCCCATGCCTATGTCATCCCGGCCGGACAGGCCGACCAGAGCCGCGTCAAGTTCGTCGTCGACCAGCTGAAGCTGCAGGGCATCGAGGTCGGCCGGGCCACCGGCGCCATCAAGGTCAAGGAGGGGGCGTATCCGGCCGGGTCGCTGGTGGTGAAGCTCGACCAGCCCTATGGCCGGCTCGCCAAGACCTTGCTGAAAGTGCAGGACAATTTCCCCAACGAAAACCTGATGACCTATGATGATGCGGCGTGGACGATGGGGTTGATGACCGGCACCAAGGTCGTCGAGATCGCCGACAAGTCGGTGCTCGAAGTGCCGACGACGCCGGTCGACACGATGGAACTGGCGGGCAACATCGGTTCGGCCGGCGCCGGCGGGTTCGTCGTTCTCGACAATGGCGCGGTCAACCTGGCGGTGCTGCGCTATCGCCTCAAGGACGTGAACATCCGGGTCGCCGAAAAACCCTTCAAGGTCGGCGCCACCCATGTTCCGGCCGGGTCGTATATCGTCCCGGCAAGTGCCGCGGATGTGCTGCGGCCGGCGGTGCAGCAGCTTGGCCTGACCGCCATCGCGGCGCCCGCAACCATCGCCGTTAGCACTCACGAGATTCCGGTGCCGCGCACTGCCGTCTACAGCAGCTGGGGGGCCACCGAAAAAGTCGGCTGGGTCCGCTACGCCTTCGACCAATATGAGACGCCCTACGACCTCATCTACAAGGAGCAGGTCCGCGGCGGTGGATTGCGCGCCAAATACGACGTCATTGTGCTGCCGCATCAGGGTCGGGCGCCGAACGACATCGTCTTCGACATTCCGGTCAAGGGCAAGCCGCTGCCGTACAAGACCAATGCCAGGTTCCCGACGCTGGGGGCCTATGGCCAGTCCGACGACATCCGCGGCGGCATGGGCCTTGAAGGGCTGGCGGAGCTGCGCAAGTTCGTGGAGGAGGGCGGCACGCTCATCACCACCGGCAACGCCAGCGCCGTGCCGGCATCGTTCGGGCTGGTCGACGGCATCGGCGTCAGCAGCCCGGGCGGCGGTTTCTATGCCCCCGGGCCGATCGTGAAGGCCAAGCTGCTGCAACCGGCCAGCCCGATCTTCTATGGCTATACCGAAGACACGATGCCGGTGCGATGGGCAACCAATGTGCTTTTTCAGATGCGCCCCGCTGACCGCCAGCAGGTGCTGATGGAGTTTCCGGGCGGGCAATCGTCGGTGATAAGCGGTTTCATGAAGGGCGCCGAGGAGGTGCGCAACAGACCGGCGATCATCAACGTCGCGCGGGGCCAGGGCCGGGTGCTGATGTTTGCCACCACACCGATCTGGCGCTGGCAGACGCTCGGCGAATACCGGATGTTGTACAACGCGATGCTGAATTGGAAATCGCTTGGCGGTGCCACCGGGCAGTCGCCGCGCCGGCCCGAGCCCGATGTGAGCCTCGATGCCACACCCGAGCAGGATAACGGGCTGAAATCGACGCGCCGTCCGGCGCCGACTGCATTTTGATCGTCAGATGCGTCCCCACCCGGGGGCGCATCCGAGGTGTCGAAGCAACACAGTCGCGGCGGGCGATGTTCCGGCGCCTGGCTGGATGGAACTGCAAGCCGGCTGCTACATTAGGCTTGCAACAACCCTTGAGGAGCGTGGAGCCCATATGAGCATCGGCAACATCATCGGCGGAATCCTCAATCAGACGATGTCCGGCCAGTCTTCCAGCAAATTGCAGACCGGAGCCCGGAATGCCGAGCAGGGCGGTGGTATCGAGCAGATGCTCGAATCGCTGCTGGGCAGTCGTTCTGGCCTTTCGGGGCAGGCCGGCGCCGGCGGCCTGGCCGATATGGCGAAGGACTTTCTCGGCAAGGAGCAGGCCGGCGGCATGAGCGGCGCCAAGATCGGCGGGCTCGGCGCGCTGGCTGGCGGCTTGTTGGGCGGTGGCTTGGGTGGGGCCGCAAAGGGTGGTGCCATGGCGGTGTTGGGCACCCTGGCATTGAAAGCCTGGCGCGACCATCAAGGTCAGCAGGGGCAGCAGCCGGCCCCGACTTCGGATGATGTCGATGCCCTGACGGGACCCCGAACCGAGCGTCTCGTCCTGCAGGCGATGATCGGGGCCGCGCAGGCGGACGGACAGATCGACGCGGCGGAGATGGAGAAGCTGCTCGGACGGATGAGCCCGGATGACGCCACCGAGGAGGAACGGCAGCTCGTGCGGACGCAAGTCGCCGAGCCGGTCGACCTTGAGCGGCTGGGGGCGGACGTCCAGCGCCCCGAGGTCGCAATGGAGGTCTATCTGGCTGCGCTTATCACGACCAATATCGACACGCCGGCAGAACGCGATTATCTGGCCAGGCTGGCGTCCGCCCTCAAGCTGGATGCCGGGATGATCGAGCGGCTGCACGATCTCACGGGTGCACCGGCGCCGAACGGTTCGCGTCATCCGAGCAATTGATGGCCGGGCGGGTCGAGACGGGCGTCGGCGTCCGGCGGCTGCATTTCGGGTATGTCCATTGGCCGGTCCTCGACTAGGGTGAAGTCGAGAGCCACGGATCCCTTGCGGGTCGTGGCGGTGAAAAGGGGACCTGATGAACGACATGCCGCCGCAACCGAACGCGAAGCGCGCCTTGAGAGTCCTCTCGGCGCTGACCGCCCTAGTCCTCGCCGCGCCAGTCCTGGCCCAGCCGGCAGCGCCGACGGCGGATCCGGTTCGCGTGCTGGTGAAGCGGCTCGATCTGGAGCGGTACAAGGCGACGATCAAAGGCCTGACCCAGTTCGGCGACCGCCGCCAGGGAACCGCCCGCAACCGCGCCGCGCTCGACTGGATCGAAGCCCAGCTCAAGAGTTACGGGTGCACCAATACCGAGCGCGTCCAATACACCTTCGGCGCGGAGCCCGTGCACAGGACCGCGCCGGCCAGGGCTGCGGTCGCGGCCGGGTCGGACGAACCCGGCCTGTCGGTCGGCGGTGGGCGCTCGCGCGGCTTCACGCGCAAGACCGGGGTCAACAACGACCCCGATGCCCAGCCCGACGCCCGGATCCGGGCGCTGAACGCGCCGCCCGCGGTGCCGGGACCGCGCGAATCCGTCTATTGCACCAAGGTCGGGACCGGCCATCCGGGCGAGATGTATATCGTCAGCGCCCATATGGACGGGATTGGCTTTGGCGAGGCCGCCAATGACGACGGCTCGGGGACCGCGCTGGTGATGGAACTGGCGCGCGTGTTCAGCAGCCCCGATGTCCAGACCGACCGATCGATCCGCTTCATCTTGTGGAACAATGAGGAAACGGGGCTGAACGGCGCCAAAGCCTATGTCGCGCAGCGCGCCGCCCTGCAAGGCAAGGAGTCGCCCGCCGGATCGGGCCGCTACCCCGAGCCGAAGTGGCTCGGCGTCATGCAGCACGACATGATGTTGTTCGACCACGGCATGCCTCGGGCCGACGGCAGCGTCAGTCCCGAGCAGCGTCCCGAGGCCGATGTGAACATCGAATTCCAGGCCGCGTCGAAGCTCGCCGCCCAGTCGCAGGAACTGGCCGGGGTGCTGCAAGCGGCGAACGAGCGTTACGCTACAGATTATCCGGCCACGGTCGGACGCCATATGACCAATACCGACTCGACGCCGTTCATGGATCTGGCGCCAGCCGTGAGTCTGCGCGAGAACGAACGCGGCGCCCAGGTCGGGAGCGGCTGGGACCCGCAGTGGCACCAGCCGACCGACCTTTACACCACGTATAGCGACAAGGATTTCCTGCTCGGCCTGAACGCGGCGCAGACCACACTTTCGGCGACGGCGCGGTTGGCGGGCGCGACCCTGCGCTAGCGTTTGTCGAGCACGCGGTGCTGACAATTCCCCTCCCCCCGGGCCTGTTCGACTGGCGCGAAGCGCCGCGGGTCCGCGCGATGAACGCGCACGACCTGGCGGGTGGGGGAGGCTATGTCCTGTGCTGGCTCCAGCAGGCCCTGCGCGCCCGGGACAACCCGGTGATCGACGCCGCCATCAGGCTCGGCAATGCGCTGGGGCTGCCGGTGCTCGTCTATCACGGCGTGCGCGAGGACTATCCCTACGCCTCGGACCGGCTGCATCACTTCATCCTGGGTGCCAGCCGCGACCTCGCGATCGGCTGCCGAGCGCGTGGCCTTGCCTGTGTCCAGCACGTCGATCGCGCGGAACGCCGCGAGAAGGGGCTCGTATACCGGCTCGGCAACGACGCTGCCGCCGTGGTGCTGGAGGACCAGCCGACCTTCGTTGCGCGGTGGCAGGCGGAAAGTGTCGCGGCGCGGATTTTGGTCCCCGTGTTCGCGGTCAACGCCGCCTGCCTGGTGCCACCCGCCGTTCTGGGTGAGGGCATTGGCGGCCGGTTCGCGTTCCTGCGCCGCCACGAGCCCGAACGCGCGGGTTGGACGCGGAGCGAGGACGAGGTCGCCGCCGTTGCGCCGTTCGACGGCGCGCTGCCGTTCGAGCCTGACCGGTTGGAGGCGATGGATCTCGACGCGCTCGTCGCCGGATTGCAGATCGACCACAGCCTGCCAGCCAGCCCGGTCTTCGCCGCCGGTCGCGCGGCCGCCCTGGCGCAACTGGCGCGGCTGACGGCCGACGTGCTGCCCGACTATGCCGCGACGCGCAATGATGCCACCAAGGCCGAGGGTGCAAGCGGCCTGTCGCCCTATCTGCATTTCGGGGTGATCGGTCCGCGCGAGGTCATGCAGGCGGTCGCGGCCGCGGCGGCCGGGACGCGGCACAAGGCAAAGTTCGCCGACGAATTGCTCGGCTGGCGGGAGTGGTTTCACTATCAGGCGCGCAGCCTGGCAGCGCCCGAACATTATGACCGCGTCGCCGCCTGGGCGCGCGAGACGCTGGCCGTGCATGCCGAAGATGCGAGGCCCGCGTGCGAAAGCCTGTCGGCGCTGCTTCGCGGCGAGACGCGGGACGAAAGCTGGAACGCGTGCCAGCGCCAGTTCCTGGGCCTCGGCTGGATGCACAACAATCTGCGCATGTACTGGGCCAAGCGCATCATCGCGATGACGCCCGACCCGGAAACCGCCTGGGCGACGGCCTGCTACCTCAACGACCGGCTCAGCCTCGATGGTCGCGACCCCGCGACATATGGCAACATCGCGGCGATGTTCGGCGGCACGCCGAGCGACCGCGAGCAGCGGGTCTACGGACGGGTCAGTACGCGTGGCGACGGCTCGACCCGTGGCCGCGACGGCGGTGCAGACTGGCTCGCTCAGGCAGCGTCGCAACCGATGCCGCCCGTCACGGTACCTGCCGATGTCCCGCGGGAACCCTATCTGACGGCCTGAGAGGAGATCATGCTCGAACGCCGGCGCAGTGGCAGGCGCACCGGCTTGGCTTGACCCCTAGATATGCTCCGAACCCTGCACAATGCAGGGCCCGTCGCCCTGGGACCAGGGTGCAGACCGATACATGATCGTGCCGAACAGATCCGAAGCAAGGTGGTCCGCAAGCCAGGCCTTCAGACAGGGGAGCGGCAGGGCTTCGAACCAGTCCGGATCGACTCCGGCGAACTGCCTGACGAACGGCATGATCGCGGCGTCTGCCAGACCCCGCGCCGATCCGCAGAGTTGGCCAGCAATCGCGATCCGTGCCTCGAGGTCGCGCAGAAACCGCAAGCCGCTTTCGCGATGGCTGTCAGGGTCTGAAGCGTGGCGATCGGGATATTTGTAGCGGTCGAGATGGTGCTTGAACATGCCGTCATTGATGGCGATCAGCGCCGGGTCATCGCGCGTGCGCCAATTTTCCGGGTCATGGGTGGCCAGGGCCCAACGCATGATCGCCAGACTTTCGTCGATCACCGTTCCATCGGCGGTCTGGAGGACGGGGACGGTGCCCTTGGGCGATGCCGACAACAAGGCCGTCGGTTTGCGGGAAAGCCGAACTTCGCGGAGCTCGTAGCGCGTGCCGCTCGCAGCCAGCGCCAATCGTGCCCGCATCGCATACGGACAGCGACGGAAACTGTAGAGGATGTGTTCGGCCATCACGGACCTATGCTGCGCCAGGCGATCGCACGATAGTGCAGCGCTCTGCCCTCTTCACCGCCGGAACTGACGCGGGGTGACCCGGCCGTGGCCATAAAGCCGGCTATATGAGTCCTGCGGCGGCGGCTCGGATCGCGGCATCGGTACGGTTGGTGGCGCCAACAGCCGAGATGGCGAGGGCTGCGTGCGTTTTCACCGTCGCCGGCGACACGCCCAGCGCTTTGGCGATCGCCTTGTTGGTCAGGCCGGCGGCCATCAGGCGGAGCACCTCGACCTGCCGGGGCGTCACCGGCGCGGCGCAGCGGCGACTCTGCTCGTTCTCGACAGCGATTTCGGCAAGCCGATCGGGCAGGTAGCGACCACCCGCGAGCACCAGTTCGATCGCGGCAAGCAGGAGTGGCGACGGCAAACGCTTGGGCACAAATCCGGCAATGCCAGCGGCGACCAGGCCGAGCAGCACGGAATCCTCGTCGGATCCGGTGACGATAACGATACGGCTGTCGGGAGCCGCGGCACGCACTCCGGCGACGCCGGCAAGCGGGTCCGCACCCGGCATTGCCAGATCGAGAATGCAAAGGTCAGGGGCCTCGGCAGCACGGCTCCATGCGTCCGGAAAGCTGCCGGCGGTCAGGACCTCCGCTGCCGGCCAGCGGGCGGTGATCAACATCGCCAAGGAATCCCGCAGGAGCGGGTGATCGTCGGCAATGAGACAGCGGTGCAGCGGGACGACCGCAGCGGCAGTTGATGACACCAGTTCTGTCCCCAAGCTCATCCCGAACACGTCGATAGCGTTGAACCCATAGCCGATCCAGCCATCCGGGCCATCGGCCATGCGGGTCGCCCGTTCGGGCGATGCGCACAGGCCAGCGTCCTTCTAGGAACCGCATCAGGTGGCGACCGGTGCCATCGCTTGCAAACCAGGGGATTTCAATGCGTTCGAGAATTCTTACGGCCGCGCTTGTCGCCTCGGCGATGGCCGGCAGTGCCGCTGCGGCCGAAAGCGACAACACGGGGGTCTACATTGGGCTCGGCGTTGGCTTGGCGACGCTGCAATCGACCGATATCGGTTATTATGACGCCGGCGGCACGTTCGGCGGCAGTGGCGCGACCGACCGGGCCGATGGCTCGCTTCGTTTCAAATCGGCGGCTGAGTTCAGCGGCCTCATCGGATATGACTTCGGCCCGATCCGTGCCGATCTGCAGCTGAGCTATGCTCGCAACAAGGTGAAGTCGCTCGACATCGTCTCGATCAACGGCGCGCCGGTGACGCTCGATCCCGCGGACATCGCCGATGTGTGCGATTACCTCGAAGCCGATGGTTGCAGCGCCAGCGGCAACAGCATCACCTTCGACGGCGGCCGCCTGCGCCGGCTGTCTGCGCTGGCCAGCGCCTGGGTCGATTTCCCGACCGGATCGGTCGTGACGCCCTATGTCGGCGGCGGCCTCGGCATTTCGGGCTTCGAGATCGACGGCGAAGGCAAGGGTCGGTTTGCATGGCAATTGGGTGCCGGTGCCGCGTTTGCCGTATCGAAGACGGTCGCCGTGACGCTCGACTATCGTTACCGCAGCGCCAACGGGGCAAATATCGCCTATGACGCGACTTCCGGGTTCGACGTCGGGCGGCTGCGCAGCCACAGCTTTGCCACGGGGCTGCGCTTCACCTTCTGACCCCGTGGAGGCGGCGTTCAGGCACTCGGCAGCGTGAGCCTGAACGCCGCGCCTCGGCGCCAGCGCGTATCGAGCGCAACGCTGCCGCCGAGCAGTTCGGCCTGGCGCCGAACCGAAGCGAGGCCAAGGCCCAGGCCAGCGGTGTCCGCGGGTCCGGCGCCATAGTCCGTGAACAGCCATTCCTCGTGACCGGGTGGCATGCCGCGGCCATCGTCGATGACCCAGATGTCCACAACGCTGCTGCGTCGGCGGGCGCCGACAACGACCCGGCTTCCACCGGAGTGGCGGACGGCATTGGCCACAAGGTTGCCGAGGGCCCGACGCACCATCGCGGCATCGGCCAGGATCTGGCCTCGACCGGACTTCACCACCAGTGCGATGCCCGCGGCGATTGCCGATGGCTGATGCTGAATTGCGACAGCCTGCAGCAGGGGATCGATCGGGACCTCGCCGACCTTGGCTTCCGCGGCGCCAGCTTCAAGCCGCAAATGGTCGAGCATGCTGTCGATCAGCGCCGTCGTGGAGGCGAGCGACGATCGTACGCCCATGATCGCCCGTTCCCGCACTTCGCCCTGACCACTTGCCACAGCCGCTTCGAGATAAAGCGCAGCGGCTGCCAGCGGCTGTTGCAGATCATGGCTTGCCGATGCGATGAAGCGTGTCTTGGAATCGCGTTCGCCAGCGACCGTAGCAAGCGCCTCGCGCGTCGCGGCTGCAGCCTGGGCGCTCAACACCTCTGCCGCAAGCGCCGCAGAGACGGTGCTCTGCACCAGCCTCCTGAGACCGAGCATGGTCAGGCCGATCAGGACGATGAGCAGTGCGACCGGTATGCTGTACGGCGTCGTCTGGGTCAGGGCAAAGCTTGCAGATGACAGCGTCAGAAGCGCCACTTCCCAGCGACTTATCGGGACGCCGGCGTTGCTCGTCATGGTCGTCACCCCGACATACCA
Source organism: Polymorphobacter fuscus (assembly GCF_011927825.1). Classification (NCBI taxonomy): domain Bacteria; kingdom Pseudomonadati; phylum Pseudomonadota; class Alphaproteobacteria; order Sphingomonadales; family Sphingosinicellaceae; genus Sandarakinorhabdus; species Sandarakinorhabdus fusca. The sequence continues at coordinate 2,106,621 of NZ_JAATJI010000001.1, read as the reverse complement.
GACGTACATCATGGTGGTGAAATACTGGAGTGCGGGATCGGTGCCGGGCAGCAACACCCAAGGACTGGCAGCGATGCCGATATTGAGCCCCGCCTGTATGACTTTGCCGCACACTGCCCAGGTCGCCACGGTTTCTGTGGCCTCGGGCCTCTGCCTGGCGAATGCGACCATGCTGGCCGACCAGAACAGCACGACGCCGCCCATGAAGGCGAGCCAGAGATCGAGATGGAGCGGCGTTTGAACGCGCGGCCGGAACCATATATGAACAAAGACCAGCACCACGGACATGATCGCCATGCCCGGAATGCTCATGCGGGCACCAGCGCGGATCGCCTTGGCACGCGCCTCGACATCCATGTCGGGGCCATTGCTCGTGGTCGCCTCGACCTCACTGACCTGCAAGTCGGTCCTCCCGCTCAACCCCGCCATCTGGACAATGACGCATTGCAGTGCCAGGCCGCGGTTCTCAAGACATGTTCTTTACGGATGCGTCCTGTCGACCGCTCCCGCGACCGTGCAGCGTTTGCCGCGATCCGAACCTGTTGGAACATTTGTCGGGCTTTCACCGCACAAGTGTCGCTTTTTGCCCGTCGCTTCGCGGACGTTGGCCGCAAGGGTGCCCACAAGGCCGGCGGTCGCTCGCAGCTTTCGGGATCGGCGCCGGACATCTTGCCAGCCGCCGACATCGGTCACGACCTGTTCGGGTGCGCCGCCCTTTTGCCGCTATTGCGTCAGACCACTGCGGGTTCCAGCAACTTGATGGTGCCGGCGTCGGCGTCGATTTCAACCATCCCACCGACGGGCAGGGTGAACTGGTCGGCAATATGGCCGAACCAGGCGCCCTGATAGGCCGGCACACCGAGCCGCCCGAGGTGGTGGGTCAGGAGGTCGGTCACGGTGAAGCCGCCATAACGCCCGCTGCTCGATCCCGTGCAGTTGGTGCACTGTCCGAACACCACGCCCGCCACCTTGCCCAGCACCCCGGCCTGGCCCAATTGGGTCAACATCCGGTCGATCCGGTACTCGGCCTCGTCGACATCCTCCAGGAACAGGATCGCGCCCGAAAAATCCGGCATGTATTCCGTGCCCGCCAGCGCCGTCAGCACGGTGAGGTTGCCGCCCAGCAGCCGCCCGCGCGCCCGCCCGCCGCCGATCGTCTGGGTGCGCCACAGCCGTTGCACCAGCCGGTTTTCGGTGCCGGGCGGATTGACCAGCAACGGCGTGGCGCCATCAAAGGCAATGGCCCGAAAATGTGCAACCGATGCCGTGCCCCATGCGCTGCCGGCATTGGGGCCGTGCAATGTCACAAAGCCGGCCTTGGCGGCGATCGCCATGTGCAGCGCGGTGATATCGCTGAACCCCAGCAGCAGCTTGGGGTTGGCGCGGAGCATCGGCCAATCGAGAAGCGGGAGCATCCGGGCACTGCCCCAGCCGCCGCGCACCGCGAACACTGCCTTGACCTGCGGGTCGCGGAACATGGCGTTGACATCGGCGGCGCGGCTTTCATCGGTGCCGCCCAGATAGCCGTGGCGGCTCGCCAAATTGGGCGCGCGCTTGGGCTTCAACCCCATGGCAGTGACCATTTCTTCGACCATGGTCAGTTGCATCGCCTCGTCGCTGGCGGATGCCGGTTCGATCAGGCCGATGGTGTCGCCGGGGCGCAGGCGGCGCGGCTTGACGACACCGCCCGCCGCCGTGGCCGCTGGCAACGGCGTCGCTGCCGCCATTGCCAGTGTTGCCATCACGTCACGCCGGGAAAGCTGCATCATCTGCCCTTTCGAGACCAGGTTCGGCAAAGGCGGACATTCTCGGCAATATCGTCATGCAAACCCCTTTTGCCGCCCGATATAGTCGATCAGGGTCAGAAATCGACCGCCACCCCGGCCTTTTCCCAATCGCCATAGCGTACCGGGTCGGGTCCGGCCCGGCCGCCGACTTCCTGCGGTGCATCTGCGGGCGGCAACGGGTCCGGCTGGGGCACCGGCGGGGATTTCGGCGGCACATAGCCGGAATTGGGCGGACGATTCATGGCCGGGTTTCCGAAAGACGCGCATCTGCGCTAGGTGGGGAAGAAATAGGCTCGCGGTGCGCGCGGCGAAAGGGGCGGCGACATCATGGCCGGGACGTTCGACAACAGGGTGATCGCGATAACCGGCGGCGGCAGCGGTATCGGCCGCGCGCTGGCGCTGCATCTCGCCGACAAGGGCGCGGTGCTGGCGCTATCCGACAAGGACGCGGCCGGACTGGTTGAAACGAAGCGCCTGCTCGGCAACCGCCCGGCGCGCATAACGACGCTCGATGTGACCGACAATGTGGCGCTGACCGCCTGGATCGACGGGGCGGCGGCCGAATTCGGGCGGCTCGACGGAATCATCAACAACGCCGGATTGAGCGTGACGGCGCCGTTCGCCGAAACGCCGCGCGCCGATTTCGACCGGGTGATGGCGGTCAATTTCGGCGGCGTCGTCGAAGGCTGCCGCGCCGCGCTGCCGCATTTGCGCCAGGCGGCGGCAGCGACAGGGGACGCCTGGCTGGTCAACATCTCATCGGTGTTCGGAATGATGGGATATCCGACCCAAAGTGCCTATAATGCCTCCAAATATGCGGTTCGCGGGCTGACCGAGGCGCTGTATATCGAACTGGGCGTCACCGACCCGAACATCTGCGTGATCCGTGTCCACCCCGGCGGGGTGAAAACCAATGTGGCGCGCAATGCCAAGCATATTGCCGGAATGCCGGGGCAGAGGACCGACCTCGACTTCGGCGCCGAATTCGAAAAGGCAGCGAAGACGACGCCCGAACAGGCCGCGGCCACGATTGTCGCCGGCATGGAACGGCGCCAGCACCGCGTGCTGATCGGCAGGGACGCACGCTTTGTCGACCTGATGACCCGGTTGTATCCGACGACATATTTCAAGCGCATCGGCGCATTCATAGGAGGCGGTGATCGCTAGTTTCGAGCCACGCATGCAGAAGGAAAAGCCCGTCCAGGCGACCCAGGGTGTACCGGCGCGCAAAGGCGCGCTGCGCCTGCTGATGGCGGTGCTGGGGCGCGGCACGCCGCTCGAACTGGCGATCGAGTCGAGCCTCGACGGCATCACCATGGCCAACGACCGGGCGCTGGCGCGGCACCTGGCGTCGACGGTCCTGCGCTGGTTGCCCGACCTCGACGCGTTGATCGATTCGGCAACTCCCAAGCCGTTGCCGGAGGATGCGCGGGCGCGGATGGTGCTGCGCATCGCGCTCGCCGGCTGGCTGAAGCTGGGTACGCCGCAACATGCCGCCGTTGCGACGGCGCTGCCGCTGGTCGAAGGCGGGCCGCGCCGGCTGGTGCATGGCGTGCTCGGCAATCTGATGCGCCGCGATGCAGCGCTGCCCGAGGTGCCGCATCTGCCCGACCTGTTCGCCATCCGCTGGGCGATGGACTGGGGGGCGGATGTCGCCGAGGCGGCGGCGCGGTCGCTCGCCGAGGAGCCGGCGACCGACCTGACGTTGCGCGATGCGGGCGAGACCGCGCATTGGGCGGCGGCGCTTGGCGGCGTTTCGTTGATGCCGGGCCATGTCCGGGTGCGGCGCCACAAGGATCTGGGCGGTGCGTTGACCGAATGGCCGGGGTTCGCCGAGGGCGCCTGGTGGGTTCAGGACCTGGCGGCGTCGCTGCCGGTGCGGCTGCTGGGGGCAAAGGCCGGGGACAGCGTTCTCGACCTGTGCGCTGCGCCGGGGGGCAAGACGCTGCAACTGGCGGCGCTGGGGGCTGCGGTGACGGCGCTCGACGTGTCCGATGCACGGCTGGAGCGCGTGCGCGAAAATCTGGCGCGCACCGGGTTGCCGGCGACATTGGCGGCCGGCGACGCCTTGCGGTGGGAACCGGGGCAGTTGTTCGACCATATCCTGCTCGATGCGCCATGTTCGGCGACGGGCATCTTCCGCCGCCACCCCGATGTCCTGCACCTGAAGGGCGCGCGTGACCTGACACCGTTGACATTGTTGCAGGCGGCGCTCCTGCGACGCGCCGCGGCGTGGCTGAAGCCGGGCGGCACGCTCGTCTATGCGACCTGCTCGCTCGATCCGCGGGAGGGCGAGCGCATCGCCGAGCGCGTGGTCGCGACGCTGCCGCGCACGCCGTTCGAAGCGGCAGAATTGCCGCTGGGGTTGCAGCCGACCACCGATGGCTGGGTACGCACATTGCCTGGCACGCTCGAAGCCGAAGGCGGGATGGACGGGTTCTTCATCGGGCGCATGCGCAAGATCTGAGGGCGTCGATCCCTCAGGCCTGGATCAGCTTGACGCACAACCAGTCGAGCTGGTCGAGGCTGTCGAAGCGCACGGTGATGCTGCCGCTGGTGGCACCCGGCGCGACGCTGAGCGCCACCGGCATGCCGAGCGCATCGGCGAGCTGGATTTCGAGCGCGTCGACATTGGCGTCGTTGGCGGCGGCCGGGGAAGCCGGCGCCAAGGTGGCATCGCGGGGCCGGGCAGGCGGCTTGCCGGCGACCAGCGCTTCGATCGAACGGACCGACAGCCCTTCGGCAACCACCCGGCGGGCGAGGGCGACGGGATCGGCGGCGCCGATCAGCGCGCGGGCGTGCCCCATGGCAAGCGCGCCGTTTTCGACCATCGTCTGGATGGCCTCGGGCAGATCGAGCAGGCGCATCAGATTGGTGACATGGCTGCGCGACTTGCCGACGATGGTGCTCAGCACCTGCTGGGTATGGCCGAAGTCCTCGATCAGCCGCTTGTAGCCGCGCGCTTCCTCGATGGCGTTCAGGTCGCTGCGCTGGATGTTCTCGATGAGGGCGATTTCAAAGGCGGTGCGGTCGTCGAGCGGGCGGACCACGGCCGGCATTTCGTGCAGACCCGCAGCTTGCGCCGCGCGCCAGCGGCGTTCGCCGGCGATGATTTCATAGCGGCCCGCGGCGACCGGGCGGACGAGGATGGGTTGCAGGACGCCATGGGCGCGCACCGAAGCGATGAGGTCATCCATCGCAGTGGTGTCGAAGTGCCGGCGCGGCTGGGTCGGATTGGCACCGATGTCGGCGACGGCGATGCGGGCGACGCCGGGGTCATTCGCATCGCGCGGTGTCGCAGCTTCCTCCAGCAACGCCGAAAGGCCGCGGCCGAGGCCAGAAACACGTTTCTTTTCAGCCATTTATCAAGCAACCTTGGTGGCAGGCAGCGGGCGCGAACGGCCCAGGAATTCGCGCGCCAGGGCGACATAGGCCTCTGACCCGGCGCAGCGGCTGTCGTAGAGCAGCGCCGGCAGGCCATGGCTGGGCGCCTCGGACAGCCGGACATTGCGGGGGATTTCGGTCTTGAACACCTTGTCGCCCATGACCGCCCGCACGTCGTCGGCGACATTCTCGGTCAGGCGATTGCGACGATCGACCATGGTCAGGACGATGCCGAGCAGGTGCAGCCGCGGATTGAGACCGGTGCGCACGCGCTCGATGGTCCCGAGCAACTGGCTGAGCCCTTCGAGCGCGTAGAATTCGCACTGCATCGGTACAAGCACGCCATCGGCGGCGACGAGCGCGTTGACCGTGAGCAGGCCGAGCGAAGGTGGACAGTCGATCAGCACGTGATCGAAATGACCAAGACTGTCGATGGCGGCTTCCAGCCGATGGCTGCGGCGGTCGAGATCGACGAGCTCGATCTCCGCGCCGGACAGCGCTGCGTTGGACGGCATGACCGACAGGCCCGGAATGCGTGTGGTCTGTAGCGCCTCCTCGGCGGCGATCTGGCCAAGCAAGACCTGGTAAACCGATGCAGCGCGGGTGCGACGGTCGATGCCGAACCCGGTCGAGGCATTGCCCTGCGGATCGATATCGATGACGAGCACGGACTGGCCGGTGGCGGCGAGTGCCGTTGCAAGATTTACGGTTGTCGTCGTCTTGCCGACTCCGCCCTTCTGGTTGGCAACTGCAATGATCATCGGCGCTTCACTCCGCTGGCGACCACGATACGGGCGGCATCGTCGGTGCGGCTTGGCACCAGGCTATAGTCGAATGCGAATCGCTCGATGGCAATGGCCAATTCCGCTTCGACGCGCGCACCCTTGGGCAACACCCATTTCGTGCCGGAGCCTGCATAGGGAAGTGCCCAACCGAACAACTGATCGAGCGATGCCAGCGCCCGCGCGGTGACAATATCGAACTTCTGGCGCGGCAGCGTTTCGATTCGGCGGTTATCGATGGTGACGCGCGCCCCCAGGCCGAGCGCGTCGGTCACAGCCTCCAGAAACCGGCACTTTTTGGCAATCGATTCGACGAGTGTGAAGCGAGCGTCAGGGTCGAGGATCGCCAGGACAAGGCCAGGAAAGCCGGCGCCGGCGCCGATATCGAGCCATCCGCGACCCATGCCGGCGAGCGCAAGCAGCTGTGCCGAGTCTGCAAAGTGCCGGCTCCAGAGATGCGGCAGGGTGCTTGGACCCACGAGATTCATCCGCTGCTGCCATTCGGCGAGCAGGGCCGCGTAAGTGTCCAGCGCGGCCAATGTTTCACGTGGAACATCATAAGCGGCCGCGAAATCGTTGCGGCCGATCATGCGGCGCGGCGCGCAAAGGGAAGCAACGCCACCAACGCCGCCGGTGTGATGCCCGGGATGCGACTGGCGGCGCCCAGG